>CAZTIB010000148.1:0-16944 GCA_964613615.1 uncultured Chromatiaceae bacterium
ATGCCTCTTCCGGCCTGTTGCGTCGCACGTAAAGAATCGCCTAGTTTCTCTAAAATTCCATAATTTTTTATACTTTTCATATATTTATATATTTCCCAGCAAATCAAAATAGTTTCTTGCACTGCACAACAAACCACCGTATCATTCTCGTCATAGCAACAACCCACTGACTACTGAGGACTGTGTTATGACAACTGCCAACGAACAATTCGACCGTCTTGCTGACATGCAACGCCAGGCTGTCGAGCCCATGCGTGCTTTCGGCGGCTATGCCGTCAACACCTTCGAGGGCTTCATGCGCCAGAACCTGGCTGTAATGGGCGACTGCGTCGACTACGCGCTGGCGCAAGCCAAGATGGCTGGTCAGGCGAAGGACGTTAATGATTTCGTCGGGCAGCAGATGGACCAGGGCCGGTCCTTCAGCGAGAAGATGGCCGAGCACGTACAGAAGTACGTCAACCTGGCCGGTACCGCCACGCGGGAAGTCACCGAGGTGGCCCAGGCTGAAATCAGCAAGGTCGCGAAGACCGTCAAAACCGACTGACGCAGCGTTAATAGTTGCCATGTGCGCACGGGGCGGCAGCCATTGGCTGCCGCCCCTTTTTCGTTTATCGACGCCGCAATTGGTTAGAATCAACGGAATGCCAAGAACGATAAAGAAGTACGCCAATCGTCGTTTGTACGACACGACAGCGAGCCGGCATGTCACGCTGCAGGACATTTTGAAACTCGTGGCAAGCGGCGAAGAGATCACTGTCGTCGATGACACCAGCGGCGATGACATCACCCGCAATATCCTGCTGCAGATCCTGGCCGAACAGGAACAGGGCGGCCGCCCGATACTCAGCACGGAAATGCTGATGCAGATTATTCGTTTCTACGGCAACCCGATGCAGGGGCTGATGACACAATTTCTGGACCAGAGTATCGCCAGCTTCACGCAACAACAGCAGCAGTGGCAGAAGCAGATTCAGGATGCGGTGTCCCAGACGCCGATGGGCGTGATGCAGTCCATGGCAGATCGCAATATTGAGGCCTGGTCGGATTTCCAGAAGCGGATGCTGGATGCGATGATAGGTGGTACTGGGAAAAAGCAGGACTAGACGAAGGCCTTGGCGCAATGAACGACAAAAAAACAGCCGAAAAACCGGACGTCGAACAGCTCTCAAAAGAACTGTTCGAACTGGCACAGCGCAGCCAGGGCATGTACACGCAGCTGCTGCAGTCGTCCAACGGCATGGGTGCGACGTCCATGGATCCGCTGAACGTCAGCAAAGCCATGACGGACGCGGCGCAGAAACTGTGGATGGACCCGGGCCGGCTGATGGAAGCCAACATCAACCTGTGGCAACAGCACATGCAGCTGTGGCAAAAGGCCTCCGGGCAATTGGCCGGCAGCGCCAGCGGCGAGGCAACGGCCAGCCCCGAACCCGGTGACCGGCGTTTCAGTCATCCCGACTGGCAAGAGAACCCGCTGTTCGATTTCATCAAGCAGTCTTACCTGATCACGGCCCGGTGGCTGGTCGACACCATGTCCGGCATCGAGGGCATTGACGACCAGACCGCCCACAAAGTCGAGTTCTATACGCGCCAGTTCGCCGACTCGTTCTCACCCAGCAACTTCATTTGGACCAATCCGGAGGTGCTGCGGGAAACCATCGAAACCAAAGGTCAAAACCTGGTCAAGGGCCTGCAGAATTTCCAGCGTGACATGGAAAAAGGTGGCGGCGCCCTGCAGATTACGATGAGCGACAGCGAAGCCTTCCGGCTCGGCGAGAACATTGCAACCACACCCGGCAAGGTGGTCTTTCAGAATGACCTGATCCAGCTGATCCAGTACCAACCCACCACGGCAGAAGTCTACCGGCAGCCGCTGCTGATCGTTCCGCCGTGGATCAACAAGTACTACATACTCGACCTGACGCCGGAAAAATCCTTCGTGCGCTGGGCGGTAGACCGTGGCTATACGGTGTTCGTGGTCTCCTGGGTCAACCCCGACGAGCGCCTCGCCGAAAAAAGTTTCACCGACTACATGGATGAGGGCATCCTCGGCGCCGTCGCGGCGGTGGAGCAGGCAACCGGCGAGCGGCAAATGTCTGCCATCGGTTATTGCATCGGCGGCACACTGCTGTCAGCAACGCTGGCGTACATGGCCGCGCACGACGACGACCGCATCCAGGCCGCCACTTTCTTCGCTGCCCAGGCAGATTTCTCCGAGGCCGGCGACCTGAAGGTCTTCGTCGACGAAAAGCAGCTCGATAACCTCGACAGCATGATGGAGGAGAAGGGCTACCTGGACGGTCAGGCCATGTTCACCACTTTCAACATGCTGCGGGCGAATGACCTCATCTGGTCGTTCTATGTGAACAACTACCTGCTCGGCCGGGACCCGGTGCCTTTCGACCTGCTGCACTGGAACGCCGATGCGACCCGCATGCCGCGCCAGACTCACATGTACTACCTGCGGGAAATGTACCTGCACAACAACCTGGCCAAGCCGGGCGGCATCGAACTGAACGGCACACCCATCGACCTGCGCAAGATTACGATTCCGATTTACCTGCAGGCGTCGAAAGAAGACCACATCGCCCCTTACCCGTCAGTATTCAAGGCACGCGGCCTGTATTCCGGCCCGGTACGTTTCATGCTCGCCGGTTCAGGGCACATTGCCGGCGTCATCAACCCGCCGGCCAAGCGCAAGTACCAGTACTGGATGAACGACGATCAGCCGACGGATCTCGACGCGTGGCTCGCCGGCGCCGAAGAGCATCCGGGATCGTGGTGGCCGGACTGGGACCAGTGGCTCAGTCGCCATTCAGGCCCCATGGTGCCGGCGCGAGTGCCCGGCGACGAGCAGCTGGCCGTCATCGAAGACGCACCTGGCACCTATGTAAAGGCGCCGAGCGACGACTGAAAGTTGTCCCGGCTGTGCGGCCGGTCTCAGGCGATTTTCGGCAGGCGCTCCAGCGACTGCGCAATGGCATTGCTCGGATACTCGAAGTCCTCGAGGTCACCGGCAAGGTAGCGCTCGTAGGCCATCATATCGAAGTGGCCGTGCCCGGACAGGCAGAACAACAGCGTTTTCGCTTCGCCCGTTTCCTTGCAGTGCTGCGCCTCGCGAATGGTTGCGGCAATCGCATGCGTGGCCTCCGGCGCGGGCACGATAGCCTCGGTGCGGGCAAACAGCAGGCCGGCTTCGAAGGTCTCCAGCTGCGGGATTGCGACGGCCTCCACCAGGCCTTCGTGCACCAGCTGGCTGACCAGCGGTGACTGGCCGTGGTAACGCAGCCCGCCGGCGTGGATGCCCGGCGGCACGAAATCATGGCCCAGCGTGTACATCTTCATCATCGGCGTCAGGCCCGTCGCATCGCCGTAGTCGTAGGTATACACGCCCTGCGTCAGGCTCGGGCAGGAACTCGGTTCTGCCCCGATCAGCCGCACTTCTTTGCCGGCGGCCTTGTCAGCGTAGTAAGGAAATGCGATGCCGGCCAAGTTCGAGCCGCCGCCGCAACAGCCGATCACCACATCGGGGTATTCGCCTGCAATGGCCATTTGCTTTTTCGCTTCTTCACCGATCACGGTCTGGTGCAGGCAAACGTGATTCAGCACGGAACCCAGCGCGTAATTCGTGTCTTTGCGATGGATGGCCTCTTCCACGGCCTCGGAGATCGCGATGCCCAGGGATCCAGGGCTTTCCGGGTCTTCGGCCAGCACCTTGCGACCGGACTCAGTCATGTCCGTGGGGCTCGCATAGACTTCGGCACCCCAGGTCTGCATCAGTGAACGGCGATAGGGCTTCTGGCCGTAGCTCACCTTCACCATGTACACGCGCACTTCCATCTCGAGGAACTGCCCGGCCAGGGCCAGGGAACAACCCCACTGCCCGGCTCCTGTCTCCGTGGCCAGGCGATTGATACCGGCGATCTTGTTGAAATAGGCCTGCACCACGGACGTATTCGGCTTGTGGGAGCCGGCGGGGCTCACACTTTCATTCTTGTAGAAGATCTTTGCCGGCGTGCCCAGCGCCTGCTCGAGCCGATGTGCCCGCACCAGCGGCGTCGGGCGCCAGATGCGCAGCATGTCGCGCACCTCCTCGGGTATCTCTATCCAGCGCTCGCCGCTGACTTCCTGCTCGATCAAGCCCGGCGGAAAAATTGCACTCAAGGCATCGAGACCGACGGGCTGGCCGTCCGGGCCCATGGGCGGCGCCGGCGGGCTGGGCAGGTCGGCAATGGCGTTGTACCAGTGCGTCGGCAACTCAGATTCCGGTAGCAGAATCCTGTTGGTCATCAGGCATCTCCAGACTGTCGTGACATGGGGCTTAGTCGTTGTTTTTGTGCAGGAAACCGGCGCGGAGCCCGTTATACACAGTTTTGGCC
Source organism: uncultured Chromatiaceae bacterium (assembly GCA_964613615.1). Taxonomy (GTDB): domain Bacteria; phylum Pseudomonadota; class Gammaproteobacteria; order Steroidobacterales; genus J054. The sequence goes on from CAZTIB010000148.1 coordinate 4,380, forward strand.
GCGAGGTCACCCGCGACCCTGGCGCGTGGGGGCAGGACTCAGGACTGCATGGCAGCCTGGTACTTGGCGATGACCCGGTCGCGTATCTCTGCGGGCGCTTTGTCCGGCGAACCGGCCTGGAACGGCGGCTCCGGATCGTACTCGATGATCAGCTGAATCTCCTGGGCCGTCGCTTCGTCCCACTGCTCCGCTACCAGGGTCAGGGCCATGTCGATGCCTGAAGACACGCCCGCGGCGGTCATGATCTTGCCGTGGCGAACCACGCGATCGGATGTCGGTTGCGCGCCGAACTGCCCGAGCGCGTCCAAGGCCATCCAGTGCGTGCTGGCACGCACACCCTTCAACAGGCCGGCTACCCCGAGCACCAGCGCACCGGTGCAAACCGACGTGGTCCAGGTACTGGTGGCGTGGGCCTGCTGCAACCACGCGTGCACCGCTTCGTCACCCATCGCCGCACCCGGGTCCGGCGCGCCGGGCACCAGCAGGATGTCCGGTGTCGGCACATCGGCAAGCGCGTAATCCGCGTTGAGGTGGAGCATGCCGAAATCCGTCCGGATGAGTCCGGGCTGAGTGGCGACGAATTTCACCTGGGCATCGGGCGCCAGGTGCAGAACTTCGTAGGGACCAATCGCATCGAGCGCCGTCACACCGTCGTATAGCAGTATTGCAATGTCCATGTTGGCTCGTACCCCTGATGTACTGAAAGACCGCGGCGTCAGTCACCTTCGCCGACGGATGTGCGCCGGCTTTTCTGCTTTTGTGCCGCTTCTGCAGCCAGCCGCTCCGCTTCCGCATCCACGAGTTCGACCAGCTGCGACACTGCCGACGCCGTCTGAGCCTGGCTCACCGCCGGAGCCCAGCGCAAACCTGGCTGCATGACCTGGCCGTAATAGTCCGGGATGGTGGAAAATTCGCGCTCGATCCCCATCCGCGTCACCAGACCGATGGCAATAAATGCAGCCGATACACTCACGGCGCACACGAACCGCCACCGCGGCTGCAGGGTCGTGGCCAACAACAGACTAGCCCAAAGGGCGCCGATCTGCAGGCCGAAACTCAGTCCCTGGTCCAGGACGGCAAATACGCTGCCGCTGTTGAGGTTGTAAGCGACGAAGCTCGCCAGCCAACCGGCCAGTGCGGCGAAGATGCCGTACACGGACCAGATGGACAGGTGGGCGAGAAAAGCCCCCCGATGGCGGAGCAGGCGCCCGACCAGGGCCCAGAACGCCGCAACGATAGCGATTCCCAGCAGCCAGTTAACCTGCTCGCCGAGGCCTGGCAACCAGCGAAATTCTTCGAAACTGCCCAGGTAGGCCTGAACCAGTAACACGCCCAGTGAGACCAGCAGCAACACAGGCCACACGCTGTGTCGGCCAAGGCCTGCGAAGCGGGCTTCAGTGCCATCCACAGGCATGGCTTCTGCCACGGGATGTTCTTCGCAATAAACGCGCAGCTCGGTGTGGCCGATGCGCACCCGGTCACCCGATTGCAGGCAATCCCCGTCCCTTCCGAGCCGCGCACTGTGCTCGTAGCCGTTCAGGCTGTCGTGATCATTGATCAGCCACCCGTCACCCGCCCGCACGAGGGTCACGTGGTGCGGAGAGACATACTGGTCTTCCACGATCAGATCGTTGTCGAATGCCCGGCCGATGGAAATCTGCGCCGCGTCGCTGCGAAAGCGTTCCAGCAGCTGACCGCCGCGACCGCGGACTTCTACGACCGTGGTCACCGCCGCACCACCTGCTGGAAACGTTCCATGAAAGCCGTCAGCGTACCCGGCTCGACACCCGCCAGGGTGAAATGGCTGATGAAGGCACGGTCCTGCCAGTCGACGGAACCGCTCACGTACAAAGCGTCGTACAGGCCGCCGAACTTGCGGTAGGCGCGGAGACAGAGCACCACTTTGTCTACGGCACCCGGTGCTGGCTCGACGAACATCTCGTCGCAGGCAAAGTTCGTGACATTGTCCTCGTCGGCCCCGTTGTCGGGCATGAAGTCCGAAAACAGGCTGCGATAGTAGCTCTGAAAACGGGGCGCACTGAGATCGTCAGCCTCGAGCCAGAAGAACTGATAGGCGATCACGCCCGTCCGCAGGCCCGGGCCTACATAGACATCTTCGTCACTGCTACAGGAGCTGGATACGGTTCTGTAGAGTCGTTTATCGTCCGTCGAGCCACCCCAACACTTGACGAAAGGCGCCATTTCATCGACAGCGACCCCCCCACCCAACTCCTGGGTGGGCCATTCCGCGGCCAGCACCCCGTCGATCAGGCCACGCTGATTCGCAACCAGTTGTTCCCTGATGCGCGTAGCAAAATCTACCACCGGTGCATCGGCTGCACGGCGTGCGCCTATCAGCTCACGCAAGGCCGCCACCGGGACCAGGAAGCTGATCTGGTTACCGGCGGTGGATACGTTGATGCCGACAATATCGCCGGCGGCATTCAACACCGGGCCACCGCTCATGCCGGCATTAATGGAACCGGAAAAGTGGATACGCTTGTAGTAACTGTCTTGTGCAATGCCGTTGTATGTCCCGGGCACCACCGTGAAGCCGATGTCATAGGGATTGCCGATGGAGTAGATCGTGTCGCCCTGGTCCGGCTCATCGAGCTGTATGCGCAAAGGCTCGCGGCCGAGGGCCGCCGCAGACAACAGGGCCAGATCGTTAATGACGTCGATATCGAGCAGTGTCAGCCCGCCCTTGTTGCCCTGCTCGTCTTCGTACTCCAGGCGGTACTTGTCGGGCTTGTCGGCATAGTCTGCGATCACGTGATAATTCGTCGCGATAAGACCATCGTAGGCAACCAGGAACCCGGTGCCCAGGGCAGACTTTTCCTCCGCCTCCTGGTCGATCACGCGAATCTGAAAAATGCGGTCCTTGAAGGTGGCGAACAACCCGGCCGCGTCCTGCCCCGTCGCCGCGGCAACGGGCAGGCAAAGCAGGCAACACAGCAAAGGCAAGCGGCTGACGATCATTGCGCATTTTTACCGAAGCAGGCCCCGAGACACCAGCGCCATTCGCCTTTAACGTGATGGAGGTCGCAAGCCCTTGACCGGGCGGCGGCGCTCCGGCAGCTTGGCCTGTAATGGCGCAGCAAGTAACGAGGATTCCCATGACAGCCGTAAACCGCAGGCGGGTGGTTGCTGGGGTTGCCGGCGGCCTGAGCCTGGCCCTGCTGGCGCCCACCCGGGCGCTGAGCCGGGACCGGGCAGACGTGGTGATAGCCGGCGGCGGCCTGGCCGGCCTTAATGCCGGGATCAGCCTGCAGGACGCCGGGCTGAGCGTGATCGTGCTGGAAGCGGGCAGGCGTCCGGGCGGCCGCGTGCACACCGATTACCAGCTGCCCGGGCAACCGGAGCTCGGCGCCACAGAGGTGGGTCCGCTTTACGCGCGGGTGCGGGACATGGCGCGCCGGCTGGAGCTGCCGCTGGAACCTCGCGGGAACCCGGTCGGCGCGTTCTCGCTAGCCGTTCAGGGCCAGCTGATCCGGATGGAAGACTGGCCCGACTCGCCCCTGAACCTGACGGTGGACGAAGAACGCCGCGTGCCGCCGCCGGCGCTGTTCCAAAGCGTGATCACGCAGCACAATCCGCTGCTGCGGCCAGACGACTGGTTGCGCCCGGAAGCCCGGCCCCTGGATGTCTCGGTGCACGACTGGCTCAAAGCCCAGGGCCTGTCCGCCGAGGGCCTGCGACTGGTCAATGAAGGCCTCATTACCGCTGACAGCGGCGACACGTCCATTCTGCCCAGCCTGCAGGACGGCCTGCGCATGGGGCTCGCACGCAGGGCCGCCGGCAACCGACAAAGCGGTGGCGTAGACAGGTTCGCCGGTGGAACCTCACAGCTGACCGACGCGATGGGCGAAGTCCTGGGTGACCGGCTGCGACTGAACCAGCGGGTGCGCGCAATTACCATGACTGACAACGGCGTGGAAACGGCCTGCGAGTCAGGCGCAGTCTTCCGGTCGAACTTTGTGATTGCAGCCATGCCCTTCCCTGCCCTCCGGCGCATCGCAGTGACCCCGGCGTTCACCGGTGTGCAGGCCGAGGCCATCGCGAACATGCGGTGGGCGAATACCAGCCAGGTTTTTATGCAGCAAAGCGCCGGGGAATACTGGCAACGTGATGGCTACGCGCCATCCCTTTGGACCGACGGCGCCGTGAATCTCTACCGGCAACAGGTGGACAGCGACCGCATCGTCGCCGTCCTCGTGGGGCGCAAAGCTGACGCGCTGGACCAGTTGCCGGCCGGAGAGCGCGGGGCCTTCGTGGTCAACGACCTGGCCCGGCTGCGACCTGCACTGCGCGGCCAGCTGAAAGCCGTGGCAAGCCACTCGTGGCGCCTGGAAACGGACATAGGCGGCTGCCGCCACGATTTCCGTCCCGGCATGGTCACTCGCTACGTGCCGGCCATGTTAGCCCCTCACGCGCGAATGTACTTCGCCGGCGAGCACACCCGGCTGCAGGAGATTGGCATGGAATCGGCCATGGAGTCCGGGGAACGGGCAGCGCTGGAAATTGTCTCTGTGTAGCAAGGCGGACTCGCTTACCTGCGTGATGCGGGTAGCGCCCCGACCCGCTAGTCCCGCCGGTCGCCGTCGTCATCCTGGGCAGATACCAGGATCGCATAGACACTCGCTACCACGCCGCTGGCGTGGTGGCGGGGATCCGGGCCGAGCGCGTCTTCCGAGTTGAACCAGGTAAACGCCTCCAGCACGTCGGCGGAGGTGGCCCCCGTGGCGATGATGCGCGCGACCAGATCCTGATCCAGCGGCCCGACAATGGATGTCACGTCTTCGTAGTTCAGAGGAGATGCAGTTTGTGCGGTCATCAGATAACCCATCGACAGCTGCGAACAACTCCTTTATACGGCGACTGCGATCGATCTTGATATAGGCGTTATCCGAAGGGTCCGCGCCAGGGCGCTACGCGCAGCATTCGCTTGAGCGATAACAGGAAACCCCTTATAAAACAAAGAGGCGCGAAGAGTTAAGCTGTTTTTTATGGATCCACTGGTACAGCTGGCGATCATCTGGGCCGGTGTCCTCGTGGCCAGCGTGGTCGCCGCCAGGACCCGGCTGACGTCCGTCCTGTACTTCATCGCCTTCGGCGCGGTGATGGTCAACATCGGTATCCTGCCAACGGACACCGCGCCTTTCATCCGCGGCTTTGCCGAGCTCGGCATCATCCTGATCATGTTTGCGCTGGGCTTCGAGGAAACCACGCGCAACTTCATCAGGAGCATCAAGCGCAGCTGGGGCATTGCTTTCTTCGGTGCGGTGGCCCCGTTCCTGACGGCCTACTTCCTCGCCGACTATTACTGGGGCGACACGCATATCTCCATGATGTGCGGGCTGACGATGACCGCCACCGCGGTGTCGCTCACCATGGTCTCGCTGAAGGGTCTCGGCCTGCAGACGTCGCGCGCAGCCACGGGCATCATGACCTCTGCCGTGCTCGACGACATTGCGTCCCTGGCGCTGGTCGCGGTGCTTGTCCCCCTGGCAACGGGGCAGGCGACGCTGGACCCGGCCTCAATTTTGCTGATCGTGGGCAAGGCACTGCTGTTCTTCGGCGGCGTGGCGCTGATCAGCGGCTACCTGCTGCCCCATGACCTCGAGGGCTGGGTAGCCAGGATTCCGCTCATCGGCCGCTTTGGTGCCCGCGATCTGCTGACCGCCGGCGACGGCGAACATTCGACCCTCACCGTCCTGTTGATGGCCCTCGTGGTCGGCCTGGTGGCCCACGAGTTCGGCTTCCATCCCGCGGTGGGCGCCTACATGGCCGGCCTGATCTTGCGCGAAGAATATTTCCTGCTCGATCCCAAGCGGGTGCGCTGGTCCTACAACAGGACCAAGGCTGTCGTCGACAACGCGGCTTTCTCCTGGATCGGCCCGGTATTCTTTATCGACCTCGGTACCAAGATCGTCTTTGACTGGGACATCTTCATGTCCATCATTCCGGAAAGCATGACCCTGCTGGTGGGCCTGTTCTTTGCGCAGATCATCTCCGCCGCGGTGGCGGCCCGCTACACCGGTGGCTTCACGTTCCACGAAAGCATGCTGATCGGCTTCGGTATGCTCGGCCGCGCGGAACTCGCGTTCGTCGTTATGGATATCGCCTACGTCCAGAACCAGATATTGAGCACGGAGGCCTTCTATACGCTGATGCTGACGGCCTTCTGGCTGAACATCGCGGTGCCGGTCACCATTACGCTGTGGAAGCCCCGCTATGACCGCGCCGAGGCGCTGCGAGCGGCATCCGGCTAGCCCTAGCTGCGCTCAGCCGTGAGCTGCTGAAGGAATTCCTCGTCGACCTGGCTGACGCCCTTCTCCAGGGCCGCGTCCACGATCTGTTTCAGTGCGTCCTTCATGAACGGTGTCGGGATACCGGTGAGCTGCTTGCAGGCATCCTCGGTGAAGCGCACGTTCGAATCGATGCGGTTTGCCTGGTAGAAGACTGTCTGATACTCCATGCCCTCCACCTCGGGCAGCGGCACGCCGAACGGCTCGTCATGCTTTGCGAACCAGAATTCCCGGTTCGCACGGTAGCCATAGAAGACCGGCATGTCGGGGAATATGTCGCCCTTCTCGACACCTGGCGCAAGGTCCTCGCGCATCAGGATGTGATCGACGAGCAGTGAATAGAAACAGTCGTAGGGCCGATCGAAGGCATCCTTGTGCTGATGCAGGCCGAAACGGTCATCCCAGGTACATTCCATCACCTGGAAAGCCTCGCCGATAATTTTCGGATATTCGGGATCTGCCGCTTTTTCCGGCGACGGCGAATCGACCAATGTATAGGGATTCGCCTCGAGCTTGTCCACCAGCGCCATGCCCGGATAGCCCATGTTGGCAATACCCTGCAGCCGCTGGCGGTCGAACAACACATAATTCAACGCACACTTGCCCGTGCGGCGGATGTTCGCGGCCGTGCCGCTGCTGCCGCGGCTGATCAGCATCATGGAATACGGTTTCACCACGCTGAAGGGATAGCACAGCGCGTGCGGGCCGATGCCCGTCTGGCCATCTTCGTAGACCGTCGTCACCAGCGCGAAAGACATCGGAATGAAAGCGCAGGTCTGGTAGAAATTATCGACCGGGTCGATAGTCACAAGGCTGGTCTTGCTGGCAGTGCCGACGTTGTTACTCTTTTTACCCACGTTCTCGCCTAAGTTGTTATTTCAGGGTTTGACACATTAATGCTCGCGGCCTGCCACATACTTATGCAATCAGGACAAGTACTTAGACCCGGCAAGCGTCGCTTGGTACCTCAGGCAACAGACCATCAATATACGCTGCCCAGGCCCTGAACGGCCGCCCTGGCCGTACCAGCGAGCTTTCTTCTGCAGGAGAGCTTTGCGAACATCGCCCGAAGATCGACATTGAGGCTTAGGTCAGTGTTCAAACAGCTGCATTCCGCGGCGGCCGTCGGGTTATTCCTGGCGATCAGCGGCCTGTACCTGCTGATGGCCTGGCAATTCCCGGTCGCCTATATCTGGGGCACCTATGAAGACCTGCTGGGTGAATGGGTCCAGGTCTTCCTGTTCGCCGGCGGTTTTGCCTTTGCGTTGATGAACGCAATACGGGGCAGCAACCACCGGCTGTTCTTCGGGATTCTCGCCCTTGCACTGTTCTACACCGTGATGGAGGAAATCTCCTGGGGCCAGCGTATCTTCGGCTGGAGCTCTCCGGAGATATTCAGGGAATACAACCTCCAACGCGAGACAAACCTGCACAACCTGCTGGTGGGGCCGTACAGCACCGTCACCAAGGAGGTCATCAGTTACGCCCTGGCAATCGCACTGCTCGCCTACGGACTTATTTATCCCGTATTGATGAGGCTGCAGTGGCAGCCGGCGGTATGGTGCTACGCCCGGGGGCTCGCCTCGCCGCCGCTGTACCTGGCGCCTTTTTTCGTCGCAGCCGCCTGGCTTGAAACTGCCCCGTTGCAATTCAATGAAGCCGAAGTGGCCGAGATTCTCGTCGGCGTTGCATTGTTTGCGATGACAGCACAGTACTGGTTTGCCAATCGGCACCAGCTGAACATCCACGCACCGCCACCATGGAACCCAGTGGCTTCGCGGGGCTTTGCCAGGATCCTGGCGGTCGGCCTGGCAATGGCTCTCGGGCTCGCGGCATCCACGACGTGGTGGTTCTATTACTCGCCAACAAAGCGGCCCACGATCGAAAATCGGCTCGTGAACGGTTATGAGAAGTTTGCTGGCCGTTACGGCAATTATAGGCGCTGGAGCAACACGGTCGATTTATACCAGCGGGTTAATGCAGCGGAGCCGAACAGAACTTCCATTCTCCGGGCGCTGGCGAGGGCCTATCGGGAACTCGGCGACGAAGAACGTTTTTTGTTCTACACCAACGGCGCGCTCGAAATTTCGCTGGATAGCTACGCGAGGAGCCCTGACCAGATATCGGTGAACCTGGCCCTGGCAAGGACCTACCGGCAACTCGGAAACGCGCCTGACTCCTCACAGTACGCACAAAGAGCGCACGACATCGCCCTGGCGCGGGCAGCGGAAAATCCAGACAGTGCGCGTTCCGCCTATTGGCTCGGACAAACCTACCGCTACCTGGGGGACGACGATTCCGCGCGGGATCAGTTCCGCAAGGCATTTGAACTCAGGCCGAGTTCCAGGAAGTATAGAAAGGCCTATTACGACCTGCGACAAGCGGGCAATCCCGACTGAATTATTGGGCCTCCCTTCCCTGGGGCCGCAGTGACCATTTCAATAACCCCGGTGCCAGCAGGGTCGTGACGATGACCATGACCACGATCGACGAGAACAGGGTATCGTCAATCACACCAAGTACTTTGCCGATCGACGCAAAGACCAGTCCGACCTCGCCGCGAGGCATCATACCGAAGCCGACCGCGAGCCGGCGCGCACCCTTGCCCGCGCCCAGGCCGCAGACCAGCTTCCCGATGATAGCGACGGCGATCAAAGCCGCCGCCAATAGCAACACGTGAACGTCCCACAGTTTCTCCAGCTTGACCTGGATGCCCATCAACACGAAGAAAATCGGCACGAAGATGACCTCGAGGGGCCTGATCAAGTCCTTGACCGACACGAAGTCCTGCGGATCGTATACGTCCTCGAAATAGGAATCCCGCAGCACCAGGCCCGCCGTAAAGGCGCCGACAATGGTAGCCAGCCCAATCAGGTCGGCGACCCATGCAAGCATGGTGACAAACAGAAACGAGGTGAACATCTCTGCCTCGACACGGTCGAGTCGAGCGAGAATCTTGATAAGGTAGCGAAGGACGCGCGGACCAAGATAGATCGCACCGCCCAAAAAGACCAGCGACAACGCCAATAGCCAGAGAATCTGGCCGATATTCGCCTCGCCCGATGCCACGATACCGCTGATCACCGCCAGCATCAGGAGTCCGAGAATGTCGTCCATCACGGCCGCGCCGAGGATGATGCGGCCTTCTCGCGAGTGTTCCTTGCCTAGTTCCTGCAACACGCGCGCCGTGATGCCGACGCTGGTTGCGACCAGCGTCGCTGCTACGAACATCGTGTTGTCGTTAGGCAGATCGGGCAGCATCAACTGCATGACACCCACGCCAAGAACGAATGGCACCGTGACGCCTATGAAGGCGACGCGGGCGGATTGGGCGCCCACCGCACGCAGTTCCTCGACGCTGCTCTCCAGACCTACCAGGAACAGCAGGAAGATCACGCCATATCGCGAGAACACGTCCACGCTGTGCGCCACCTGCAGCAGCACGCCGCCGTCGGAACCGTTTAGCACGCGATTGAGTTCGGCGGCGGTCTTCGCGTCGAAACGGGATGCGGGCGCGACGCCGGCCATCACGTCAAAGACCTGGGGGACTTCCCGTAGCAACGTGACCAGTTCACCGCCAAAAAAGTACCCGACGTTGCCGACGAAGATACCCATCAGCAGCTCGCCGACGACGGCGGGCTGTCCAACGCGGCGGGACAGAAACCGCCCGAGGATCGCCATGGACACGATCCAGGTCACGCCAAGAATCACCGGCGCGATGGGATCGGAGCGGTCGGCACCGTTGGCCGCCAGCCCAGCGGCCGGCAGCAGGAACAGCCCGGCCACGGCGCAAGCTCGCGGGAAGCGCCTGAGCGCGTTGCAGTTGAAGCGCAGGGCCGAGAGGTCAGCAGACCTTGATCTGAACGAGCTCCTCACCGTCCGGATCCGTGACGTGCACCGCGCAGGCGATACACGGATCGAAGCTGTGGATCGTGCGCAGAATCTCCACCGGCTGCTTCGGATCGTGCAACTGGTGGCCGACCAGCGCGGCCTCGTAGGGTCCGGGTTGCCCGCTCGGGTCGCGCGGCCCGGCATTCCACGTGCTGGGAACCACCGCCTGGTAGTTCGCAATCTTGCCGTCCTCGATCACGATCCAGTGCGACAGCGCGCCGCGGGGCGCCTCCGTGTAGCCCGCGCCGCGGGCCTGGCGCGGCCAGGTCGACGGATCCCACAGGGTCTCGTTGTGGGTCTTGGTATCGCCGGCGCGAATGTTGGCAATCAGGTTGTCCAGCCATGTCTGCATGGTATCCGCGAGGATCTTCGTTTCCAGGGTCCGGGCGGCAGTGCGGCCCAGCGTCGAGAACAGTGCACCCACCGGCACGTCCAGGGTCTTCAGAGTGTAATCCACCAGTTCCTTCGCCTGGTCGTGGCCGGTCGCGTACAGCATCAGCATCCGCGCGAGCGGCCCCACCTCCATCGCGTTGCCCTTCCAGCGCGGCGACTTCAGCCACGAATAGCCTTGCTCCACGTCCAGTTGCTCGAAGGGCGGCTGCGGCCCGGTGTAGTTCAGGGCTGTCTCACCGTCGTAAGGGTGCAGGCCGCTCTCGTTACCTGTGGTGTAGTCGTACCACGAGTGGGCCACATACTCCTGGATCTCGTCCGGCGCGGTCATGTCGATCTCGTACACGGTGCTCAGGTCCCGATTCAGTATCGCGCCGCGCGGGAACAGGTAGCTGGACGGATCCGCCATGCCCTTTTCCGGCAGATCGCCATAGCACATGAAATTGCCAATCCCTTCGCCCTGCGCGCCCCAGTCCTTATAGAAGCCGGCAATGGCCAGCGTGTCAGGCACGTAGACCTGGTCCACGAACATCCGCATCTCGTTGATGATTTCCTGCACCTGGGACAGGCGCTTGGAGTTGATGGCCGAATCAGAGTTCAGGTCGATAGGACCGGGCACGCCGCCAACGACAAAATTCGGGTGCGGGTTCTTGCCACCGAAGATCGTGAGCAGGCGTGCGACACTGCGCTGCCAGACCAGCGCGTCCAGGTAGTGCGCCACCGCCATCAGGTTCGCTTCTGGCGGCAGCTTGTAGGCCGGATGGCCCCAGTAGCCGTTGCGGAAGATACCGAGTTGCCCGGCTTCCACGAACTCTTTCACGCGCTTCTGGGTGTCGGCGAAATAGCCGGGCGACGACTTGGGGTAGGAGCTGATGGACTGCGCCAGCGTGGCCGTCGCGGCCGGATCCGCCTGCAGCGCCGACACCACGTCCACCCAGTCGAGCGCGTGCAGATGATAGAAGTGCATCACATGATCGTGGATGTACTGCGCCCCGATCATCAGGTTGCGGATCAGGTTCGCGTTCGGCGGTATCTCGTAGTTCAGCGCGTCTTCCACCGCGCGGACCGATGCGATGCCGTGCACCAGGGTGCAGACCCCGCAAATGCGCTGGGCAAAGGCCCACGCGTCGCGCGGATCCCGACCCTTCAGGATGATTTCGATGCCCCGCACCATCGTGCCTGACGAGTAGGCCTGGCCGATCACATCGCCGTCCATCTGCGCCTCGATGCGCAGGTGCCCCTCGATCCGCGTGATCGGATCTACGACAACCCGTTCATTCATCAGGTCTCTCCCATCTCGGCGCTATATCTAAGTCAGGTGTTCTGCGACCATTTGCACGAGGCTCTTCACCGGCGTTTTCCAGTTGGCACCGTCGCCCCCGATCGCGAAGTTCATCCGGCAGCTCTCGCAGGAAGTTACAACCCCATCGGTGCCCGTATCGTCGACCTGCCGCATCTTGATCTCGAATGCCCGCTTGCGCAGCGGCGCAGCCCGGTCGATCAGCATCACGCCGCCACCACCGCCACAGCAGTACTGGGTCTTACCATGGGAGTCCATTTCCTTGAGTTCCACACCCATCGCGGCCAGCGCGGTGCGAGGTTCGTTGAACACGCCACCAAGCCGGCCAACCTTGCACGGATCGTGATAGGTCATGCTGCCACCATTGCCAGACTTGCGAAGCTTGAGCCGACCGGCATCGATCTCGCGGCCGATGAATTCGGAAATCGCCAGGACTTCGAAAGGCAAGGGTGCGCCGTGTTCGTCAGCCGCTTTCCAGCGCAGGGCCGGGTAGGCATGACCGCACTCGGGCACGATCAGGGTTTTCGCGCCGCAGGCTGCGGCCTCGTCGATAATCTTGCGCGTCATCACCCGCCGCGCCTGTGCATTGCCGGACGTGTACTCGAAGCCCGACGCATCAAAGGCTGCACGGCGCAGCGACCAGTTCGCGCCGCTCGCGTTCATTACCTTGACCAGT
>CAZTIB010000149.1:0-45809 GCA_964613615.1 uncultured Chromatiaceae bacterium
TGATCGCCCGCACCCAGAACGCCGCCTGCAAAGGCCTGGCCAAGGAGCTGCGGAGCTTCATCGTCAGCGAAGAGTCCACCTGAGCCGCAGCGCTTAGCGCCCGTGCAACCCGCCGCGTTACTGCACTACTTGTGCTGGTGCCTGCTCTGGCCTGCGTTCGTCGTGGCCGACAGTCACGAATACCCGGTCACTTTTGGCGCCGTCATCGAGCCCGGCCGCCCGAAAGCTGAAGCCTTCATCCGGGTCGACCAGGACGCCGGGCTGCTGCTGCAGCTGCGCCTTCGCGCGCCGGCTGAACGTTACGGACGTTTTTCTGGCGACGGCGAGTTCCGCCGCCGCGGTGACCAGGTTATCTGGGACGTGCCGGCGGACGGCGGGCGCCTGGACTATCGCGCCACCCTCAAGCATCGGCGGGGTTCCGGCGGCTACGATGCCCGGGTTGAAGACACGTGGGCCATATTTCGCCTGGACGACCTGTTCCCGCCTGCCGGCATCAGGCAGGCAGACGGCGCGAGGTCTCGCAGCCGCTTGTCTATTGCGGCGCCCGCGGGCTGGAAAATCGTCACGCGCTACCCGCAGCTGGACGGGCGTCGCTGGCGAGTCAGCAACCCCGACCGCAAGTTCGACCGGCCCACGGGATGGGTGGCCACCGGCAAACTGAGCATCCGGCGCGATCGCATCGATGGCACCCAGGTCACGATTGCCGGGCCCATCGGGCAGGGCGTGCAGCGGGTCAGCATGCTCGCGCTGTTGCGCTGGACCTTGCCCACCTTGCTCGACATCGCTCCGCAGTCGCCCGGGCGCCTGCTGGTGGTGTCGGCGGCAGATCCGATGTGGCGCGGCGGCCTGTCGGGGCCACAATCACTCTTCATGCATGCCGACCTGCCGCTGGTGAGCGAGGATGGCACGAGCACGCTGCTTCACGAAACCGTGCACGCGGTGCTGCCGGTGCCAGCGGCCAGTGACCATGACTGGATCGATGAGGGCCTGGCGGAGTACCTCACTCTCTGGATCCTGGAGCGCTCCGGCTCGATATCGCCGGCGCGTTTCATTGCCGCCATAGATCGATTCCGCCGCCGCGGCGTTGCCACCGACGGCGTACTGACGAGCCAGTCAGCAGGCGCGGTGACCGCGCGCGGGGTGGTGCTATTTCACGACCTGGACAACGATCTTGCGGCCGCGACGGACGGCACGGTGGGTATCGAAGCCCTCGCCGCTGCGCTGGCCGCTGAGCGTGAACCCGTCGATCTCGACCGGTTAGTCGCCGTGGCTGCAGAGCTGGCCGGCACCCAGGCGCTGCCCAGCCTCGCTGAAGAAAAGCTCCTGAAGTTCCGGCGGCAGGCAACAAGATAAGCGCCGTAGCTGCATCCGAGGCGCAAGCGTATTAGAGTACTCATAATATAAGGATTGCCCTGGGCCAAGACGCTGGCTGACACGGGCACAAAACGACCGCGACCCGCAGAAGAACGGGCATGAAAAAGAATAAAAAAGCTTTTGATTTAATAAGTAATATTCTGGACGATAATCCGACGGATGAGCTGCCGGTGCTAAATCAGGCAGCCCTGGCCCGGATCGAGTCCGTGGAAGCCAGCACCATCGGCGATTCGGACGAAGACACGGGCGAGCACCCTGCGCTGCGCCTGGAGGGGGTCACCGTGACCCGTCGCAGCCGGACCATATTGGACGAAAGCCCGACGCTGGAGCGGCTGGAATCTGACCTCAAGACCCTCCAGAAGCGCTGGCACGGAATCGCAGATGAACTCCGTGAGCGCGACGCCGAGGCGGCGGAACTAGAGGAGTCACTGCGCACCCGGTCCATGGCCATCGCGGCTCTGGACGAAGAGCTGCAGGCGGCTAGCAGCGCCCGAGTGGAACTCGAGCATGCCGGCGAGTCAATGCGCGCGTTGCAGGAGGAGCAGCTGCAACAGATCGACGCGCAGCAAAACGAACTGGACGCACGCAATCAGGAACTCGGTAGCCTGCGTGAGGAGCTAGACCGGGCCCGGGCAGAGATCAACGCTCTAACCGTCGAGCAGACCGACCGCCAGGCCCAGGAGGCGGCGTTTGAAGTCAGTGCCGCCCAGGTCGCAGCACAGGAACAGGCGCTGGTGGAATGCAGGACGCGCATTCAGGATCTTGAAACCCATCTCGAAGGCCGACGCGCGCGTTGGCAAGCGCTTCAGACCACCTGCGAACGCCAGACTCGCCTGCTCGCGACACTCGAGCAGGCAGCCCGGGCCAAAGAACAGCAACTGCTTCGCCAGGACCGGGACGCGCGCCGCATGGCGGAACAGCTGCAAACGCTGGAGCGACGAGCTGTCGATTCTCGCCGGCAGGCTGAGGCAATCAGCAACGAAAATCAGGCGCTGAGCAATGAACTCGACGCCAGGGACACCCAGCTGTCGACCTTGAGTGAGACCCTGGCGGCAACCCGCGCCGATGGCGACTCACTCGTGGTGAACCTCGATGACAAAGTGGCAGAAATAGAAGCCGTGCAGCAGCAGCTGAAGACCATGGCCGGGGAGATGAAAATCGCCCGGCACAATCTGGACGAAGCTGAATCCCACTCCGTTGCGCAGGAAGAATTCATCAGCGAAGAACGCGCCCGCAAAGCTGCCCTGACAGGCCAGCTGGAAATACTGGAAGAAGAACTCGCAACGGCCCGCGATCGACTGTCGGAAAAAGACCGCCGGATGGCTGACGTCGATACGTCGGCGGCGGAGCTCGCTGCTGCGCTGCTGGCCGCTGACGAGGAACTCCACGGCCTGCGCGACGACCGAAGGCGACTGGCCAAAGAACGCGAGGCGCGCGAGGTAGAGATCAGCCAGCTCGATGAACGGGTGACGGAATTGCAGGAACAATGCGCCGCGACCGATGCGGAACTGGCCCGACAGCAGGGCACGATCAGTGAGCTGGAAGCAGAGCTGCAGCGCAAGGCCGAAAGCCTTGACAGGGTTGGCCAGGACCTGGGGCAGATCGGTGAGCTAGAGGCACGCATCAGGGAGCTCGACAGCATGATGTCGCGCTCTCTCGATACTCGGGATGGCGGCGAAGACAGCGACGCCGGGATCACTCGAGTGATGGTCTCGGTCGGCCGCGAGCGCGCCGTGAAGTATCCGCTGTTCAAACCAACCATGGTCATCGGGCGCTCGGCCGACAGCGACATCCAGATTCGCCGGCAGTACATAAGCCGTCGTCACGCCAAGTTATATACGGAACACGGCGACACTTACATCGAGGATCTGGGCAGCAAGAACGGCGTGTTGGTGAACGCGTCGCGAATCACCCGGCATCGCTTGCGCAACGGCGACCTGGTAGCCCTCGGCAAGATGCAGTTCAAGTTTATCGATCTGCTGACGCATGACACGGCGAAACGCAGTGCCTGAACCCGCCGGCGTCGCAGCTGTGATTGGCCTCACAGACACCGGCCACTCTACTGGGCATAGTCGTCTCCTTGCCCATGCACAGCCCTACTGCAAGATCGCCGGCCCCCGCATCGAACCCCCCGTCCACCACCTGGATTGGCCGGGTTCTATTATGCAAGCTCTGGTTACCTAAATCCCTGTACGAAGCCCTGCCTTACTGCTACGTGCTGGGCGGTCTCGCCGCTCTGCTGTCGGCACTCTACCTGCCAGGATGGACCTGGATTCTTCCCTCCCTCGTGCTGCTCGGCGCCATTTCTCTCCACGCTGGTCTCGCGGTGCTAACCCTGCGCTGGCGTTTTCGCCGGACACAATCCAGCCGCCCCCCCGCGAACTGACGAAGGCTGCCCAACCGTGCGAAAATAGCCGTGGTTTCCGCCCGGTTCACGCATGTCCCAGTCAAAAACACCTCGGCCCCTGCGCCGTTTGATCATCACGTTGTTGACCATAATCGCCGGCGGTGCGGTGCTCGCCCCGGTGGCGGTTTACGTCTTCGGCACGACTCTGCTCGCCCCTTACGAAGGCGACGGCGGTGTATTGGGCTTTTTAGGCAGCGTCTACGGGGATGCCTGGCAAGGCAAGGCTGCGGCCTGGGGCCTGCTGCTGAGCCCGACCGCATTCCTGCTGACCTGGTGGGCCGTGTTCAGGCTGCTGCGGGCCGGTAGAACCCCCGCGGAGGCCGGCCGCTGACGGGCGCCCGGCGGGCCGGGATCTGGGCCTTTATGTCTGATTCCCGTCGCCCGAGCCCTCTGGCGGCATATAGTCGAGGAGCCGGCCTCGGCACAAGAACACGCGCTCTGCGCCTCCCGAAGGTTCAGGGCCAGTAATACCAGCCCATGGCCAGCAGTCCAGCCCAGAGGAGGCCGAGAAGCGGGAAACGCCATGGACGGAGCTTCAGGACCCCGACGAATGCGCCAGCGGCCACGATTGCCAGGCCGAGAAAGATTGCTGTGCTGCGTAACAGCATCGGCATTTCATTCGCAAATCGCGCATAGTCGTCCTCCAGCAACCAGAAAATGAAGGCAACGACCCCAAGGCCAAACGCTATCGCCGACAGGCTGCCCATCAGGATCCCGAGAATGACGGCAAAAGGCGTCATGCAAAAGGCTCCCCTGGCCAGCGCCTAATGTGCGAATAACGCTTGCGAGACAATACAAAAATAGGCTCAAATCGATGCACGTGATTTTCCGGCGAAAAACCCTCTCTCAACAGGATCCCTGCCAGCGCCCGGGCGTTGCGCGGGCACCGCAAACCTGGCTCCTTGCCATCGCCGCTGCGCTCGCACTGCTGCCCGCCGCCGGCTGGTCTACCGCCGACGCAGACGCCCCGTCGATTCTGGCTTCCGATGCCCGGCATCGCCAGGTCGCACGCATGGTCACGCGCTTCGTCGAACGCCAGCACTATTCCCGCACGCGGGTCGACGACTTGCTGTCTGCGACTGTACTTGATAACTACCTTCAATCCCTCGATCCAGGCAAACAGTATTTCCTGGAAGCGGACATCCAGTACTTTTCTCGCTATCGCCAGCGCCTGGATGATGTGTTGCGAGATGGTGACCTCGAACCGATCTTCGATGTCTTCCGCCTGTACCGACTGCGAGCCCAGCAAAATCTGGGCTACGCGCTGCTTGCCCTGCAAACGGAGCCCGACTTTACGCTGGATGAATATTACCGTTTTGACCGCGAGGACCTGCCGTGGATCAGCACCGCCAGCGAGATGCAGAACTTCTGGCGACGCCGGGTAAAGAACGATGCCCTGAACCTGATTCTCACCGGCAAAGACTGGGACGAAGCCTCCGAGGTGTTGACCAAGCGTTACGAAGGCTTGCTGAAGCGAGTTAACCAGCTCGACAGCGACGACGTTTTTGAAACCTTCATGAATTCCTTCGCCCGCACGCTGGATCCCCACTCCAGCTACCTGTCGCCGCGGCAGTCTGAGGAATACCGGATTCAGATGAGCCTGTCCTACCAGGGTATTGGCGCATCGCTGCAGCTCGAAGACGATTTGGTCAAGGTACTGAACGTGATCAAGGGCGGCCCGGCGGAAATCGACGGGCGTATTCAGCCCGACGATCGCATCACGGCCGTTGGCCAGGGCGACGAGGAAGAGTTCGTGGACGTGGTTGGCTGGCAGCTCGACGACGTCGTGCAACTGATCCGGGGCCCGCGCGGCACCGGGGTGCGGCTGCAGATTCTGCCGGCCGGCACCATGCCAGGCGAAGAGGTCATCATCGACCTGATGCGCGACAAGGTCAAACTCGAAGAACAGGCGGCCAGTGCCGACACCCTGGAAGTTGAACGCAACGGCGAAAAGATCCGTGTGGGCGTGATTACCGTGCCGAGCTTTTACCAGGACTTCGAAGCACGGAACCGGGGTGACAAGGATTACGTCAGCACTACGCGCGATGTGGAACGGCTGATTGGTGAGCTGGAGGAAGACGGGGTCGACGGGCTGATCATGGACCTGCGCGGCAACGGCGGCGGCCACCTGTCAGAGGCGACAGCGCTCACCGGGCTGTTCATCGACCGCGGCCCGGTCGTGCAATTGAAAGACACGAACGGGCGCATCGAAGTGCTGGAGGATCCGATCCCCACTGCGATGTATCGAGGCCCAATGGTGGTGCTGGTGGACCGCTTCAGCGCGTCCGCATCGGAAATTTTCGCCGCCGCGATCCAGGATTATCAGCGCGGTGTCGTGATTGGCCAGCAGACTTTCGGCAAGGGCACCGTGCAAAACCTCTACGTGCTCGACCAGTACGTGCGCCGGGTGCCTGAAGAAGGCCTGGGCCAGCTGACGCTGACCATCGGCAAGTACTATCGGATCACCGGCGGCAGCACCCAGCATCGCGGCGTGTTGCCGGACATCGACCTGCCTTCTCCGGTAGATCCGGAAACCATCGGTGAAAGCAGCCGCGAACGCGCACTGCCCTGGGACCAGATCGACGCGACCCGTTTCGATGCCGATGTGCCCCTGAACGAAATCATCAATGAACTGAATCGCTCCCAGCGCGAACGCCTGACGACAGACCCCGATGTGCGGTTCCTGATTTCGGACATCCAGGCCCTCGAAGAAGTCCGCGCCCAGAAGCAGCTGTCTCTGAACCTCGAAGTTCGCCGCACTGAACGCGAGGCACGGCGCGAGGCCCAGTTGGCTCGCGAGAACCAGCGGCGTGCAGAGCTGGGGCTGGAGCCCGCTGGAGATCTGAAAGAAGTCGAAAGCGAAGACCGGACCGACGTGCTGAAGAGCCAGGCAGGGCAGGTCTTACTCGACCTGGTCAATATGGCCGACCGGCCGTCGATGCTGAGTCAGGCCACAGAGTCGTGACCTGGCGTCAGCTCAGCAACACCGCATAGAGATCCCAGTACTCGTCCACGAGGACGTTCGTGGCGAGAGCCCGCGTGCTGACTGGCTGTCCCCTCTCGTCGAGTTCAACCGGAATGGTGGTGAAGCAGCCGGCCACCGGCACGGCATCCGTATCGAGCCGGTAACGAGCGCAGGCTTGCAGGTAGCGCGTGCGGCTGCGAATGCGCGCTGGCAGGTCCGTCGTGGCTTCGAATGCCTGCAGCCGCTCTGCCATCTTACGGCTCAATCGGCGGCACACCGACGCCGAGCCGTAGTCCACGTCGCTTAGCTGCCGCGACACGGCCTCGCGCGCCAGGGCGGCAAGCTCGTCGGCATCGAAATGCAGCAGGAGTTCCTGGGCCAGCGCGATGACCGCCAGGTTCACCCGGCGACGGGAACTGAGTTCGAATTCTCCCGCATCGGGCGCGGCCTCGTGCAGTTTCGACTGGCGGAGCTGCTCCAGCTCATCTCGCTCAACGTGTGCCTGCTTGAGGGCCTCCTGCGCCAGGTTTAGCTCATCACGGCTCGGACCGAGCCCGAACCACGACAGCAAACTGCGCCGTCGTCTGGCGAGGTGCAGCCAGACCTGCTGCGCCTCACGCAACGCATTGCCCGCCGCGGCAAAGCGGGCATCCAGCTCTGCCAGGTCGGCTTCCCGTCCGCTTTCGAAGGCATGTTGCCCGGCACGTTGCGTGCGTTCGCGTTCGTGGGTGGCAAGGTCCCGGCTGAGCCGCATCAGGCGACGTCGCCCGTAACCCCACACGGCACGCAATTGAAAGAAGACCCCGGCGTTGGCAGCCTGGGTCGGATCGGCGAGCAGCCCTTCCAGCTCTTCCACCCGCTGCTGGGCGCGCAGAATCTGGCCTTCCTGATGACGAATGCGCTCACGCAGCGTCCCGCGCTCTGACCGGAGCTGGGCTAATTCCTTTTTTAGCTCAGCGCGATTCCAGAACAGGTCCAGCAGCCGATCGTCATCGACCGGCTTGCCCTTTTGCTTGGGCACATTGGAAACGACACTGGCCATTCTGCGAATCTCGCGCTGCAGTTCGGGATCCTGGTCACTCGCAGGCTAGCGGCCCCGGACGGGACAAACGTTGATTCAGTCGGCAAACGCAGCGTTTCAGGCCAGGATATCGGCCAGTTCGTGGTCGTGGATATCCTGAAAACTGTGACCCCGTTCCAGCAGATAGTCGAGCCACTTGCTGAGCATCATGTTGCGTGCCCAACGTCGATCCAGCTCGCGGCCATAACAGCGGCGCAGGTGCAGCAACACGCCGTGGCGATGGTGAACGGCCCAGCCCCGCACTTCCGCCACCCTGGCATCCAGGTAAATTCTCACCCGCAAATCCGGATCGGCAACTGCGGGACCCGAGTTTCGGAACAGGTAAGTCAGGCGTAGATCCTGCGTATAGCGCTGGGAATCCTGCGCTTCCTGAGTCAGGTAGAGGGGCAGATCCCCAGGCGCGCGGGACACCGCCTGAACGTCGCCGGTACGTGATTCCCCCAGCAGATGATCGAGCTTGATGTAGTTACTCTCGTAGAGCGCCATTAAGCCGCCGAAGCTGCCAGGGCAGACATCTCCTTCGGGTACCATGTAGCTGTCGGCGATCATGCTTGGAATATAGCACAGCAACTTTCCCGTCAATCCGTGACGGCGTCGTTGCTTTGAAGATAGCGTCGCGCGAAATTTGTCAAGCAAATAATGCGCTGCTGAGATCGGGAAGGTCCTTTTACACCTCAGGTAACTACGTGATGAACCACGCTGCAAAGTGCCGGGAAATTCAATGCGAGCCATACAGCGACCAGCGGCCGGGAACGGCCGGTCTGCGCAAGAAGGTGGCGGTATTTCGCCAGCCCCACTACCTGGAGACCTTTCTCGAGGCCATTTTTCGGACGGTGCAAATCGCCCCCGGCTCTGCCCTCGTGGTGGGCGGTGACGGACGCTACATGAACCGGGAATCAATTCCGGTCATTGCCGGTATCGCGGCAGCGCACGGCGTCGGCCGCATTGTCACCGGCGTGGACGGCCGGCTGTCGACACCGGCCGCCTCGCACCTGATTCGTGACAAGCAAGCGGCGGGCGGGTTGCTGCTGACTGCCAGTCACAACCCCGGGGGTCCGGACGGCGACTTCGGTTTAAAGTTCAACACGGCCACCGGCGGCCAGGCGCCGGAGGCCATTACCGAGGCCATCTATGCGGCGAGCCAGACGATTCGCTCCTACCGCCTGTGCGACCTGCCGGAACTGCCGTTGTCTACCGTGGGCGAATACGCACTCGGCGACATCGTGCTGGAAGTCGTGGATTCCGAGGCGGGCTATGCGGCGCTAATGGAAACGCTGTTCGACTTCGACCGGATGGCTGCCTGGCTCCGCCAGGGCAATCGCGTGGCTTTCGACGCGCTGCACGCGGTTACAGGGCCCTATGCCCGCGAGATATTCTGCAACCGGTTGGGTGCGCCGCACTCCGCCGTGCTGCACGCCGAGCCGTTGCCGGATTTCGGCGGTTTTCATCCGGATCCGAATCCCGTCGATGCCGTCCACCTTGTCAAGCTGTCGCAGTCGCCGGATTCGCCGGCGTTGATTGCGGCGTCCGACGGCGACGGCGACCGCAATATGATTCTCGGCCCCGGCATGATGGTCTCACCCTGCGACAGTATCGCCGTCATGCTCCACCACGCCGACAAGTTGCCGGGCTACCGCAACGGTGTGCCCGGCGTTGCGCGTTCCATGCCCACCAGCCGCGCGGTCGATGCGGTGGCAGAGGCTCTCGGCATCCCCTGCTACGAAACACCGACGGGGTGGCGATTCTTCTGCAATCTGCTGGAAGCCGGACGAATTGGCCTTTGCGGCGAAGAAAGCTTTGGCACGGGTTCTTCGCACACCCGGGAAAAAGACGGCCTGTGGGCCGTGCTGTTCTGGATGGACCTGCTGGCAGCGCTGCAAATGAGTCTCGGCGACGTTGTCCGGGATCACTGGCGCCGCTATGGCCGCCACTACTATCAACGCCAGGACTACTACATTGAAGATGCGGACAAGGCGCGGACCCTGGTCGAGACCCTTCGCGCCAGCCTGCCGGAGCTTCCCGCCCGCGACATCGGCGGTATCTCGATCACCACGGCCGACGATTTCCGCTACCAGGACCCGGTGGACGGCAGCGAGTCCGTGCACCAGGGTATCCGGGTGGCGCTTGCCGACGGTGGCCGCATTGTCTACCGGCTGTCGGGCACCGGGACCGCCGGTGCGACCTTGCGTGTGTACCTCGAACAATTTGAGCATGCCGGGGGACAGCTGGAACAACCCGTGGCCGATGCCCTCGCCTCGTTGGGCCAACGCGCCGTGGAACTCGGTCAGATCAAAAAATTTACCGGGCTTACCGCACCCACGGCCGCAATTTGACCTACAGTCGCCGCGTGCGCCGCTCGATACGGGTTCGGTCGAGGATCGTACTGGCGATTTCCTCGATAGAGAGCCGCGTCGTATCCAGGTACGGCACCTGGTAACGCGCGAACAGGCTTTCTGCGGCGCGTAGCTCAAAGTTCACCTGCTGCGGGCTGGCGTACTTTCCCGTGGACCGCCGTTCCTTGCGGATCTCCTGCAGGCGCTCCGGTTCAATAGTCAGTCCGAATAGCCTGTCGCGGCAAGGCTCGAGGGCCTTTGGCAGATCGCCGGTTTCCAGTTCATCCTCGGCCAGCGGGTAGTTGGCCGCGAAGATGCCGTAGCTCATCGCCAGGTAAAGACAGGTAGGCGTCTTGCCCGAGCGGGACACCCCGATCAGGATAATGTCGGCACGCGCATAGTCGCGTGTGCGCGTGCCGTCGTCGTAGTTCAGGGCAAAGTTGGTGGCCTCGATGCGCTGATCGTAGGCACCCACATCATGCATGCCGTGGGCACGGCCCACGGCGTGGGATGAGGCGGTCTGCAATTCGCGCTCAAGGGGCGACAGAAAAGTTGCAAAAAAATCCAGAAAAAGCCCCCTGACATGGCGGAACTGCTCGCGGAACTCATCCTGCACGAGAGTACTGAAAACGATAGGACTGGTGCCCTGCTCCACGCCGGTGGCGTTGATCCGCTCGACGACGTCCCGTGCCTTGTCAATGCTATCGACAAATGGCAGAGTCACCCGATCGAAGTCGTGGCTGTCAAACTGCGTGAGGAGACTGTGGCCCAGCGTTTCCGCCGTTACCCCGGTCTGGTCCGATACAAAAAAAACTGTCCGGCGTGCCATTGACTGAATTAGATCCTGAATCCTGCTTAACCGAATTTTCCACTTCTGGGGAAACAGCTCAAGGGAGACTGCCGTGACGGCGTGGGTGATTCCACTCGAGCAACTGAGTCTGAAGGACCTGGACTCCGTGGGCGGCAAGAACTCGTCATTGGGCGAGATGATCAGCCAGCTCGGCAGCCTGGGCGTCAAGGTTCCGGGTGGCTTTGCCACCACGGCCGAGGCCTACCGCGGCTTCCTCGCCCGGGATGGTCTCGCCGACCGGATCAATGGCGAGCTTAACAGGCTCGACGTGGATGACGTCGAAGCATTGGCCGAAACCGGCGCCAGGATTCGCGACTGGGTGCTTAAGGCGCCGCTGCCCCAGGAGCTGGAGGCCGAAATCCGGGCCGAGTGGGACAAGCTCACCGCCGGCCACGGACCAGACCTGGCCGTGGCAGTTCGCTCGTCGGCCACGGCCGAAGACCTGCCAGACGCATCTTTCGCCGGCCAGCAGGAAAGCCTGCTGAACGTTCGCGGCATCGATGGCCTGTTGCAGGCCATTCACATCGTATTCGCGTCACTCTACACCGACCGCGCCATCGCCTACCGGGTCCACCAGGGCTTCGCCCACGACCAGGTGGCCCTGTCGGCCGGCATCCAGCAGATGGTGCGCAGCGACCTTGCTGCCAGCGGCGTGCTGTTCACGCTGGATACCGAAACCGGGTTTCGGGATGTGGTGTTCATCACCTCCGCCTACGGGCTCGGCGAGACCATCGTGCAGGGCCAGGTCAACCCGGATGAGTTCTACGTCTTCAAACCCGCTTTGCGAGCGGGCAAACGAGCTATCGTGCGCAAGCAGCTCGGCGGTAAGGCGATCAAGATGGTCTACGCAACCGGCGGCAGCGACAGCGTCAAGACCATAGACGTCGACCCCGCTGAACAGGAGCGCTTCTCGCTCACTGACGACGAGATCGAAACGCTGGCGCGATATGCGCTGACGGTCGAGGAACACTACGGCCGGCCGATGGACATCGAGTGGGCCAAAGACGGCGAAGACGGCCAGATCTACCTGCTGCAGGCTCGCCCGGAAACCGTGCAGAGCCGCCGAGGCAACGCGCTGCAGCGCTTTACGCTCAAGGACACCGCCGAGGTGCTGGTGCGGGGACGCAGCATCGGTCACAAGATCGGTGCCGGCAAGATTCGCAATATTCGCGACGTTGGTGAAATGAGCCGCCTGCAGCCGGGCGACGTGCTGGTAGCAGACATGACGGACCCGGACTGGGAACCGGTGATGAAGCGCGCTGCGGCGATTGTCACCGACCGGGGCGGGCGCACCTGTCACGCGGCCATCATTGCCCGTGAACTGGGCATTCCCGCCGTCGTAGGCTGCGGCGACGCCACCGAGGCCCTGCAGGATGGCCAGGAAGTGACGGTGTCCTGCGCCGAGGGCGATGAAGGCCTCGTGTACGCCGGGTGCCTGTCCTTCGAAGAGCAGCACATCGAGCTGGAGCGGCTGCCCGAGCTGCCGGTGAAGCTGATGATGAACGTCGGTAATCCGGAACGGGCCTTCGACTTCGCCGGTATTCCCAACGAGGGTGTTGGCCTGGCCCGACTAGAGTTCATTGTGAACCGGATGATCGGCGTGCATCCGAAGGCGCTGCTTGAATACAAGGATCTGCGCCCCGCCTTGCAACGGGAGATCGACACCCACATTGCAGGGTACCCGGATCCCATCGAGTTCTTCGTCGCCAAGCTGAGTGAAGGCATCGCCAGCATTGCCGCCGCTTTCGCACCCAAGCCCGTGATCGTGAGACTGTCGGACTTCAAGTCCAACGAATACGCGAACCTGGTGGGCGGACGCCAGTACGAACCCCACGAAGAGAACCCGATGATCGGTTTTCGCGGCGCGGGGCGTTATCTCGCCGACAGCTTCAGACCGTGCTTCGAACTCGAATGCCGGGCGCTGAAGCGGGTCCGTGAAGACATGGGCCTGGACAACGTGCAGGTCATGGTGCCGTTCATACGCACCGTCGATGAAGGCCGCGGCGTTGTGGAACTGCTGGCGGCGAACGGGCTGAAACGCGGCGACAATGGTCTCAAGCTCATCATGATGTGCGAAGTTCCCACTAACGCCCTGCTGGCCGACCAGTATCTCGAGCATTTCGACGGCATGTCCATCGGCTCCAATGATATGACGCAGCTGACCCTGGGCCTGGACCGGGACTCGGGCCTGATCGCTGACCGCTTCGACGAGCGCGACCCGGCGGTGCTGGCGCTGCTGACGATGGCTATCTCCGCATGTCTCCGCCAGAACAAGTACATCGGTATCTGCGGCCAAGGCCCGTCGGACCATCCCGACTTCGCTCGCTGGTTGCTGGATCAGGGCATTGAGACCATTTCTCTCAACCCGGACAGCGTGCTCGACACCTGGCTGTTCCTGGCCGGCGAGAGCGTCTAACCAATCGCTGCCAGGCGACGGCCGCCACGGGCTCTTTTCCAGTGGGAGCGGCTTTGTGGTCAGCACGGCCTTATGTCGCGCAGCACATGGATGTGCGGGAGCGACCAGCCGCGATCTCGCTCAACAGACCGCCGAGCCAGATTAAGGCCCTACGCGGCTGAAGCCGCTCCTACCATGAAGAATTAGCCTTGTCGGCCCGCTGCAGGCGCTGATGGCAGCTGCAAATGCTTAAATCGGTGGGAGCGGCTTTAGCCGCGACAAAGACAAGTGCGGCAGATAGTCGACCAAGATCGCGGCTAAAGCCGCTCCCACCATGATGAATTAGTGTCGCCGACCAGTTTTTCTACAAGTCGCTCCAGCTGGACTTACGACGCCAGCGGAGACGCGGCAGAATCAGCCCAAGGATAATGCCCACGATCACGACGCCCGCGCCGACGACAAACCATTCGCGCGCAGCGCGACCCTCCAGGTCTTCGTTCTCTCGTTGCAATTCTGTGACCGTCTGTTCGGCCGCGGCCAGTCGCTCGCGCAGCTGCTGGTTGTCCTGATCGATCTGGATGACGTTTGATGACAGGCGGCGAATGTCGCCGAGTTGCGACTGCAAGGTCGTGCCGGAACGCTCCAGCTCGGCCACTTGCCGTTGCAGCTGATCGCGCTCTTTGCGCAGCTCGCCCAACTGCTGCTGCAGTTCCTTCGCCTTGCCATTACTGGCGGCAAGCTGCTGTTCCACGTTTGGTAAGCGCACCCGAGCGGGCGGCGTCTTCAGCAAGTAGCGCGACAGCATCCAACCCTCGGCGCCGCCCGGCGTGCGCACCCGCGCATAGCCCTCTGCCTCGTCCAGCTCCAGCAGCTCAACCTGAGACCCGCTGGACAGCATGCGCACGATACTCTGGCGGTTGCCCTTGCCCGAGCGCAGCATGACTTCGAAAGAATCGGAGACCCAGCGGTCCCCTTGCTGGGCAGTTGCGGGGAATGACGCAACGCTCGCCAGAATCAGCACCCCAATCGCCACGAAGGCGCGCCCACGCGCCCGCGCGTCTGCGAGTTTGTCCCTGCTGGCCAACACCCGTATCCCCTTCGCAACAACCCGGCCACGGGGCCGGGGAATGCTAGACTTTAACATAGCCACTTTAGGCCTTTCGACGTTCGGCTCCCGGGGGTTCCTGATGACTTTTGCCTATTGGTGCGTGCTGGTCGCCGCCATTTTGCCGCTGGTATGGATTGGTATCGCGAAGAGCGGGGTCGCGGACTACGACAATGACCGTCCTCGCGCGGCGCTGGCCCGCGCCGAGGGCCGTGCGCAGCGTGCCCACTGGGCCGAGCAGAACGCGCTGGAAGCCTTCCCGCCCTTCGCTGCGGGCGTAATCATCGCGCATCTCACAGGCGGCGCCGCGCAGCTGACCATCGACGTTCTAGCCGGCGTGTTCATTGCTGCCCGCATCGTCCACGGCCTGGCCTATGTCAGCGACAAGGGCCTGCCACGCTCCTTCGCCTGGCTCACCGGCTTTGCCTGCATGATTGGCCTGTTCATCGCCGCGGCGTGATACTGGTATTCAGTCGGTGGCCACGCGGAGCAGGTGTTCCCGATAGTGGCGCAATTCGTTAATGGAATCACGAATGTCCGCCAGCGCGAGATGCTCGGCCGCCTTGCCAATGCCCTGCAGCACGTTGGGTGCCCAGAGGCCGGCCAGAATTTTCAAAGTGCTGACGTCGAGATTGCGGTAATGGAAAAATGCTTCCAGCCGCGGCATTTCGCGGGCCATGAACCGCCGGTCCTGGCAAATGCTGTTGCCGCACATCGGCGACGTGTTCGCATCGAGATGCCGGCCGAGGAAGTCCAGGGTTTGTTGCTCGGCCTGCTCCACTGTGATTGTGCTGTTCCTGACACGCTGGACCAGACCCGACTTGCCGTGCTGGCGGGTATTCCATTCATCCATGCCGTCGAGCACGTGGTCGGGCTGATGAATGGCGAGCACCGGACCTTCGGCAATCTCATTCAAATCTCCGTCCGTCACGATCGTCGCGATCTCGATGATGCCGTCGCGGCTGGTATCGAGACCGGTCATTTCAAGATCGATCCAGATCAACCTGCTTTCGTTGGTCGCCATAGACGCGCGGGAGACAGTGGAACGAACCCCGATTCTAGCAAAGCGCGGCGCCATCACGCGGCCTCATGACTGAGCCTGGCGACGCGCGGACGGCGGTGATTGTTGCAGCCCACGGGCGCCGGGGGCGCCTGAAAGACGCGCACGCCGCCGAGCACCCTTACGTCGTGCGCGGCCGTCGGCTGCGCGTCGTGTGCGGTGACCGGGTGCAGTGGGAGCCGGGGCAGCACAACGAAGTCACCGTGACGGCCCTGCAACCGCGCGCCAACTCCCTGCGCAGACTGGATACCGCGCGCAACACCACCGAGGTCCTGGCGGCAAACCTCACCCTCGTGGGGGTGGTCTGCGCCAGCGAACCCGAGCCCGACTGGTTTGTGATTGACCGTTACCTGTGCGCCGCCGCCGACATGGACGCCGGTGCAATCATTGTGGTCAACAAGTGCGAGCTGGGGAGGCCCGATCCGGCGGAGCTGGACACCTATCGCCGGGCCGGCTATCGCGTGCTGGAAGTGTCGGCCCAGGCGGGCCAGGGCCTCCCCGCACTGGCCCAGGCCTTCGACGACGAGACAGGCATCCTGGTCGGGCAGTCAGGCGTCGGCAAATCCTCGCTGATCAATCGACTCGTACCCGGCGTAGCAGTCAGCACCAGCGGGCTGACCCGCGGGACTGCCGAAGGCCGGCACACGACCACCGCGTCGGTCATGCACCCATTGCCTGGCGGTGGGCGCCTGATCGACGCTCCGGGCGTGCGCGACTTTCTGCCCGTGATAGACGATGACCGCGCGGTGCAGGTTGGCTTTGCCGAGATTCTTGCCGCGGCTGCGCATTGCCGATTCACGGATTGCCGGCATATGCGGGAACCGGGTTGTGCGGTAAAGACCGCGGTGGAAAAAGCTGAGATCAGCGCACGACGATACGAAAGCTACCGGCGTCTGCTGCGCAGCACGCAGTCGGCAACATCACGCTGATTCGACTGCTGTACGCGACGCAATAGCGCGATACAGGGTGCTGCTGTCGACATATTCGAGCTCGCCGCCCATGGGCACGCCGTGGGCAATGCGACTGGCTGCGACGCCAAATTCCGCCGCCAGGCCGCCCAGGTAGGCCGCCGTTGCCTCGCCTTCCACGGTCGCACTGGTAGCGAGCACCAGTTCCTTGATAGCCCCACCCGCCAGTTGCTCGCGCAACAGATCAACACCGAGCTCGGCCGGCCCGACGCCATCCAGGGGTGACAGGCGTCCGAGCAGCACGAAGTAGCGGCCGCGATAACCACCGGATTCCTCTACCGCCACGAGGTCCGCCGGCGATTCCACCACGCAAACCAGTTCGTGTTCGCGGCGGGAGTCAACACACACCGGGCAAATATCTGACTCCGTCAGCATGCGGCAGCGAGTACACAGCCCGACTCGCTCGGCCGCAGTGCCAAGGGCAGCCACCAGGCGCGCTGCACCTTCGCGGTCTTTCTCGAGCAGGTGCAATGCCATGCGCTGGGCGGACTTCGGCCCCACGCCGGGCAAGCAGCGCAAGGCGTCGAGCAATTCCTGCAGGCTGGGAGAAAAATTCACGCCGCGTCGCTGTCAGAACGGCAGCTGCAGGCCCCCGGGCAGCCCCATGCCCCCGGCCATGCCCGAGAATTTGTCCTGCACCGTGCGCTCGACCTTGCGGACCGCGTCGTTAAAGGCCGCTACCAGCACATCTTCGAGCATGTCGCGGTCATCGCCGACCAGGGATGGGTCGATCTTGATGCCGCGCACCTCGTGCCGACAGGTCATCGACAGCTTGACGAGCCCGCCACCGGCCTCGCCCTCGACTTCGAGATTGCCGAGCTCTTCCTGAGCTTTCTGCATCTCGGCCTGCATTTTCTGAGCCTGCTTCATCAGCTGGCCGATATCCGCC
This sequence comes from uncultured Chromatiaceae bacterium, assembly GCA_964613615.1. GTDB lineage: Bacteria > Pseudomonadota > Gammaproteobacteria > Steroidobacterales > J054. Next base: position 17,428 of record CAZTIB010000149.1, read on the forward strand.
TTCATGGGTGAGCATCTCCGTCTGGGTGTTAGGGATTGTCCGGCGTTCGTTTAATGGATTCCGGAATGAGTTCGCCCTGGAACATGTCAACGATCTCACGAACGTCTGGATCCTGCTCTATGGCGGCGCGCGCGCGGGCGGCGTCTGCTTGGTCCGCCCTGGCATGGTCGCCGGCGACAGTGCGCCCCGGGGCGCTGGCGACCGCGACACGGACCTGCATGTCACTGCCGAGCCGTTCCCGGACCGACGCGCGCAGCCGGCTCACCAGCTTATCCGTGACCAGGTGGTCATTATGCGGCTCTACCCGCAAGCGAATTTCAGTGGCTGTCGCCGACTGCAGCGCCGTGTGTTCTGCCAGCTGGCGCGCTGCCCCGGAAATCGACAGGCCGGCGACAAAGGCCGGCCAGTCTTCCGGATCATGACTCTTACCAGCAGCCGGCGACGCCGAAGCCGCAGGCGCGGCAGGCGCAAGCTGCCGGGAAGGCGCACCGCCGGCGGCGCGGCGTGTGGGTGTCGTTACCGGTTTCTCAATTGCGTCACCGGGTGCATCGAGCCGAAAGGCCAGCATGCGCAACAGGACCATTTCAAATCCCAGTCGTGGTTCCGGCGCCAGGCTGAGGTCACCTCGCCCCGTGATAGCAATCTGGTAGTACAACTGCACTTGCGCCGGCTCGAGCCGGCCAGCCAATGCCTGCATGGCATCCAGGCTGTCTTCGTCCGGCAATGCTTCACTGCCGGCCAGCTGAAGCACCGCCAGGCGCTGTAACGCGGTGGCCAGTTCGTCCAGCACGCGTTCGTAGTCTGGCACGTCTTCGTCGAGGGCTTCGATCTGCGCCAACAACACCGCCGCGTCGCCCGCCACGACGGGTGCCAGCAATTCCAGCACACGATCGCGCCCCATGGACCCCAGCATGGTCGCCACGTCCGCGTCGCCGACCGAGTTATTGCCATAGGCCAGGGCCTGGTCGAGCAGACTTAGACCGTCGCGAACGCTGCCGCTGGCCGCCCGGGCCAGGCGCGCGAGTGCGGCCGCTTCGGCTTGAAAACCCTCCGAATCGCAGATCTGGGCCAGCCGCGCCTCGACCAGGGCCGCCGGCAGACGCTTGAGATTGAACTGCAGGCAGCGCGACAGCACGGTAACGGGGAGTCTTTGCGGATCTGTCGTCGCAAACAGGAACTTCACATGCGGCGGCGGCTCTTCCAGCGTCTTCAGCAGCGCGTTGAAAGACTGCCGCGACAACATGTGTACCTCGTCCACCAGGTAAATCTTGTAGCGCCCGCTGGTGGGTGTGTACTGCACGTTTTCCAGCAGCTCGCGGGTATCGTCGACGCCAGTGCGGGACGCAGCGTCTACTTCGATCAGATCGACGAATCGGCCTTCGTCGACGGCGATACACGCACTGCACTTGCCGCAGGGCTCCGCCGTGACGCCTTCCAGGCAGTTCAGCGCCTTTGCCAATATCCGTGCCAGGGTGGTCTTGCCCACCCCTCGCGTGCCGGCGAACAGGTACGCATGATGCACCTGGTCGGCACCGAGGGCATTTTGTAACGCGCGCACCACGTGGTCCTGGCCGATCACATCGGCGAACTGGCGGGGGCGCCACTTGCGGGCGAGTACGAGGTAGCTCATTCGGTCAACCGTTAGGAAAAAAGATCCGCGCCAGCCACACCCCGGCGCCCGGCATCACCGCTACCGCTGCTCCCTCCCGGGCCTGACGGGGTTCACGGCTGGCCGCCGCGGGGGGACCGGCGCGGACCCGAGCAAAGGTTATGCGGTGCCGGCGCAGCGAGCAAGCGTGTCTTGTTGCGCAGCCGCGGCGCGCGGTGAATAATCGACGCCTTCATCAAGTCCCGCCGATCCATGTCCAATCGAATTGCTCCCTACACGGTGCTGCTATCAGTGCTGCTCCTCGCCGCCTGCACGAAAGGCACGAAGATCACCAAAGTCAGCCACGAAAAGAGACCGGCCGAAGCGCCCTATTCCAGGGTGCTGATCGTCGGCGTCACGCCGAATGAGGGCCTGCGCTGGCGCTGGGAACGGCTGATGGCCTCGACCCTGGAAGATCGAGGCATCACCGCCTGGGCCAGCGTGAAGGAGATGGGCTATGACACGCCGCTGAATCGCGACAACGTGGTGGTAGCGGTGCGCAAGACCGGCGCCGACGCGGTGCTGGTAAGTCGCCTGATCCGCCAGGATGTCGCCGCCAGGGGCGTCGATGCCCGCAAGGAAGCAAAAATACGCCGCCGCGACGAATACATATTCGACTTCTTCCGCTATGACTACGACGAAGTCGAAGTGCCCAGCTACACGCTGCTGACCAGCACCGTGGAGATCAACACTGACCTCTACGAGGCGACCGAAGGCCGGCTCATTTACAGCCTGAATTCAATCACCTACCAGAAACAGACCGAATGGGAAGTCCTGGATGAGGTCACCATTGCCATTACCAAGCGCCTGGGCAAAGACAAAATGGCACGACCCCGCTCTTGACCCGGCCGCCCGCACCGCCAACTATTAGCCGCTGCTAGCCAGGAGTCGCTGCAATGCGGAATTTGCCCGCCCTGTTTGCCGTTGGGGCTTTGATGCTCGGCGCGAGCGGCCTCGCCCTCGGGGCCGATTTGCCGAAGGTTACGGTCTACAAATCGCCTACCTGCGGGTGCTGCATCAAATGGGCCGATCAGCTCAAGGCCAGTGGCTTTCCGGTAGAAACCATCAACGTGCGGGACATGGTCCCGATCAAGCAACGCTATCGCGTGCCGCCCCAGCTGGGCTCCTGCCACACGGCGGTGGTAGACGGCTACGTGGTGGAAGGGCATGTCCCCATCGAGGACGTGCTGCGCCTGCTGCGAGAACGGCCGGACACCCAGGGCATTGCGGTACCGGGCATGCCCATCGGCTCTCCCGGCATGGAAGGACCGAACCCGCAAGCCTTCAAGGTCTATGCCTTCGATGCTTCGGGTGCCATCGAGGAGTACGCGGCGCATTCGCCGTAACCGGCGCCGTCACCGACCGGGCAGCGCCTTACCGTTAACGGGCGCCGCGGTCGTCAATCCGCCGAGCCCGTCCGCGCGCCGTGCTTGAACTCTACGTCCGCCTGGCAACATGGCTGCAACCCCACGCGTGGCTGGGCTGGATCCTGGCGGGGGGTGCAGCGCTGGCCTTCCCGGCGGCCGTTTTCCTGGTCGAGGGCGAAACCGGCCAGTATCTCGGCCTCGCCGCTATCGCCATGCTGCTGTGGGCTCTGACGCTCAGCGCATTCATCCGAGCCTTTGCCTCCAAGCCGCCGGCGCCGGGCGCAGGCCTGCTGGGACGCCTCCGGGCAACCCTGAGGCGTCTCTACCGCGGGTTCCTCGCCCTGCTGATCACCCTGCTGCTGGTGCTGGTTATCTGGTTTTCGATACGCACAGTGTTGCTGGTGACGGACCTGCCGGCCTGAGACCGGACGGGAGATCAGGGCCTGGGGCGCCTACCGCAATCGCCGGTCGGAATCTAATAAATATTTATTTATACATAAACTTATATAACTTTTCTCGATGCATTATCGATCTGGTCCAGCTCGTTCTCCACGCAGAAATTGCCGGCTTCGCCGGTCTTCCGCGCGAATCCAGGCCCATTCAAGACCAACGAACTTCGGGCAATACGTAAAATTGCGGACCCTGTTACGAGGATGCCCGAGTGCCTCGCTGCGCTTGCATTGGTTATCGTTAGCGCTCTTCCCCCCGAGGCTGGACTCCCCCGGTCCGATAGCCTCACCCGGCCACCCTCGCGGTGGTCGGGATTCTTCAGTCATGCTGAATACCCGTGGCTTGCGCCACAGGCACTGCCGGCCAGCCGTGCTAGCGTGTCCAACCACGCACAGAAATCGCCTGTCGCTGAATACGGTACCAACGGCGCCAGCGAATACTCTGTCACGATCTCAGAGGAACTTTCACCATGTTCTGGGTGGTCATCGGCCTGATTCTGCTAGTCGCCATTGTCGGCCCGGGTTTCTGGGTGCGTCGCGTGCTGCAGACATACAGTCAGCCCGCGGACCGCTACCGTGAACAGGGCACCGGCGCCGCGCTGGCAAGACACCTGCTCGACCGCTTCGAGTTGAGCGATGTGGAAGTTGAAGCGACCGAGATGGGCGATCACTACGATCCGCAGGCCCGTAAGGTGCGGTTGTCGCCGGATAACTACAATGGCTACTCCCTGACGGCGGTCACTGTGGCCACCCATGAAGTGGGGCACGCCATTCAGCACGCTCGGGGCGAGGCGCTGTTCGACTACCGCCAGCGGCTGGTGCGCAAGGCCATGGCGGGCGAACGGGTAGGAGGATTCCTGCTGCTGGCCGCGCCGGTCATCGTGTTGCTGACGAAAGTGCCGCAGGCCGGGCTAGTGATGCTGCTGCTGGCCGTCGGCACCATGGCCCTGGGCACGCTGGTGCACCTGGTCACGCTGCCGGTGGAACTGGATGCCAGTTTCAACAAGGCTTTGCCAATTCTTGAAACCGGGAACTACCTGCAGCCCGGTGATCTGCCCCACGCCCGGCGGATTCTGAAAGCCGCCGCCCTGACCTACGTGGCCGGGTCGCTGGCCAGTCTGCTGAATCTGGGCCGGTGGCTGATGATTTTGCGCCGGTAGTCGCCAGCGCCGCGCTCACCGCACCGTCGCTGAAACGCCGGATATCGGACGGTGCACGGAGTGCACCCTACAAATACGAAAGGGCCCCGAATCCGGGGCCCTGCCGCGGTTCGTTCAGACCTCCACCTTCAGGTACAGGAGGCGTCGAAAATCGACTGAATCGACTTGTCCAGCGTGGCGTTGAACTGCTCGTCCGATTGCTGGGCTGACAGACCTTCGGTCAGCGCCCGCGAGAAGCTCGCAATCATCCCGTTGTTCTGCGCGAGCCGGCGGTTGGCCTCGTCACGAGAGTAACCGCCCGACAGGGCCACCACCTTCAGCATGTTCGGGTGATCCTGGCAGGCCTTGTAGAAGTTTGGCTCTTCCGGCAGCGTCAGCTTGAACATCACCAGTTCACTCGCATCGAGCTTGTTCAGGTGCGCCAGCAGCTGCTCTCTGAGCAGCGCCTCGGCCTCGGCCTTGTCCGGCGCATTGATGTCGACTTCTGGCTCGATGATCGGCACCAAACCTGCGGCGACGATTTGCCTGCCAATCTCGAATTGCTGCGCGACATTTTCTTCGATACCACCCGCGTTTGCAGACTTGATGACGGAGCGCATCTTGGTACCGAAGACATCTTTCGCGGTCGCTTTCTGCAACAGCTCGTCGAGATTCGGGATGGGCTTCATCAGCTGCACCCCGTTCGCCTCGTCGGCCAGGCCCTTGTCCACTTTCAGGATCGGCACGACGTTCTTGTCCTGCCACAGGAAGTGCGATGTGGCCTTGCCTGCAATTTCCCGGTCGAGGGTGTTCTCGAACAGGATCGCGCAGAGAATGCGCTTGCCGTCGAAAGCCGGGCTGGTGATGATGCGCGTGCGCATCTCGTGAACCACCCTGAACATTTCCTCGTCGTTACTGTAGGCATCTTCCTCGATGCCGTAGATCCGCAACGCCTTCGGCGTGCTGCCGCCGCTCTGGTCGAGCGCAGCGATGAAACCTGGATCGTTGCTGACTTTGTCGAGCTGCTCTTGGAAAACTGACATCGAGAACCGCCTGCTATTTCGTTGGTGGGTTTTAGGTTGCCGGACGGGTCCGGGCCGGTGGCGGAGTATATCAGTCGAGGCCGCCCACACCCCGCAGGCCCTGCCAGCGCAGCACCGCCACGCGCCGGGATGCACACGTTTGCAAAAAGCCACCGCCCTGCGCTAGGCTAATCTGCATCGAGCCCCAATTCGCAGCTGGTCCCAGGTCAACTAATGAGCGTGACGATCCCCGACAGTGAGCGTGTCCCCTGGCTGACACGCTTGGCCTATAGCCTCGGCAACGTCTGCGAAACGGTCCTGAGCCGCTCCTTCGAGCTGTTCGTCCTGTTCTTCTATACCCAGGTGCTGGGCTTGTCCGGCACCGTGGCGGGCGCGGCCATCCTGGTGGCGATGATTGCCGACGCGTTCACCGACCCGCTGGTGGGTGCGTATTCCGATAGCCTGAAAGCCCGTTGGGGCCGGCGTCATGCACCGATGTTCCTGGCGGCCCTGCCATCGGCGCTGTTTTTCGTGGCGCTGTTCTATCCGCCGAGCGGGGCCTCAACCCTGGGGCTCGGCGCCTGGCTTGCGTTCACCGCCATCGGCCTGCGCGTATCCGTCACCTTTTTCCACATTCCCTGGTCAACGCAGATCGCCGAACTCACGGACGAGCCGCGTGAACGGGTCACCCTGGCCGTACTGCGGAATATTTTCGGCGCGGCGGCCAACTTTGCCGTGGTGGCGGTGGCCTTTGATGTTTTCTTCGTGCCGTCGGCGGAATTCCCGCGGGGCCAGGAAAACCCGGCCAATTATTTGCCCTTCGCGGCCGCCGTTGGCGGCACCCTGGTCCTGGTGATCCTGCTGTCAGCGGCGGGCACCTACCGCCGGATTCGTGCCCGCGAGGCAGATATCCCGGGCAGCCCCCGCTTTCAGCTTGCGGCCCTCTGGCCGGCCTGGCGGGACATGGTTTTCAGGTTCAAGAACTTTCGCTGCCTGTTCCTCGGCAGCCTGTTTATCCTGACTGCGTTCTCCATGTACAACTCCATGGCCTTGTACCTGGGCAGCTATTTCTGGGATCTGACTGGCGATCAGATCAAGGTCTGGCAATTCGCGGTCATTCTTGGCGCCGCGATCACGCTACTGGTGGGCAAGCCTATCGTCGACCGGGTGCCGCACCCACTGCTGTTTGCAGGTGGCATTGGTTTTGGCGCTGCGCTGTTTGCCCTGCCCCTGCTGCTGCGCCTGCTCGGTTTCGTCGAGGTTGGCACGGACGCAGTCATGCCATTGCTGCGGATAACCAACGGATTGGCCGGCCTGTTCCTGGGCGTCGTGATGATTGTCTCCGCCGTGATCGCGTCGGAAACTGCAGACGATTACCAGCACCGCACCGGCGTGAATGCAACCGCGCTGCTGTTCGGCTTCGTATTCCTGGCCATGAAAACCGCCTCGGGCCTTGGCAAGCTGCTGGCGGGTCTGATCGTTGACGTTATAAAGCTGCCGTCGGCGGAGAACATCGATCTGATCACCGCCGCGCAGCTCGACAGGCTGGGCTGGTGGTCGGCTATCACCCTCATCCTGCTGGGCGTGCTGGGTGTGATTTCGTTTTCCGGTTACCGCTCACCGAAGCCCGTGGATAGATCCAGAGTGGTCGCCCCGCTGTCTGCCAAGCCCGGAACCGCCGCTTGACAGAGTCCCGACAGCGGGCCCGCCATTGGGGAGGCGCGGCTTCACCATGGCAAAGGTTCGCCCGTGTAATTGAGAAAAGTGCCTGAGTCCGCCGGCTCCAGTGAATCGATCACCCGGATCATCGACGCGATACTCTCTGCGGGCTCGATGAAGCCCGGCAGATCAAATGCCGCCAGCTTCTCGACCTTCACGCCACCTGGATGAATCGCCACAGCAATAATGTCTGCATCTCCGGTGGCCGTGGCAATGCACGTCACCGCCATGTTCAACGCCGCCTTGCTGGTCTTGTAGTGAACCCGGCCGGGCCGGTTGGTCGCCGCGGCCTGGAAAGAGCCAGCCAGGGAGCTAATGGCCACAATGCGCTTCTGTTCGCTGATCCGGACATTGTCGAAGAAAGCCTCGGAGACTTTCAGCGGTCCGGCAACGTTGGTGAGCATGAACAAGGCCAGCAGTTCATAGTCGAGGCTGCCGAACATTTGATCCTGCACATGCTCCAGTGCACCCACCAGGCCTGCATTATTGATCAGCACGTCGACAGGCTGACCCCGGTAGCGGCTTGCCAGCGCGTCGATCATGGCATGGTCGGTGACATCGAGACGTTCAACGACCACGGTTTCCGGATAGCGTCGCTGCAGGGCCACGAGCGACGCCGGTTGATCTTCGCTGCGATGAGTCGCCACCACCCGCCAGCCAAGGGCCGCATATTGCCGGGCAAACTCCAGGCCAATACCACGGTTGGCGCCGGTGATCAGCACCGTATCTGCGGCCAGCTTCGGCGCCATGAAGGCAGCAAGAATTACCGCAACGGCGGTCAAGGTGTTCATCTGGCGCATGCAGCTTGTCCCCCGGGAAACTCATTTAAACTCAGCCTGATTTTGCCATCATCATGGCAACGGAGAGCCGCCGCATGAGGTACCTGCACACGGCCGTGCGCGTCAGCGACCTGGATGAAGCCCTGGACTTCTACCGCAATACCATGGGCATGGAGGAGTTGCACCGCTTCCGGGGTCACCGACGCCCCTGCACCATCGTGTTCCTGGCCGCGCCCGGCGACGAACGGGCGCAAATCGAGGTCGTGCACTACGACGACCCCGAAGAGCGGGCTCGCACACTGGGCTTCAGCCACGTCGCCTACGAAGTCGACAACATCTATGAGACCTGCGAGGAGTTACTGGCCAAAGGTGCCCAGGTGCCGATGCCGCCCAGCGACGGCTTCATGGCCTTCGTGCGCTGCCCCGACGGCGTGGCCATCGAGCTGTTGCAGAAAGGTGGCGCATTACCGCCTGCCGAGCCCTGGGCTTCTATGACCGAATCGGGCGATTGGCAGTGAACGCAGCCCACCAGTCCGATGGGTCGCCGGTGCCTCTGTCCGGGTCAACGGCCGCTGGTCCCTGCAATCGCCGGCAGGGCGCCGGCCAGAACAACAATCAGGCACACAGGTGAATCATGATCAATCGACGGCAATCATTAGGCCTGATGGCCGGTGTCGTAATGGCGGCGAAGGCCCCAGGCACTGAGATGGAGGCAGACACTGGCGTGGGCGTCGCAGATGACCCACGGGCCATGCTGCAGGCCCTGATGAAACTCCGAGCCTCGGTCGATGACCGGCTAACCCTGGAATGGTTTAAAGGCGTGGTGTACGGCGTAGTGGATGCCGCATTGACCCCTTTGTTCTCGCTCAACGCCGTGGCCTTCGCCAGCTTCGAGGCTCTGGACGACAGCAGCTTTCTTGGCCGACGAATCGAGGTTGTGTACCACGGTGACCTCGCCACCGGCGAACGCATCAGCGAATTTCGCAATCCCTATAACGGCAAGTTGATGGCCGTACCCCTGTCACGCACGCCGTTACAGCCAGTCACCATCAACACCAATGGCCTGATGCTGCCGGCGCAACTCGGACCGCTGCGTATCGAGGCCGAATCAGAACTCGGACCTGCGATCAGCAACGGCGGCCGCACCTGGATTCGCCTCGATACCCGCAGCCGCATGTTCCCGCCGAATGCCCAGCAACCGGCAATGGTTTACAACGAGTCCATCAGTTACACCGGCAGCAGCGCCGACCTGGAGACGCCGGAGAAGGTGTCGGTGCCCAGCCAGATCAGTTACTACAACCTGATGAGCTGGCGCCCCTGGATGATGATGGATGGCGTGGCCGGGCATTCGATCTCCATTGCCGCCGGCGAAAAAGTCTGGCAACTGGCAGAACTGCCCGCAGACCTGCGTCAGTTTGTCGCCGCTGAGCACCCGGATCTCGCCGCGGATGCGCTCGCAGTGCTGACCGCGGAGCCGCCAGGTGCCGGCTAAGGCGGCAGGCACCCTGGCATGGCCCGCTCATTCGTCCACCGTCGCCGTAGCCTGCTCAAAGGCCTGGCGGGCATCAGCCTGGCAGCCGGCTGGCCCCGGCTCACGGGCGCGGCGATGACGGATTCACACGCAACGACAACCGCCGGAGACATTTTGAAGCCAGGCCTGATCCTGCCACTGGGGCCCGCCGGGGCCTGGGATTCTGCGCAACTTTCCAACCCCCGCGTCATCAGGCTCGGCGCCGCAGACTGGCGAATGTGGTACTACGGCCGCGACCCTGACTTCGACTCGCTGGTGCGGCTGCCGACCGGACGCATCGGTCTCGCGGTATCCACTGACGGCCGACACTGGCAGCGGGTTGCGGGATCGGCCACCCGCGGCGCCGTGATGGATCCGGCCCCGGATCCCGAGCGCTTCGACTCGGCCCATATCGGCGTGGGCGATGTTCATCCCACTGCCGATGGTTTCGACATGTGGTATTTCGGCGGTCCGCAGAACGTGCAGCAGCTCGGCGAACTCACCTTCAATGGATTTCCGCTGCGCATTGGCCGCGCCACTTCCCGGGATGGCGAGCATTGGCAACGGCAGTCCGGGCCATTCAGCGGCGCGGTCCTGAATCACGGTGCGCCCGGAGAAGCAGACGCGTTCATGGTCGGCTGGCCGCAGGTACTGCAACTATCCGCCGAAGTTCGGCGCATGTATTACCACAGCGTCAATCCGGTCACGAACAAGTTCTTCATCTGCGCTGCGGAGTCGGTGAACGGCGGTGACTGGAAAAAACTCGGGGTGATTTTCGGGCCGGGCGCACCCGACGCCTTTGACGTGGATGGACCCGCCACCCGCCATGTGATCCGGCGGGGCCAGGAGTTCCTGATGTTCTATGAAGGCTTCCGCGAGCAGCGGGCATCCATCGGTCTGGCGCGATCCGCGGATGGACTCAGCTGGACCCGGGTTCCCGGCCCGGCGCCCAGAGGTGCCGTCTTTGCGCCGGCCGAGTCTGGCCCGGGCGCATGGGATTCGGGCGCCGTCGGCACCCCCTGGATAGTCCCGGCGCCGGAGGGTGGCCTGCTGATGTACTACGTCGGCGCGGGATACCGCGGAGAAGATTTCAGCGACCTGGTCGAGGCCGAAGCATCGGCCGTGCACCAGATCGGGCTGGCCAGCTGCGACGGCGAGGACCTGACCCGATGGACACGCTGGCAGGCGCGCGACTAGTCCTGGCTTAGCTCGGCAAATTGCGAAGGCCACGCATCCACAGGATGCTCCGGGTCATTGTCAGTGGTGAGCATCCCGTACCGGCAACATCCGGCGCAGCGTTGCATCCTTGAGCCAGAACTGGTGCCACAGCGCCGCCAGCACGTGAAGCGATACCAGCCCCAGCAAGGCCGTATTCAGGTACAGGTGCGTCATCCGCAACGGCTGGCTCAGATCTGGCTCCGGACCCAGCCAGTTCGGCACGGTAAACCAACCGAAGTAATTGACATCGATACCCTCTGAACCCGCCTTGACCCAACCCACCAGCGGGATGCTGATCAGCAGCGCATACAGCAGCCAATGGGTGGCCCGGGCAACAAAGCGCAAGGGTGCGGCGATGGTTCTCGGGGCCGGCGGCACGGCATTGATCAACCGCCACCCGAGACGCAGCAGGATCAGTCCCAGGATCGTTATCCCCAGGGGCCGGTGCAGTGCCAGCAACTCCGACTCCCGGCCCGGATCATTGGCGCCGAATGCGGCCACCGCGAGATAGATCTGCAGGAAGACGAGCAGCACGATCAGCCAGTGCAGACCCTGAGCCACGTAACCATAGCGACGAACCGAATTGCGGAGCATGGCTTAGAGACTCACCGGCAGGGCTGTGCGCATCGCGCTTAGCGTCGGCGCAGCACTTGGCTATCTCGCGCTACCGAAGCGATACCGCGCTGTCACGCCCCACCTGCGCGGGTTGAGGTTCGTCGCTGTCGTGACGAAGGTGGTCGCGTTCAGGTCCGACGGGAAAGTCTGCGTGGATTCAATCGCGTCTTCGTCGGACAGGTTTCGCACCCAGAACAGGAGGTCAAACGCGTCGTTGACGACACCGAGGGTCAGATTCGCCACCGTCCGGTTGGGGGAAAACTGCACGTCGACATTCGTCGTGCTGATCTTCGACCGGTAGCCCACATCGAAACGGAGCAGCGCATCGAGCTCCGACGTAAGGGGTCGCGTGGCTTCAACAAACAATGACGCCGTTCGTTTGGCCGTGCGGATGGGCCGCTTGCCGCTGATGTCCGGGGCTTCATCGTCAAAGGTGCCATCGCCATCGCTGTCAATCGGTACACACTTAACCGGAACCAGCGGAAAAGCCGTATCGCCCGCATCCTTCAGATTGCAAAGCGTTGCATCTCCTTCAGATATGGTGCCGCCATCATAGTCGGGATCGGCGTAGCCAAAATTAGCGCCCACGGTCACACCGTCGAACGGCGAAGCGACCAGCTCGGCCTCGAAGCCATGGTTCTTGAGCCCTGTCGCGTTGGTGGTCACTGTCAGGAAGCCGGTGCCAGCTGCCGATGACGGGATGCGCTGGCGAAACTGGGCGTCGTCCCAGTCGATGTAGAAGCCGGTCAGGTTGAACTGCAAGCGATTATCGAACCAGGCAGACTTGAAGCCGAGCTCCGTGGTCCAGTTGGTCTCTTCATCGAAGGGCACGGCGTTGGGGTCGGCAATCGCCACGTTCAATCCGCCCGAGCGGCTGCCCTTCGCGACAGAAGTGTAGACCATCAGGTCATCATTGGCCTGGTACCGCAGGATGAAACGCGGGTCCCAGAAGTCCCAGTCATCGTCGTACTTGGTCCTGGGCGTGCCAAAGAAATCATCTTTCTTGTTGTCGAGCTTGCGCTCTTCATACGTGTAGCGAATTTCCGCCGTGCCGGTCAGCTTGTCCGTGATGTCGTACTCCACGGAGCCGAAGGCCGCATACTGATCGGCTTCGGTGAACGCGAGCACGAGCTCCGTCACCTGGTTCGGATTGTCAAAAAATACCGAGTTGGGCAACACCGGGTTCGGTATACCCAAGGTGCCAAAGGGGATGCCGTCGCCAGGCGACACCAGCAGGAACTGGATATCCTCCGTTGGCAGGCCGAGGGCCTGCACGGCCGACGAAGCGTCAATACCGAGGTCAGTCGTATCTGTGTTTTCCTGGTGAAAATAGAACGCGCCGCCCAGCCAGCGGAAACGTCCCTCGGAGTTGGAATTCAATCGGAATTCCTGCGAGTAGTATTCCTGGTTGAGCCCGACGCTGCCGATCAGCGTATTCATGGACGAGACACCGGAATTATCGGGGAACAGGGTCTCCATCGAAAAAATAACGGGGAAACCGGAGGCTTCAAACGCCGCTTTGTCCACCCAGCCGTAGTAAGGCTCACCGGCCTGCGTGCGATCGAGATCCGGCCGGCCCTTGTTGTTGTTGTCCGTGTAGGACGTAATCGAAGTCAAGGTTGCCCAGTCGAAATCGAACTGCGCGTCGAGCATCACGCCCCAGGTGCGGCCTTTGGCGGCATACGCAGACGGCGAGGTGCTCAGGGTGCGGGACTCCGCTGGCGGGACGTTGCCGCAATAGTAGGCCGGCACGCCCAAATCGTAGGAGAGGAGCCGGTTGGGAGGAAACTTGTCCGGGTCCAGTTCGCCGCAGTTATTCGGCGTTCTGCTCAGCGACCGACTGTCCAGATCTTCGTTGGAAATCCAGCCGCGAAGATTGAGATCGATGGCGTCTGTCGGCCTGAAGCGCAGATCGCCGGCGATCGCCCGGGTCCGGGAACCACCGAGACCACGGCCCGATTTCTCCGGCCCGCCATTGCGATACATACCGTCGTCATCGGCGTATTGAAACGCAAGGCGGCCGGCAAGATTCTTTACTATGGGTCCGGTCACGGCGCCCCTGACGTCATACATGCCGTCTTCCGCAGCGGTGGTCTCGACATTGATCCCGAACTCGTCCGACGGGCGCTTGGTGACGAAGTTGATGGCACCGGCAAAGGTATTGCGCCCATACAGCGCCCCCTGTGGACCACGCACGACTTCAATCCGCTCCATGTCGAATATGTCTACATTCTGGGACGCGCGGCCGGACATGAAGACCCCGTCCACAAAAACGCCGACATTGTTGTCGAAGCCACGGCTGTCGATCACACCGAGGCCCCGAATCACCGGTGTCTGCCGGCGCCCAGTTTCACCGGCTTCGAAGGTCAGGTTCGGCGTTAACCTCGCCAGGTCCGCCATATTGCGAATGTTGGCGGTCTCGATGGTGCGCTCGCTGAAAGCGGTCACTGAGATCGGCGCCTCCTGGAGGGATTCCTCCACTTTTCGCGCTGTCACCACAATGTTGTCCAGCTGCGCCAGCGCCGGGGTCGCCGGAAATCCCGCCAGCAGACCAACCATCAGCCAGCCCGTAAGGCGATATCGACTGCGCATTACCCGTTCCCCCGTTGTCTTCGTCTTGATGATGATGAAATTGAATCAGGCCCGCGGCTTATGCTGCCGCGCGTAGCTCTCGAAACTGGATTCGTTCGGCTCGCTCCACTCGTCCGGCGCACTGTGGAAACGCGGATGCTTCGCCACATAGCCCCGCAGCGGCTCATTGAGCTCGCTAACGTCTGCCAGCTTGGTTTTCTTGCCCCGGTAACGCAGGTGGCCCGGACGCCCCCCCATGAACATCCACGGCAGCCAGGGCCCCAGGCGTGACCACCCGCCCACGTACGGGACGCTCGGCAGCTCCGGATTTTCCAGATCGGCAAGGCTAACCGTATACCACTCCGATTCCGTCACCCGCACATACTCGCCGGTGGACTCGCGCTTCCAGACCTTGGGGTCCAGCACATTCTTCCATCGCGTGTTGGTGTCGAAAAAGAAAGTCGCCTGGTCACCAAGGATGGACCAGGGCATCAGGAAAGGTTCCGGCTCCACCTGCCGCTCTTCGGTGCCCGGGTTGTAGTAACGCGGAAATACCGTCGTCACGTGATGATTGACCGGATCGTTGAACAGGTGCACCACCTCGACGGTCTCACCGGTGAACGGGTTGAACCACTCATCGAGAATCTCGCCGGTTTCGAGATCTTTGTAGACGAAGATCTCGCGCTGCAGGATGTGGTATGCGCCATCGGGCAGCCGGATGGAACGCCGCACCTTGTAGCCTTCCATGTCGAACAACGGCTGCAGGATTTCATCATCGCCGATAACGGAAAACACCCGCGCCTGGTTGTGCATCAGCACCTCCTCGTCGGGGTCGGCACTACCGGTGATGCGGATAAAGGCGTCGAGGTTCTGCTGCGGGTCGTCGGCGTCGAAGGGCACGCGTTCCTGACGGGCCTCGGCGCGCGCCACAGGCACGCCGGCCGTGGCGGCAGCCGCCGCCAGCAGCAGGGCTTGCCGCCGGCTACAACTGGCTTGTTCTGATGACCCCAATGGATTCCCCCTGTCCAGGAACTGGCTTCCTGACGCCGGGAGTATTCCATACCATTGCACACGAGTGCAAACAGGCTTCCGCGCCCTGCCCATGGTCCAGAGATATTGGCCTAATGCGCTGTAACAATGAGCATTTCAGGGAATTGCCGACAGCGACATAGTCTTGCGCCGCGCTGCGCTCCGTGGCGGCGATCCGATCGCCCGCCCCCGCCCGCCCAGGCCTTCAGGACATGGGTGCGGTGGTCGCCGCTGCCTTGTCGCCACCGTAAGTGGAGTACAGCCGCCCGTAGACCTGCTGGATCATGGCCAGACGCTCCGCCTTCAGTTTGGCCAGCAACTCGTCCGACGGCTTCCCGTGGTCGAGGTCTTCCAGGGACACGACGCCTTTCGCAGCCAGCTGCTCTTCCAGGAAGGCCTGCCGGTCGCGCAGCACCCAGAACTGGGCGCCGAGTTCGAGCACGATGCCCAGCAGGTGATCGATGACCTCATTCTCGAAATAGCTGGGATTGCCCCTTTCAGCCCCCGGCAATTCGTTGGTGTAGGCCAGGTCTGCTTCTTTCAGTTTTGCCATGTGCGTAGGTTCCTCAGGCGGCGGGCTTGACCACGACGCGCCCGCGCGTCAGTGCGGCCTTGGGGTCGTAATGCTCGAGCTCAAAGCCCGCTTCCACGAGCAGGTCTTCGACATTCGAACGGACAAAGTCCGGCAGGTACGGTTCACCGTTGTCAGCCGCATCCATCTCGGCGAAGAACATGCTGTACGTGCCGCGGGAACGGACGCTCGGGAAATCCAGCACGGTGAATTTGCCGCCGGGTCGCAACACCCGGAACACTTCGGCAATGACTTCTTTCGCCACCGGTACCGGCAATTCGTGGAACATCAGCAAGGCCAGCACCGCGTCGAAATGATTGTCGGGGAAATCCATCTCTTCGGCCGCCATCTGCCGCAGGTGGATCTCCGCGCCCGCTTCCATCGCGCGCACATGGGCATATCGCACCATCGGCGCGCTGATATCGATACCCCACACTTCTGCGTCGGGATGCTTTTCTTTCAGCGCGATCGTGGTCGCGCCTGCGCTGACGCCCAGGTCCAGGATGCGTGATACCTGGCCGTCATCCGGCATTGCGGTTGCCATGGACACGCCTTTCGCGAGCCGGTCATGGTCTGCAGCACCGCCCATGAAGACTTTGAGGCCGTAGTCATAGAAGATTCCCGCCAGTTCGTCTTTCACATAGCCGCCTGGCTGAATATGAATTTCCCGGCTGGCGTACTCCGGCGCGCTGTCCTGCCAGTTGTCGTCGTATTCGACAGTGCCGGGCCCGGCAGCTTCGGCCGCGTCAAACGCTGCCACGATGGCGTCGCGACGCTGATTGAACGACTTGGACAGGCCCGACCAGAACGATTCCTGCAAACTCCGCTTCACGCGGTAGTAGGTTTTCAATGTCGGGTCCTGCATCAGCAGGTCGATGGCCGCCTGGGTCGTCTCCCGATCCGGTGAATCGTCAATACCGGCATCTTTCATCAATTGCTGGCTGTATTCGCTAATGGGCCGCTGCTGCGCATGCATCAGGACGTTGCGGGCATCCTCGATGAAATCTACATAGGCCTCATCACCCCGGGAGGTCAGCGTCGGAAACACACCGGCAATCTTGCCGCGCGGGAAAAGGGCATCCTGAATACTCATTGCACAAGCACCTTGGCGTCGTTTATCGGTGAGACCAACAGATTCGCCGGCGCAGGCAGCGTCGATGAATATTGACGGTCTTCATGGTACTTGGCAGTATGCACTCGTGTGCAAAGTGCTGTCAAAACCTGCCTTTAAGGCAGCTCCAGGGGCGGAAACCCTTTGAATATCGTCATCACGGGCGGCACCCGGGGCATTGGCCGCGGCCTCGCCGAGGAGTTCGTCAAGCGCGGCCACAACGTGGTGATTTCCGGCCGGCAAACGGCAGCTGTGGCGAGCGCGGTCGAGGCCATTGACCGCGCCGGACCCGGGCGCGCTGCAGGTACCGCGGCTGAAGCCGGCGACCTGGCCGCCCACGAGGCGCTGTGGGAACTCGCGCACCAGGGCTTCGGCGAGGTGGATATCTGGGTCAACAACGCCGGAATGACCAACCGCAAAGTCAAGCTGGCCGAGTTACCGCCCGAAGAAATCGGTGCCGTGATCAGTGCCAATGTGACCGGCGTGGCCTACGGCTGCAAAGTGGCCATCGGCGGGATGCTGAGCCAGGAGCACGGCAAGGTTTTCAACATGGAGGGCTTCGGCAGCGACGGCATGACCCAAGCAGGCATGACTGTCTATGGCGCAAGCAAACGCGCCGTGCGCTATCTCACGAAGTCCCTGGCCAAAGAATACGCCGACAGCCCGCTGATCATCGCCAATCTCAGCCCGGGCATCGTCGTGACCGAATTCCTGACCCGCGATCTGTATGCCCACGATCCGGGCGAACTGAACAAGCGCAAGAAACTCCTGAGCCTCCTCGCCGACCGGGTTGAAACCGTGGCACCGGCCCTGGTGGACGGCATGCTCAAGCTGGATAAGACCGGGGGCGCGGTGCGCTGGATGACTCCGATGCAGGCACTCGGCCGGGTCGTGTCGAGCGTGTTTCGCAAGCGGGATCCTTTTGCCGGCGCTACATCCTGATGAGCGGCGCAATTGAACGGGTGCTGATGTCTGGCGAAACCGTGGCGAAATATGCACTGGATGCCGCGCTCACCGGCGCAAACATCAACAGCGCCGTGAATATGTCTGAACCCGCCTGAGCGAAGGAATGGTATGAAGATCCAGCTATACACAATCGAGCGTCCGGTAGCGACGCTGGTCTGCGCAGTATTGTTATCGGCCTGCGCTGCTGCACCCGAGCCTGGGCCCGGAGAAAGTTTTAGCGACTGTGCCGACTGTCCGGAAATGGTCGTGATCCCCACGGGCAGTTTCGCGATGGGCTTCGACGGCGGCGAGCCGGAGCGCTACGAGGGCCCGGTGCGCCAGGTAACGATTGCGCGGGCGTTTGCCGCCGGGCGCACGGAAGTCACGGTGAGCCAGTACCGGGACTTTGTAGATGCATCGGGATACGTCGCTGCCGTTGGTTGTTATGCCTGGGATGGGAAAGTGGCCCGCATGAATGAACAGGCCAGCTGGCAGGACCCGGGCTACGGCCGCGAGCTGGCGCCGGACGAACCGGCCGTTTGCCTGGACTGGACCGATGCCAAGGCCTACGTGGACTGGCTGGCAGCCAAGACCGGGCAGCCCTATCGCCTGCTGAGCGAGGCGGAATGGGAATATGCGGCGGATGCCGGCAGCACGGCGGTTTTTCCGTGGGGTGATGATCCGGACGCGGCCTGCGCCCATGCCAATGTCTACGACCTGGATGCGGCCGACGCCATCGATGACTCACCGCTGACGCCGGTGAACTGCCGGGACGGCCATGCGGGAATCGCGCCCGTGGGGAGTTACCCGCCCAACAAACTGGGGCTGCAGGACATGGTCGGCAATGTCTGGGAATGGACCCAGGACTGCTACGTCATGCCTGCCCCGGCAGCGCCACTGGATGGCAGCCCAGTTAGCACCGAGAACTGCGATCGTCGGTCCGTCAAGGGTGGCAGCTGGGTCACCGGAATACAGCGCCAAAGGCCCACCTTCCGTGGCCGGGATCCGGAAGACCGGGTGAGCCTGGTATTCGGCTTCCGGGTCGCACGCGACCTGGACTGAATATCCGCGTGTCGGCAGCTCGACAATGTGCCAGTCCAAGTGTCTGCTTTCGGCCATCAGCAGACGTTCTCCAGACGAAATCACCCGGCGCGAGGCCAGGCTTCTCTAACGAATAACTGTATTGCTGCTACATCATACGCACCGGACTGTGGATCGGTTCAGAAAGAAAATATATGTTTTATTTTTTCACCTAAACCATTTTTGCAGACTGCTTTCTGTATCGCTTGAGAAGGTGTCGCGTGTCTCTCAACCAAGAACACGTTTGGCAGTCACACACTTGCCGATCGTGGTGTGCATCGTGGTGACCCACAAAACCGACGGCAATGTCCAGCGCGTCAATCAGTTCGTCGGCGCACAGACCGGATGCGTCTGCGGACCCACTGGGCGTATTGAGCCACCGGCACTCGATTTCTTTCGAGCAGTGCCGGCATCTGGGATCCGAATCATCGAAACACCCGCCATGAGGACACGATTGGGGATCGATCCGGGCGGCTGCCACCCAGCGTGGATAGGCAAACGACTCGATCAGCCAATGCCTGATCTGTCTGGAGTGATACGCGCTGCTACCCTGAGAACGGGCCCCGATTCGCAACTGCGCATCTTCTTCTCGCTGCCGCCGCATGACGTAGGCAATGATGTCGTCCTGCTGACCAGAAAAGTCCTGAGATTTTTCTGTGTCGAACCGCAGGCCATACAGTACTGCGCCCTCTGTAAGCCTCCGATCGGCAATCCGCGCCAAAAGCGTTTGCGTAGCATTGGAGCCGGGAAGGTCAAAAGAAACCTCCACTAGCTCAATGGCTTTGAGCGCCTTATCCGTCCCAATATCCGTTTCCAGGCCGATGCCGGTGGCAGAGATATCTCTACATCGTGCTACCAGCAGAGCTTGAGAATGGTCAGGCCCTAAAACCCGCAGCCTGACTTCGATGAACTCATCTCCGCGAGGCGACGCCCGAGACGCACCGCGCCGATTGAATATCCGGTGCAGTCTCGGATCACCGAGCAGTAGTTCTTGGACGAAACGAAAGGCATATCGCCGACTTGTTTCCAGCTCGGTTCGGGCGACGAGTTCGGCGCGCACCTCGATGGGCTTGGCAAGTATTGGTGAAGTGAATAAGAGTGTTGCGCTCTCCCCCATAGCAAGTGCTGGAGCGACCTCACGGTTAAATAACACGCCGGCCCCGATGCTGCTCACGTCTGCAACCTCACCGCGCACGGGTTTTCCCGTGGGAGTCTTCAGCTCCACCTCTAGAGCATCATCTGGTTCCGGAACCGTGCGGTAAACAGCACGACGATCTTTAGCAATTTCCAGTGCCATCCAAACAATCTCCGGCAAGAGTCTTATCGCCATTCTGCTGGAGAGGCTGTAGCAACACAGCGCCCTCGGGCGATGCGGAATAGCAATGCGTCGCTTCAATTATCGGCCACAATGTGGCCGAACTGTAGGGAGATGTCTGAAGATCTGGGCCGTGCGCTAAGACCTGGGCATGGCGAACGTCCGAAATGGGTCGGAAGCAGACCTTTAGACTCAGTCTGCGTTTCGGCTGGCCCTGGAACCGCCTGACCGGCAGCTAACGGCCAGAAGCGGACATTCAGCAGGCAAGACCCCCCCCTATCGAGACCGTCACCCGGGACATTGTCGAGCCTAGCTGCAGGCTTATTTCTTCTTCGCCTTGTTCCTGGCCACTTTTTTCTTCGGCGCCTTCTTTCTGGCTACCTTTTTCTTGCCCGCAGTCTTGTTCTTAGCAGCTTTTTTCCTGGCAACCTTCTTCTTTGGGGCAACCTTTTTCTTTGCAGCCCTCTTCTTACCGGTTTTCTTTTTCGCCGCTTTCTTCTTCAGCTTTTTCTTGGGCACAGGCTTTCCGGCTGCCTGCAGCTTAAGCTTTTCAGCATCGCTTGCGGCTTTCGCCACCAGTTTTTCGGCGTCCCTGATAGCGCGTTGCAGGATCTTTTTTGCATCTTTCGACACTTGTTTGGTCAGCTTTTTGAGAATTTCTACCTCGAGAGAAGCCTGTTTCACCGCTGCTGTCAGCGTATTCCTCAGCGCGACAATTTCGTTTTTATGATTCGCCGAAATGGCCTCAATATCTTTTATCGCCGAGGCGGCAACCGCCTGCAGAATTGTTTTTTCTTTTTCAACGTTATCTGAAGCAGCCATAATGATTTCCCTGTTTGTACTCAATAGTCGGCTCGTGACCCAATCTAACGCGTTTGACGACCTGCCGACAAGCCGGTTCAGGGCGCCTCAAAATGGGGCCTTGGCGTGTCCACGATATTGCGGGAAGTCCAAAATGGTTTTGCCTCGGTTTCACGGACGGTTTCGTTAAGTTCGTAATGTCCGGTCTTCATAGTTGGCCGGGCTGGTATTGCCCAGGTAGCCGTGTCGTCGCTGGCGGTTATAGAAGCGTTCGATGTAGTCAAAGATATCCGCTCGGGCTTGGTCCCAAGAATTTGGGGACAGTGACCGTAACTCCAGAATTGGAATTGGGAATTGCGGGACAGTGACCGCAACTAAGGCTGCAGACGGAGATTTATGGTCACTGTCCCCAAATTCCGCACCCAAATTCCGCACGCCAACTCACTGAATCCAGCCTGACATTCCGACTCGATACGGCGGCGCGCCGAGGTAGCCAATCCAGATAGGCCCAGCCAGCGAACAAATAGAATGGTGAAGAACACGCAAATGGGCCGCAGAGGGCTAATCAAGAATGCCCTTGTCCTGGTCGGAGGAGCCTTCATCCTGGTCGGGATTCTCGGCCTGATCAGCCTCGTGGCTGGGTTTTTACCAGAGTCTTCCGTCGCACTCGGCGGCGAATCCGGGTTCCGTGTGATCGGCGGTCTCGCGGTGCTAGGTTGTATGATTGGTGCCATAGGCTTTATGGGTGAGTAAAGGAGAACGCAGTGTTTCATAAATCTGACTTGTGTATCTTGCTAGCCGTTGCGATTTCGTTTGCGCTATCGGCGTACCTATGGTTTTCAGGCGAGCGTGAACAAGGAATGTTTACTGCTCTGTGGGTGCCATCGATTCTGTGTTTCGGTATCTACTTCCGACTAATGCTGCTCGGGAGAGACAAGTGAGCCCGGACACTCTGGTCATCCTGGCTTTTGGGGCGTGCGTTTTTGGCCTGATGCTTGTTGGCCTCCTGTTGATGTCTGTGTATGAAAAACCCTTGACGTCTAGGCGCAGTTAATCGGTCCCATAAATTCGTCGCGGATGCGCGTTTCCGCGTTGAGTCGTTAGCAGTGCTTTAAACCGTATCTACCCGAATTTGGCGACAGTGACCGTAACTCCAGAATTATCTGTGCGCGGAATTGCGGGACACTGGCCGCAACTAAGACTGCAGGCGGAGATTTATGGTCACTGTCCCCAAACTCCCCTTAGCGAACGTCCGCTTTGGGTTGCCGATTCAACCGGTCGCTGCAACACATGCGGCAAAACGTTCTGCCGGGGTTTCATACTCTAGCGTCATTCGCTGAGCAAAGTTTTTGGCACCGTTTCGAAAGCCTTGCGGTGCATAGGTCTCAGCCATTAACTGCCAAAGAACTTCAGCCAGATATGCCTGGCTATGTGACGCGGCGGCGAGCCAAAAAATTCAGCGGGATGGAAACAGCTGCGCGATCGCGGTGTTGATGCGGTCGTAGGTACCGCAGCGGCAGATGTTGGTCAACCGCTCGCGCACGGCGTCGGGCTCGAGCCCAGGTTCTTCACTGAGGATCGCCGCCACGGACATGATCATGCCAGGCTGGCAGTAGCCGCACTGGGGTACCTGGGCATCGATCCACGCGGTCTGCACCCGGGCCATGGCGGTCTCGCCGAGACCCTCGATGGTCACAACGCTGGCGCCGTCGGCCGACTCGACGGGCACACCGCAGGAACGGATTGCGCGGCCGTTCAGGTGCACCGTGCACGCACCGCACAGCGCATTGCCGCAACCGAACTTGGTGCCCTTCAGTCCCAGCAGGTCGCGCAGCGCCCACAGCAGCGGCATGCCCGGCGTCGCATCCACCGACTGCTCTTCCCCATTGACCGTCAACTTGATCATCATTGCTGAGCCTTCCTGTCGTCGCTGAAGCCCGCTCACCGCCTGCGGAGCCTGGCTTGCACACGAGTGCAATGAGCATCATAATGACTCAGCCCCAAGCTGTCCAGACGCGCTATGTCCATGAAGCTGAACGATTATTCTGTGACCCGTCGGACCCTGATTGCCGGCGCCGGCGCCATCGCCGGCAGCCTGTTGATCGGCTGGCGGGACGGGGAAGCCGGCGCCCATGCCGCCACGGAAAGCACGTTGGCGACCTGGCTGCGCATCGATAGCGACGGCACCGTTACCGTCTATGTCGCGGCGGCGGAAATGGGCCAGGGTGTGATGACGGCTTTGCCGGCCATGACGGCCGAAGAACTCCGGGTGAACTGGTCGGCCGTGCGCGCCGAGATGCCACCGTCGCAACCGCAATTCCGCACGATGCGCGGTCGGCGCATCACCGGCAATAGCCAGAGCGTGATGCATTTTTTCAAACGCCTGCGCGAGGCTGGCGCCGCGGCCCGCGAAATGCTGGTGGCCGCCGCGGCCGAGCAATGGCAGGTGCAGGTCAGCGAATGCAACGCAGAAGGCGGTCGCGTTAACCATCCGGCCACGGGACGCAGCGCCGGCTACGGCGAACTTGCGGCGGCCGCCGCGAAACTGCCGGTTCCCGACGCACCGCAGCTGAAGTCACCGGCAGACTGGCAGTTAATCGGCCAGCCGCTGCCCCGCACGGACGTGCCGTCCAAGGTCGATGGCACTGCCGTCTACGGCATCGACGTCACGCTAGACGACATGCAGACAGCCACGATCACCGCCTGCCCGGCCTTCGGTGGCCGGCTCAAGACCGTCGATTCGCAGCCTGCGCTCGACCAGCCCGGCGTGAGCCAGGTGGTCAAGCTGGACAATGCAGTGGCCGTCGTCGCCGAGCACTACTGGGCCGCCGCACAAGGCTTGCAGGCCCTGCAACCTGAGTGGGACTTTAGCGAGGCAACGCAGGAAAACTCTGCGGACATCGAAGCACAACAACTGGCCACGCCAATCGATGCCGGCACGCCCGGCAAGGTCACCGGCGACGTCGACCAGGCTTTCGCCACCGCTGCCCGCACCATCGAGGCCCAGTACCAGGTGCCGTTCCTCGCCCATCTATGCATGGAGCCGATGAATGCCACCGCGCATGTAGAGGCCGACCGCGTGCGAATCTGGGCGCCCACGCAAGCGGAATCAGACACGGCTGTTGACGTGGCCAAGGCCCTGGGCGTGCCGCCCGACACCGTCACCGTGTACTCGACCATGATGGGCGGCGGATTCGGCCGCCGCAGTTACACCGACTTCGCCGTTCAGGCCGCACTGATCGCGAAGGCGGCGGGCAAACCGGCGCAGCTGATCTGGTCGCGGGAAGAAGACATTCGCCAGGATCACTACCGCGCCGCGATGGGCGGTCGCTACAAGGGCGCGCTGGATGCCGACGGCAAGCTGACCGCGCTGCAGGCCAATGTGGTCGGGCCGTCACTGATCGAGGATTTCAACCTGCCGCCCAAGCTGGATACGGTGATTCACGTGATGGCCGTCAGTGGCGACGCCTACACCATCCCGAACCAGAAGCTCAGCTACGCGCGTCGCGACATCGGCATCCCGCTGGGAATCTGGCGTTCCACACTCCTGAGTGAGAACGGCTTTTTCGTGGAAAGCTTTATTGATGAACTGGCCGCCGCCGCCGGCCGTGACCCGCTGGCGTTTCGCCGCGACCTGACCGCCGGCAGTGCCGCGGCCGACAGCACGCTGGACGCGCTGGCGGAGAGCTTCGATTTCGGCCCGCGCAAAGACAAAGGCCGCGGCTGGGGCCTGGCCATCGCCGCCGGCTGGAACTGCGTGTGCGCCGCAGCGATGGATGTCACCCTGCACCGAAACAAACGCATCGAGATTCACGACGTAGCCTGCGCGATGCACGCCGGCACAGTCATCAACCCGGCCATTGTTACCAGCCAGGTGCAAGGCGGGTTTTTGTACGGACTCTGCGCCGCGCTGTGGGGCGATATTGAGATTCAAAACGGCCAGGTCCTGGCCGGTAACTTCGACAGCCAGCCCGTGCTGCGCATGAACCAGGCCCCGGCGGTGCGGGTGCAACTCGTCCCCGGTGATGAGCCCCCCGGCGGCGTCGGAGAATTGCCGACGTCCGTTGCCGCCCCTGCCCTGGCCAACGCCATTGCCGCGGCCGGCGGCGAACGCTTGCGCGAGTTGCCCGTGCAGCGGGCCGGCTACCAGTTGAAAACGTAAATGAGCAACGACATCAGACCATGAACGACCAAACACGATCGACAGCCCCCCGGATTTCCAAAGGCGCGCAACCGAGCTTCTTCGAACAACCAGCCACCGAGGCTCTATACGGTATGTTCGTCGTGATGCTGGAAGAACTTTGTGTGCTGCGCGACCGTCTCGATACCTATGAGCGCCTCGGCGAACAGGGTATTGCCGTCACGCCGGAGGCCGTGGAGGCCTATGAGCCGGATGACGGCATTGAACAAGCGCGGGAACAGCTGCGGCATGGCACAATCAATCGAGCGATGCGGCCAGTCAAGGCGCTGCAGGAGGCCGCCGTAAAACGCGCCCAGAGCCAGTACGAACAAACTGCCCAAAGCATCGCAGAACAGGAAATCTAGACTGCGCAACTCACCACTTGCGAGAGGACAAACCCATGACCGGCGGCCGCGAACACCCGATGCTCCCAGCAACCAATCACGATGAATATGCGCAGACCCGGTTTCTGCTCACGTTCAAGAATTACATTCAGAACGAACTGGACCCGTTAGACAAAGAACTGGTCGAAAAGGTGGCCAAACCCGCCTACGAGCAGCAGGCGGGCCGGCCCGCCCGGACCAGCAAGGATGTCCGCAAGCTGATGGAGGCCGAGCCTTTTCACCAGTTCTGGCTGTCGTCGCTGCGCCATCAGCAGGACCTGATGTGGGACAACGTGGCCGACTCGGTAGACCGCCAGCTCGACGAGCTGCAGGAAAAATTCCAGCGCACGGAAACGCCCCTGGGCAGCCTGCGGCTGAATCCGGACATGGAAATTCCCAGCTATATCTCGGCCTTCGACAACCACCGGATGCCCGGCAGTTATTACACGGAAACGGCCGACGACGATCTGCGGGCCGGGGCCCTGTTCGACGGCGCAGCCGCGCTGTATCACGTGAATCGCAACGGCGGCACGATGAACGACGCGCGCGGCTGGACCATGATTGACCACGTTGAGACGCGCTTCCCGGACATGGGCGCACCCCGGCGGGTCCTCGACATGGGTTGCTGCGTTGGCCAGAGCACCCTCACCTATTGTGAGAAATGGCCCGACGCCGAGGTGTACGGCATCGATATAGGTGCGCCGCTGCTGCGCTATGCCCACGCTCGCTCCGAAAGGCTGGGCCAGGCGGTGCACTACTCACAGCAAAACGCCGAAACCACCGACTTCGACGACGGCTTATTCGACCTGGTCGTATCCACCGCGGCTATCCACGAAACCAATCGTCCGGCCACCCAGCGAATCTTCGACGAATGCCACCGGCTGCTGCGGCCTGGCGGCGTGATGGCCCATCTCGAGGTGCCCGTGCGTTATGCGGACCTCGGCGTCTGGGAACAGATTCGCGCCGACTGGGAATCACAGGTCAATAATGAACCGTACATTGCCGGCATGGCCCGCCTGGACCTGGCGGCCATGGCAGAAAAATCCGGCTTCCGGGAAGTGGCCGCGGGTTACCACTGGCAGGTGCCGGGCTTTATTCCGGGCAAGAGCGGCTTTGAGACCGAAGGCGGCCCCAACGGTACGCTGAAGATCGGCAGCTGGTATATGGTTTCTGCAGTGCGCTGACGGGTGGCGGCTAAAGCAGAGACGATCCCGGCGGAACCGGCAACCGGCATTCCGTTCAGCCTCCGCCTGTCCTTCGGCATCGGTTCCCTGGGGCAGGCGACGATCCTGAACAGCACGTCGGTGCTGCTGCTGTTCTTCATGACCAATCTGCTCGGCATTCGCCCCTCCGTAGGCGGCGCATTGCTGTTCATTTCAAAACTGGTGGACGTCGCCAGCAACCCGGTCATCGGCATGCTCAGCGACCGGACCCAAACCCGCATCGGCCGCCGCCGCCCCTACCTGCTCGGCGGCGGCATCATGATGTGCATCACTTTCATCCTGTTGTTCACGGTGCCGCAGTTCGACTCGCAATGGCTACTGACTGGCTATTTGCTGTTGCTGATGGTGCTGCTGTCCCTGGCCTACGCCACTTTCACGGTGCCTTACCTGGCCGTGGCGGCGGAAACCACGCGCACCTATGATGAACGCACCAGCATCATGGCTTACCGCGTCGTATTCATCCTGCTGGGTACCCTGGTCGGCACCGCCATCGCGCCGGCCATTGCCACGCCTTCAGGCGTCGGCACCCGCGAAAGTTTCGCCAGCATGGCCCTGTTGCTGGGCGCGGTGATCGTCGGCGCTTCACTGCTGTGTTTCTGGGGGACACGCAAAGCGACTTTTTACAATCCGGACGCCGAATCGCCCGGATTCCGCCGCCAGTTGCGCATCGCCTGGGATAATCGCCCCTTTGTGACCCTGGCAACGGCCAAGTTGTTGCAACTGATCGGCGTGGCCTCGGTGATCACCTGCGCGCTGTATCTGACCCGTTATGTGCTGGATATCAGCGGCGTGCGGGTCGCACTCTTTTTTCTGACCATGACCATCAGCTCTGCCGCAGTGGTGCCGGTCTGGTGGTGGATTGCGCGGCGCGTCGGCAAGAAACCTGCCTATATCACGGCTGTCACTATCTATTCCCTGACCGCGCTGACCTGGATGCTTGCAGGTCCGGTGGCAACGTCTGCGGACATGGCACTGGTCTACGCCCGCGCGGTCTTCCTCGGCATCTCCAGCGGCGGGCTGATTCTGCTGGGTGTGTCCATGCTGCCGGACACGATTGAATACGACCGCCTGCGGTCAGGCGCCCGGCGCGAAGGAATTTTCACCGGGTTGTGGAGCGCGGTAGAAAAAGGCGCCACAGCGGTGGGTGGCCTGCTCATCGGCCTGTTGCTGGACCTGATGGGGTTCGTCAAGTCCACGGGCGAGGTAGTCGCACAACCCGATTCGGCCATCACCGGCATCATTATCGGTTCAGCGGTCTTGCCGGCTGCATTCATGCTGGCCAGCCTGCCGCTGCTGTTTCGCTATCCGCTGTCCCAGCAAAGCCTCGAACAACTCGAGGCTAAAACGGCTGCCGCACGCTAAGCACGCTTGCGAGCCCACCAGGAGCACGCTGCCCATGCCCCCTCGTCTGCTTATCCTGCTTGGCGCCCTGCTCACCAGCATCGGGGCCTGTGCCGCGGAAGATCAGTCCGCCACAACTTTTCGTGACTGCCCGCAGTGCCCGGAAATGGTGCGAATTCCCGCGGGTTCTTTCGTCATGGGTTCGACGCCCGAGGAAACCTCCCGCGCCGGGGTACCCGACAGCCGGGCACCCAACGAACACCCGCCGGTGCAAGTCACCGTTGAAAACCCGTTTGCCATCGGCCGTTACGAAGTGACCATCGGGGATTTTCGCCAGTTTGCGGATGACACAGGCTTTGCGGCCCA
>CAZTIB010000150.1:0-7998 GCA_964613615.1 uncultured Chromatiaceae bacterium
ACGCAGTCGGGATTGATTGCAGCGCGGGCCGCGCATAGGCTACGCACCTTTGTAGCCTGACCGGTAGATCAATGAGCCCAGCTGAGGAACACGAGCTCGACGTCGTTTACCTGTACGCGACCTTCTGGCGCATGGTGTCCCTGGCGGTGCACCGCTACGGCAGCGCGCCCAGTGGGCAACTGCTGATTGTGCTTAGCCTGATTATCCTGGATCGCTACGGCTACCAGCCCACGGTGACCGAACTCGCCGACATTACCCAGCTGCCGAAGTCGAGTGTCTCGCGTTACGTGGCCGCCGAGATGAACGCCGGGATGCTGGAGGAATTTATCGACCCGCACGATCGTCGCCGGCGGCGGTTGCGCCCGACCGCCAAAGCCAAATCCGAACAGCAGTGGCACGCAGAGACGGTACGCGTGATCCACGAGCAGATGCGGGAGATTGGCTTGCACGAAAAATCAGGGGCCCAATCAGGCACCGAACTCGTGCAGATGCTGAAGAAACTGAATCAGGATCTGCTCTAGCGGCTGCGGACTGGCAGCAACGGCGACGCCAGGGCCCACAGGCCGGAAATCCGGCCGACGGGGCCTGCAACTTTTTGGGGGCCCACCGCATC
The DNA here is from genome assembly GCA_964613615.1 of uncultured Chromatiaceae bacterium. Lineage (GTDB taxonomy): Bacteria > Pseudomonadota > Gammaproteobacteria > Steroidobacterales > J054. Next base: position 614 of record CAZTIB010000150.1, read on the forward strand.
CAACTCTCACATGTCTGGTTTTGCTAATAAATCGGTTCCCCCTGCGGTGCTTGCCCGCGGGCAACGCGGCGATATGCAGGCCCATGGGGAGATTTTCAGGGTCTTCAGCCGGCCCGTATTCAGCCTGGCCGCCCGGATGACGGGTTCCAGGGCCGCCGCCGACGATATCCTCCAGGAGACCTTCCTCGAGGTGATCCGCAGCCTCGGCCAGTTCCGCGCCGAGGCCTCCCTCGCCACCTGGGTGCGCCGCATTGCGGTCAGCAAGAGCCTGATGCACCTCCGCTCGGCGTGGCAGCGCAGGGCCACGCTGTTCCGGGACCTCGGCGAAGCTGAGGCGATTGTTGCAAAGCTAGCCAGCCCCGGTGAAACGCGGGCAGTGCAGTTGAACATGGATCTGGAGCGCGCCCTGGCACGCCTGCCGGACGTCAGCCGCGTGGTGGTGCTGCTGTACGACGTCGAGGGTTACAGCCACGCGGAGATTGCCCGGCTGATGGGCATGAGCGTGAGTTTTTCCAAGTCACAGTTGTCGCGGGCGCATGCGCGCCTGCGGGACATGCTGGGCGAAGACGCGCTGGCGGGAGACCGTGATGAACGCACCGGTTGAGCAAAGGCTGCGGCGCCTGCCCGAACTCGACCCGCCGGCCTCTGCCTGGCAGCGCGTGACTCGCGCCGCCCGGCGCGAACGCCGGCTCGCACGGTGGCGGCAGCTGTGGCCTGTAATCCTGGCGGGTGGGCTGACCGTCACCGCGGCGGGCCTGGTGGTCACCATAGTCCTGGTGACCTCGCAAGAACCTGCGACCATCGCGCCGGTGCCCGAATTGACGTTGGTGCAGGCGCCTGCGCCGGAGCTCAACCGACTGCGGGCGCAATCCCGCGCCCTGGAAACCATGCTGCGTGGTCTGCCGGGCCAGCCGCAACTCGTGCGGGCCGAAAACGCTGCGGCCATCGCTACCATCGAAGACCGAATTGCCGAACTGGACTGGAGGCTCAGCCGCGCGCGCGCCGATGCCAGTGCGGGCAGTACCGAGCCAGCCCTGTGGCGTGAACGGGTGGGCCTGATGGGCGAACTCGTGCGGGCCCGCTATACCGAGGCCGGTATCGCGGCGTATTAGGAGCGAAGCCATGATCCGCAAGTTTTCAATATTGACGCTGTGTCTGTTCGCTGCGGCCGCCCATGGCGCAGCCGTGCTGGGTGTCAATATCGCATCAGGTGATGCCGACAGCGGGCCCGTTGAAGGCGTGCCGGTGGCGGGGGTCTCCCCCGGCGGCCCTGCCGAAGCTGCCGGCCTGCAGACAGGAGACGTGCTTATCGCCATCGGCGGTCAAACACTGATGGCCGAGTCGGCTGCCGCAGCCAGCGCCGTATTGATTGAATTCATGGAGACCGCGAATCCCGGGGACGCACTCGAGATCGACTACCTGCGCAATGGCAGATCAGCGCGGGCCACGGCAGTTGCCGGCGAGTTCGACCCGTCAGTAATGCGCCCCGGGTTTCCGTTTCGCCGGTCCCTGGAACAGTTAGGCGCAGACATCGAGACGCAACTGATCGATCCGCTGGTTCGGCAGTGGCGCGGTGGTGTATTCGGCGGCATGGAACTGGTGGCACTGACCCCGGACCTCGGGCGCTACTTTGGTACCGGGCAGGGCATCCTGGTCGTGCGAGCACCGGACAGCGATGTCATTCCGCTGCGCGACGGTGACGTGATCATGAAGATCGGCGGGCGTACGGCGCAGAGCCCTGCGCACACCATGCGGATCCTGCGCTCCTATGAAGCCGGTGAAGAACTCATATTCGAGATTTATCGCGACCAGCGCGAGCAGACCGTGGAAGTGCTGATGCCTGCGGCGCCCGCGCAGGGCTCCCTGGAATTCCTGCGCCCGTTTGGGCCACGGGCCTAGCAACGTACAATCGCCGGCCATGCAGCCGGCCGACTACACCTTCGAACTGCCCGAGGCCCTGATTGCCCAGGTGCCTTTGCCGGAGCGGTCGGCGAGCCGGCTGCTGCATGCGACGGCCACCGGCGGCCTGGAAGACCTGCTGTTCAAGGAATTTTCCCGGCTGGTGAATCCTGGCGACCTGCTGGTCTTTAACGATACCCGCGTGGTACCGGCCCGGCTGCTGGGCCACAAGGCTACCGGCGGGCGCGTGGAGATCCTGCTCGAACGGGAACTGGAGCCGCAGGTCGCGCTTGTTCAGTTGCGGGCGAGTAAGACCCCCGCCGAGGGCAGCCGCATTGAGATCAGCGACTCAGTCGGCGCAACGGTCAGCGGGCGCCAGGACAATTTCTTCCGGTTGCATTTCGACGCCCCGGTCCAGGAAATCCTGGAAGCTCATGGGCACATGCCGCTGCCGCCATATATCAGGCGTCAGGATGACGAGCAGGACCGCGAGCGCTACCAGACGGTGTTCGCGCGTGAGCCCGGGGCGGTGGCGGCACCGACCGCCGGCCTGCATTTCGACCAGGGCCAGCTCAACCGGCTGCGTTCCATCGGGGTTGAGCTGGGTTACCTGACACTGCACGTGGGCGCCGGCACTTTCCAACCAGTGCGCGAGGAACAACTGGTCAGCGGCGAACTGCACGCCGAGCGCCTGCAGGTGCTTCCGCGCCTGTGTCGCCAGGTTGCCGACGCGCGCGATGTTGGCGGTCGGATCATTGCGGTGGGCACCACCGTGGTGCGTGGCCTCGAGACCGCGGCTGCGGCCGGTGAGCTGCAAGCCTTCGACGGCGAGACGCGGTTGTTCATTCGCGAGGGTTTCACGTTCCAGATCGTCGATGCGCTCCTGACCAACTTCCACCTGCCGGAATCGTCCCTGCTAATGCTGGTCGCTGCTTTCGCAGGTGCGGCGACCATTCAGGCGGCTTACGCTCACGCCGTGGCAGAGCGCTACCGGTTTTTCAGTTACGGCGACGCGATGTTCTGCCATCGCGCCGCGGCCTGAGCCCGTGGATTTCGAGCTGCTCGCAACCGACGGCAAGGCTCGCCGCGGGCAGATGCGCCTGACGCGCGGCGTCGTCGACACACCCGCGTTCATGCCCGTGGGCACCTACGGTTCCGTTAAGGCCGTGACCCCGGAAGAAGTCCGGGAAACCGGGGCGCAAATCGTCCTCGGCAATACCTTTCACCTGATGCTGCGCCCGGGCGCCGAGCGCATGCAGCAACTCGGCGGCCTGCATCGCTTCATGCACTGGGATGGGCCTATCCTGACGGACTCGGGTGGCTTCCAGGTCTGGAGTCTCGCCTCGCGCCGCAAGCTGACGGAGGACGGGGTGGAGTTCCAGGCGCCCACGGACGGCAGCCGCGTGTTCCTGTCGCCGGAGCATTCCATGGAAGTGCAGGCCCAGCTCGGTGCCGACATCCAGATGATTTTCGACGAATGCACGGCATACCCGGCCACCGCCGCCGCCGCCCGGGATTCCATGGCCCTGTCCCTCCGCTGGGCGCGCCGCAGCCGCGACGCATTCGACGCCGGCCCGGCCCCCGACCGGGGCGCGGCGGTCTTCGGCATCGTGCAAGGTGGCATGTACCCCGAACTGCGCGCGGAGTCCCTGGCGGGCCTGGCGGACATTGGCTTTGACGGGCTCGCCCTGGGCGGCCTGTCCGTCGGCGAACCCGAGGCCGAGCGGGTCGCCGTGCTGGAAGCCACGGTGCCGGCCATGCCCGCCGGCCTGCCCCGCTACCTGATGGGGGTCGGCACGCCGGCAGACATCCTCGCCGCGGTGGCGCGGGGTATCGACATGTTCGATTGCGTACTGCCAACCCGCAATGCCCGCAACGGACATCTGTTTACAGCTGACGGCGTGGTGCGCATTCGCAACGCCCGCTACCGGGACGACCCGGAACCCCTGCAGGCGGACTGCGCCTGCTACACCTGCCGGAACTACAGCCGGGCATATCTCCGGCACCTGCATCAGTGCGGCGAGATGCTCGGCGCGCGGCTGAACACGATCCACAATCTGCACTACTACCAGGCGCTCATGGCTGGCATCCGCGAGGCCATCACGGGCGGGAGTTTCTCGGAGTTCACCCGAACCACGCTAACGAGGCTTCAATCCTCGCGGGATATGCAATAATACGCGGCCCTCCGCGGCGCTTTGACACAATGAACTGGTTTATCCAAGACGCTTGGGCGCAGGCTGGCGACCAGCCTGACCCACTGATCAGCTTCCTGCCGCTGATCCTGATATTCGTGGTGTTCTACTTCTTTCTGATCCGTCCGCAGAACAAGCGGCAGAAAGAACACCGGGAAATGGTGGCGAATCTCGGCGTCGGCGACGAAGTGGTCACCGCCGGCGGCGTGCTCGGCAAGGTGACGGAGATCAAGGAGCAGTTCGTTCGCGTTGAAGTGGCAGACGGCGTCCAGCTCCGGGTGCAGCGCCATACCATCGGCGCAGTGATGCCCAAGGGCACGATGAAGGCCGTCTGAAGAGCCCGCCGCCGCGATGAACCGATATCCCTTGTGGAAGAATTTGCTGGTGCTCGGCGTGATCGTGCTGGGCCTGCTTGTTGCCTTGCCCAACATCTTTGGTGAGGACCCTGCGCTGCAGATTAGTCGCGATGACGGTCTGCCGATGGATCCGCTGGAGATGGATCCCATCGAGAACGTGCTGCGGGCGGACGGCCTCACATGGAATTCCCTGTTCCTGGAAGACGGCAAGGTCCTGGTGCGCTTTGCCAGCGTTGAAGACCAGCTCAAGGCCAACGATCAGCTCAAAGATCAGCTCGGCAAGAGTTACATCGTCGCACTGACGCTGGCGCCGCGCACTCCTGACTGGCTGCGGTCTCTTGGTCTGCAGCCCATGAGCCTGGGGCTCGACCTGCGCGGGGGCGTGCATTTCCTGTTCGAGGTAGATGTTGACGCTGCGGTGAAACAGCGTCTGCAGGCCTACGAAAAGGACTTCAGTAAACTGCTGCGCGATGAGCGCATTCGCCGCAGCGTCGATGTGGATGGCGACACTGTGCGCATTCGGCTCAGTGATTCTGGCGACCTCGACAGGGCCGAAGAGATCGTGCGGGACGCAGATCCCGATGTCGTGATTGTCGCGCGGCGTGACGGTGACGCCGGCGTGCTGACCGTGCGAATGACAGAAGACCAGGTCCGCGAGCGGCGTGACTTTGCCATCGAGCAGAATACGGTGACCTTGCGCAACAGGGTCAACGAACTCGGTGTCGCCGAGCCGGTGGTGCAGCGGCAGGGCCTCGATCGCATAGTCGTGCAGCTGCCTGGCGTGCAGGATCCGGCGCAGGCCGAACGCGTGTTGGGCGCCACCGCTACCCTGGAGTTTCGCCTGGTCTGCGATGGCGAGAACCCAATCGAAGCAGAGAGGCGCGGCCGCGCGCCGCTGGGCTGTGAGCTCTATTACGACCGTGCCGGCCAGCCCGTGTTGCTGAAGCGGCGCACCATCGTCACCGGTGATCAGCTCGTGGATGCCACGTCAGGTTTCTCCGAAGGCATGCCCGCGGTGTTTGTGAAGCTCGACAGCAAGGGCGCCCGATCCATGCTTGAGACCACGAAAGAGAATCTGAACAAGCCGATGGGCGTGGTCTTCGTCGAACAAAAACGCGACGAAGAGGAGCGCGGCGGCGAAATCATCGAAGTGCAGCGCGAAGAAAAGGAAGTCATTAACGTTGCAACCATTCGCGGCGTGTTCAGCAGCAATTTCCAGATTACCGGGCTGGAAGTGCTGGAAGCCCGTGACCTGTCACTGCTGCTGCGAGCCGGTGCACTGGCGGCGCCGATTTTCAAGGTCGAGGAGCGCACGGTCGGTCCGAGTCTTGGCAAGGACAATATCGACAAGGGCTTCCAGGCGATTGTGATCGGCCTCGGGCTGGTGATGGTTTTCATGGTCATCTACTACCGCGTATTCGGCCTGTTTGCATGCACGGCATTGCTGACCAACCTCATTTTGCTGGTGGCCCTGTTGTCTATGCTGCAGGCATCACTGACCTTGCCGGGCATTGCCGGTATCGTGCTGACCGTCGGCATGGCGGTAGATGCAAACGTGCTGATCTTCGAGCGCATACGTGAAGAGTTGCGCAACGGGAATTCCCCCCAGGCGAGCATCAGCGCCGGCTATGAGAAGGCCCTGTCGACGATTGCCGACGCCAACATCACCACGCTGATCGCGGCCGTGGTTCTGTTTGCCTTCGGCACCGGACCGATCAAGGGCTTTGCCGTGACCCTGTCGCTCGGCATCGTGACATCAATGTTTACGTCGATCATCGGCACCCGCGCGCTGGCCAATGCATTTTACGGCCGCCGCACTCTACAAAGCCTGACGATCTAGGAACGTTTCATGGCACTGCCCTGGCTGAACAAAGAGATCAACTTCCTCGGCGCGCGCCGGATAGCCTTGGTGTTGTCTGGCGTGCTGCTCCTGGTGTCGATTGGATCGCTGGCCACGCGCGGTCTGAACTTTGGTATCGATTTCACCGGCGGTATCCTGCTGGAGGCCGGGTATGACGGGCCCGCTGACCTTCGGGATGTGCGCAGCCGGCTCACGGCCGGCGGTTTCGGCGATGCGCAGGTGCAGAATTTCGGTGCCGCATCAGACGTGTTGATTAGGGTATTGCCGCGGGAAGGCGCCAACAGCGGTGAAGTGGGTCGGCAAATCCTGTCGCTGTTGCGCGGTGGCACGCAAGCGGTGGAGCTCCGCCGCGAAGAATTCGTCGGCCCCCAGGTGGGCGAAGAACTGACGGAGCGCGGCGGCCTGGCGATGCTGTTTGCGCTGTTGATGATCCTTGCCTACATCATGGTGCGCTTCCAGTGGAAGTTTGCGGTAGGGTCGGTTGCCGCGCTGGTGCACGACGTGATGCTGACGCTGGGATTCTTCTCGGTGTTCCAGATTCCCTTCGACCTGGCAGTGCTGGCCGCGGTGCTTGCGGTGATCGGCTATTCGTTGAATGACACCATCGTGGTGTTCGACCGCATCCGTGAGAATTTTCGGCGCGTGCGCAAGGAAGGCGCTGAAGAGCTGATGAACACGTCGGTGAACCAGATGCTGGGCCGCACGGTGATCACCAGCTTGACGACTTTGCTGGTGTTGCTGGCGCTGTATTTCCTGGGTGGTGAAGCCGTGCGGGGTTTCTCGATCACGCTGATCGTCGGCGTCGTCGTGGGTACCTATTCGTCGATCTTCATCGCCAGCGCAACGGCACTGGCACTGAACGTCACGCCGACGGACCTGCTGCCACCGAAAGTCGACGACGAGATCGCGGAGACGCCTTAGCCGCGGTGGCTGTGCGCTTGGCTTGGCGCTTCTCCATCAGGAGCCCGTGAGGTTGGCGGACTGCCGCCGCCGTGGGCCGGTATCTCTTCCGGGCTAAACCTCACTCGCACATCCCTGTGCTCCCTCGGATCGGCCCTCCGTCGCTCCCGCCATCCA
>CAZTIB010000151.1:0-6246 GCA_964613615.1 uncultured Chromatiaceae bacterium
CACCCGCTGAAAATGGCCAACCTGCTGCTGACACTGAATGAGTTTGCCAGCGGGCGTGCGCAGATTGTCGTGGGTGCCGGCGGTGGCACGATGCAGGCCATGGGTATTCAGCCCAAACGCATCGTGCGCGCGGTGCGCGAGTGTGTCGAGATACTGAAGCAGGCGGCGACGGGCAAGCCGGCGCCGTATCACGGCGAGATCTATCACGTCGCGTGGCTGGATGCGAGCTGGGTCGGCCAGTCCGCACCACAGGTTTATGTGGGCGCCAACCTGCCGCAGATGCTGCGGATGGGCGCTGGAGCCGGCGATGGCGTGATGGTCAGCGACTTCACGCCGGATCGAATCAAGTGGGCGCGCGAGATCATGGATCCGGTGCTGCTGGCAGCCGGCCGCAAACCGGGCACGTTCCCGTTGAACAACTTCTGGGCCTGGCACGTGAAGGAAAGCGCGGAAGAGGCCGAGCTTGAGGCACGCACCTACCTCGCCGTGCGCGGCACGATCTACCCGGACTACATCCGCGACGTGGTGGATGAAGCCGACGCGAAACTGGTCACCGATAACCTGGGTAGTTTCATGAAGGCCTACACGAGCAGATCACCGGAGATCAAAGGGGTGCCGGATTCCGTGCTGAAGAAAATCGTGGCTGGCGGCGTGTCCGCGTCGCCGATCAGCGAGCTGGACCGGGAGATCGACCGGCTGCGTGAATTCAGCGCGGCCGGGCTGACGGAAATCGCGCTGTGCCTGTACGGCGATTTCGAGATGACGATTCACCTGCTGGGCGAACGCGTCATCCCCGCGCTCGCTTAGCACACGAACAGTGAGCGCCGCCGGTTCACTGAACCGGCGGCGCGTATCGGATCAGGCGTACAGATGGATCGCTGCCCAGGCTACTCCGGGCGTTTAGCGCGGGGTACTGATGTCGCGGAGCGTCCCGTCGGGACCGAAGCTGAGCGCGCGGCGCGCCTGGCCCGGTTTGTCGTAGATCCAGGTGTCACCGGCGCGTTCGGTGGGTTCGCCGCAGCGTTTCAGTACCTCGTAACGGCCGATGCCGTGGCGCTGGTCATCGGCAATAATGTGCGACCCGCAGCGCATGCTGCCCGCCTCGGCGGTCGTCACCACAAGCAAAGTTGCGGCGAGTGCAGGGGCCAGGCTCAGATGAATAGCTTTTGTCATGATTCAGTCCTCCGCCCGATGCTCATTCCGGGACCCGGTATTTGAGTTCCGCCAGCTCGGCGAGACCCATGGAGATTCGCAGGTCGCCGCCGCTCGCGACATCTGTTGCCAGCACGTGGATCGGCGAGCGCACCGACATTTTGCTGGAGCCGGAAATGCCCTCGAACCGGCCACCGCCGCCGGTCACCCGAAACTCACCGTCGCAGCGACCCACCTTGCCCTCGCAGACGAACTCCGCGTAGATCACGTTGTCGCCATCCACCAGGATTTCGCACTGGCCCACGGCAGAAGTGGTCTGGGTCGCGGTATTCATACGTTGGGTGACCGGGCACAGCATGAAGCCTTCGTTCAACACGCCATCATCCCGCGTGGCGTAGGCGATGCCTTTCAGGGCACCCAGAAAAATGAGCGTCTCGGGCCCGATGCGGAATACGCGGCCCTGCGCGTCCCACGGGATCGTGGCACTGACGGTGCCCGTTTCGGCGCTTGCCGCACCGCCAGACAGGCACATCAGGCTGCCCAGGCAGGCCAGGATAGCTGGCTTCAGTTTCATTGCGTCATCTCCTGTGACCGCGGCACCCGTCACTGGCTCGCCGCTTGCCCCGGATTATGCCGCCAGCCGGGTTGCCCCACAACGCAATCCGGCAAATGGCCGGTGCTATTGTTTGTCGGGTTTGACTAAAGGTGGCCGGTTGCGCCCGCCACCTCTTCTCAGTTGTTGAAGCGCAGGGTCGCGCTGAGAAAGGCGACGATGAAATCGTCGAATTCGCCGCTGAAGCGGGCGCCCTGGGCGGTCTGGTCTACCCGGTTGTCACCGAAGATCTGCAGCTGCCCCTGCACGGACCAGTTGTACTTGCCTTTGCCGTGCCGGAAGTAACCCGTTGACAACCGAATGTTTTCGTCGAAGGGCAGGTCGATGGTGCGCTTGCCGTCGCTGACCGGCGAGGTCTCGTACGAGGCACCAAAGATCCAGCCGGACGCCGGCTCTCCGACACCCATGATGCCCTGAGTGACGCCGTAGGCGATGCCAACGCCCCAGGTATCGTCGAATTGTCGGTCGAGCACACCTGCGATTGGCGGCGCCAGCGGGTTCGATGCATCGATGGACAGCTTGTTGCTGCTGAACTCCGACCACTCCTGCCAGTTCATGCCGAACATCAGGAACCGGTCCGGCTTCACCTCGAATTGGAAGCCCGCTTCTACCCACTGGGGGTTGGTCCAGTCAATCTCCAGGTTGCCGCGTCCTGCGATCGGGACACCGGGTGCGAGGTTCTTCAGGCGAATATTCCCATCGAGCTCGGCATCGAATTCGCCTCGCCAGCTCAGGCCGAGCAGCCAACGGTCGGTCAGCTGGTACTGCAAGCCCAGGATCGGTTGGATGCCGAGATCGTCGAGGTCCTTGAATTCCGCCTTGGCATCAGGGGTGCCGGGCGCCACCGCGCTCTGGTTGATCGCAATTTTCTGCTCGAACTGGGTGTAAACCAGCGAGCCGCCGAAACCAAGGGCGAGTTTGTCGGTGGCCTGCCAGCCGAATGACCAGGTGGCGCCCACGCCTTGCAGCAGCACCTCCGTCGCGGCGTAGCGCCCAACAAAGGCGTCTCCGTAATCCACGCCGCCCCCCTGGAGCGCGGAGAAGGCGAAACCGAAGCTCCACTTGTCAGTGAGCGGTTGCGCGTAAGCAAGGCTGGGCACGACGGCGGGCTGGCCGGTATTGCTGCCCTCTGTGCCCCCCGCTTCGGATACGCCCTCGTCCCATTCGGCGAACGGCGCAATCACTGTAGCCCCCGCAAGAATGACTGGTCTCTTGATGCCGGTGAGGCCGGCCGGGTTGGACCACGCGGCGTCCGGTCCCACATTGTTGACCACGTTGCCTACGCCGGCCGACCCCACGCTGATTGGCGTGCCGATCGAGCTCAGGTAGAAGCCCGCGGCCATGGCGGTATTGACTGATGCCAGCAGCATCAGGCCGCCAGCGGCAAGGGCGGTGATTCTGCGGCCGGGCGTCACGCTCTGACGGGGTCCGGCACATTGCTTAAAATTGGTCATGTATCAAACCTCTTGGCAGTCCAGATTAAAGCGTTGCGAGCCAGGTGGGCGCCGTCGTCCGGGGCAAACTCCGTCTCGATCAGCGCGCATCCTAGCATTCATGCTTATGCCGATTTGCGACCAAAGAACAGCTCCTTGACTTCGCGCGCCCCGAGTTTCCGGACCAGTTCTTTCAGGATGCAGAAGATCAGCAGGAAAAATACCAGTATCAGCTGTATTCCCAAGAAGTGGGGCCAGACGACCTCTTCCATGACCTTCTCGCTGGCACCGGCTAGCCCCCCGTACTTAGAGAGCCGCGGAATCAGTTCCTCGAGATAGCGGAAGACGAGAGTGATCAGGCCGTAGATCAGCGTGGCCCACAACACGTTGTAAACGAGCGGCTTGTTCGGGAAACGGTCGATGAATGGCAGGCTGTCGGCGACCAGGATTGCCTTGGCGACGATCAGGGCGCCGACCGTTGCCGCCGTCGAAGTCGCGAGCGTGATGTTGTATTGCTCCAGCATGAGCTGCCGGCTCAGCGCGACAAAGTGGAAGGCAACAAAGAAAAAAATCGCGGCGGGAAGGATCTCCCGAAATTCCCTGGCGATCCAGTGGCCGAACTTGCTCATGGTTTGCCTCCGTCCAACAGTTTGTGGTGTTCAGCGGACCCGCGCCAGCGCTATCAGCGTGCAGCCGAACAGTGCCAGGGTGGGCAGCCAGGCGGTGAGCGCCGGGTTCAGGTCGTAGATCAGGCCACCGTTGGCGATGCCGCTAGCGGCCAGGAAATAGGCCAGGCCGATCAGCACGCCGACAGCCACGCGGGCGCCGGCGCCCGCGCTGCGCATGGCGCCGAACGAAAAGGGCAGGGCCAGCACGCACATCAGCACCGTGGCCGCCCCGCTTGCCAGTCGCTGCCAGAACGCCACCGCGTATTCGTGGGCGTTCAATCCGCTCTGCTGGCGATAGCGCACGTAGCGATACAGGTCGAGGGCATTCAGGCTTTCTTCACGGACCACCGTCAGGCCGACCATGTCAGGGGGCAGGCTGTTGGGTTCCGTGGTCCGCTCGGCCTCGCGCGTGGTGACGCGCTCATCGGTGAACTGGGTTTCGGCGTAGTTGTCGAGAATCCAGTCGTCGCTGGCGGCAACCTGGGCCGAGTCGGCGTGACCGACGGCGTCCAGGCTTTCACCCGGGCGCACCCGGAACAGGTACAGGCCGCCGAAGTCGGTGCCGCCATTCGTGCGCGTGACCTGGAGATAAGTGTCGCCGTCGCGAATCCATACGGCTTTGCCGGCTACTCCGCTGGCGTTGCCGTACTTGGCCTCGGCGCGAAATTGCCGCGCGTAGCCGTCCAGCGGCGGTGCGATCCAGCCGCCGAGCGCCAGCGTCGCCAGGCCCAGGATCACCCCGGTACCCCCAACCGCAGTAGCCAGGCTGACTGACGACACGCCGCCGGCACGAATCGCGATGAGTTCGCTGTGGGCAGCCAGGTTGCCCAACCCGAGCAGCGCGCCCAGCAACGCGGCCATCGGCAGCATGTTGTAGGCATATTGAGGGAGTTGCAGGGCGGCGAACACCAGGGCATCCAGCGGCCCGTAGTCACTGGTGCCGATGTCGCTGATTTCGTCCACGAATTCGATGAACAGCCCCAGGGCCAGCAGCACGGTCAGCACCAGCAGCGCCATGGCCATGACGTTGCGAAACAGGTAGCGGCGCAGGATTCGCATGGGGCGAGTATTCGGGCAGGCCCGATCGGTCGTCAAGTAAACTCCGGATTGGATTGTCGGCGTCGGGCGACGAGACCGCATGAGCATTCGCGTGATACCCGTGGCAGATCGCCGCCAGCTGCGGCGCTGGGTCGGGCTGCCTTACGATCTGTACCGTGGCGTGCCGAACTTCGTGCCGCAGCTCAGGCGGGAGCAGCTGGCGTTTTTCGATGCTGGCCGCAACCCCAGTTTCCAGTCGGCTGCCGTGCAGCTGTTCCTGGCCGAGCGGGACGGTGAGCCGGTGGGCCGGGTCTGCGGCATCGTGAATTCACTGGAGACCGGGAAGCTCGGCCGCCGACGTGGGCGTTTCGGCTGGTTCGAGTCTGTGAACGACCAGGGTGTCGCAACCGCATTGCTGGATGCGGTACGGGGCTGGCTCGCTGACCAGGGTTGCGAGGAAATGACCGGGCCCCACGGCTTCACGGATCTCGACGTGGAAGGCCTGCTGGTGGAGGGCTTCGACGAACTGCCCACCATCAGCGGCAGCTTCAATTTCCCGTACTACCAGGAGTTGCTGGAAGGCTACGGCCTGACCAAGGATGTGGACTACGTGGAGTTTCGCGCGGCCGTGCCGGAGCGTGTGCCCTTGTTCGAGCGACTGCGCAAACGCTACGGCAACGCCGAGTATGACCTCGTGACCTGTGGCAGCCGCAAGGAACTCATGACCCACGTGCCGGCCCTTTGGGAGCTGCTGGAAGAATCCTTCGAGCCCCTGTATGGCGTGGTGCCGCTGACCGCGCAGCAGCGCGATTTCTACACGCAGGCCTACTTCGATTTCCTGGACCCGGATTTCGTGAAGCTGATCTTTAATAGCGCCGGCGTGATGTTGGGCTTCTTTCTCGCGATGCCCAGCCTGAGCCAGGCCTTTCAGCGCGCGGGCGGGCGGCTGTTTCCGTTCGGCTTTCTCCACGTGTTGCGAGCCTTCAAGAAGCCGCGCACGGTGGATTTTCTGCTGGCCGGTGCCAAGCCGGGGGAACCGTCACCGATACTGGTGGCCCTTGGTCTTATCTCGATGTTCGACACACTGCGCGAACGCGGCGTCGGTTTTATCGAAACCAATCACGAACTGGAAGAGAATACCACGGTGAACCAATTGTGGGCCAAGCTCGAGCTCGTGAGTACGCGGCGCTCGCGGGTCTATCGGCTGGCGCTGAACTGAAGCTGCACCAGGGCTATCACGGGGCCAGGCCAATGAATTCCAGCGGCTTGGTAGCCTCGACCCGGATTTCCGTGCCCGCCGGCGGCGTGAATATTTGCCCGTCCAGGGCGAAGCCTTCTGCCG
>CAZTIB010000152.1:0-2660 GCA_964613615.1 uncultured Chromatiaceae bacterium
AGCAACTGTTGCGCGGCACGCTGGGCAGAATGCTGTTCTCCCGGGACGAAAGCGAGAAGTCCGTGAAAGTGGTTTCCGGTGGCGAAGAAAGCCGCCTGCTGTTCGGCAAGCTGATCCTGCAACAGCCCAACGTGATGATCATGGACGAGCCCACGAACCACCTCGACATGGAGTCCATCGAAGCGCTGAACCTGGCGCTGGAGCACTATCCCGGCACCCTGATCTTCATCAGCCACGACCGGGAATTCGTATCGTCACTCGCCACGCGCATCATCGATATGACCCCCGAGGGCGTCGTGGACTTCGGCGGTGGCTATGAAGACTACCTGCGCATGCAGCTGGGCAGTGAGAAAGCCAGAGTTGCGTGAATTTCCTAGACGCAGGTTTTCAGCATCGAAACGCCGCTTCCAAGCCGGGCCTGCATTCATGTCATTGGCCCAGGTGGAACGGATGACTGTTCACTACCTGCAGTATCTGACTGCCAGCGCCGGCCTGAATGATCCGGGCCCCATCCGGTGAAAGATTGCACCCAGTGCGGCAAGTGCTGCATCAACTACGGCAATGGCGGCTTGTCAGCCACCCGCAGCGAGATTGAAGGCTGGGAGAACGACCGGCCGGACATCTTTGCCTATGTCAGGGATGGCAAGATCTGGATGGACCCGGCCACGGGCCAGCAGCTGCCGCGTTGCCCCTGGCTGGAGCAGCTGCCCGGCCAGGACAAGTACCGCTGCGGTATCTATCACAACCGTCCCGAGGACTGTCGGCATTATCCGGTCACCATTGAACAGATGGTGGCTGATGAATGCGAGATGCTGGAAGCCCGGGATCTGAACGACCGGCGACGGGCGCAGCGCAGGCTCGACCAGTTGATGTCGGACAGCCGGCCCCCGGTAAGTCGCTAGACTGATCTGGTGCCGGTCATAGCCTTATAGCTTGTTGCGCGATCCAGAAAAGCCAGGCACCACCAGAGTTGGCATTGAACGTGGCTATCGGGGTCATAGCTTAGAAAAGCCGTAGGGTGCGCTCTGCGCACCGAGAAGAAAATGGCACCGACTCCCCTAACGGTTTTCGGCACCGAAAACACCTCTTTAAGAGCGCCGCGGATGGCCAGGACAAAGTCGATAGACTGTGACCGCGGGATTCTTAGAAGGCTGTTTTTAGCGCCGAAAAGCGGCTTCTAAGCTTGAGAATCGGCCGGATTCAGAGTCAATACTTAAGGAAATCACGGAGATGATCTGGTCCGACCCCGATGCACCCCCCCCGATGCACCCCCTGGCAAGAAAAACCCGGCACGAGGCCGGGTCTTTCCGTTTCGCGGGGGACAAGTTTTCAACCTGGGGGTCAAGTTTCCAACTTGCGCCAAAATATTCCGACATGCTGGCTTAGCGTGTCTATCCACTTCACGCCAACTCTCGGATGGCCGTCCGGCGCTCGGGGTAAATTCGCTCTACTTCGAGACCCTGCCAGTTGGCCGGTTCAAGTCGAATCATGCTGCCCGACCGGGTCGACATGCGGCGATTTGCGGGCCGTGGCATGGCCGATGATACTTGCGGCTTGGGGCGCGCTAATATGTCGGCTTACCCACGGGAACGATCACCATGATGTACAGAAACCTACTGCTGCTCGGAGCGGGCTTGTTGTGGTTAAACGGCGCACTGGCCCAGGCGGTGCCGGACCCGGTCGAGCTCTACCGCCAGATGGCGGCACGAGTCAGCGAAGCCGACTCCCTGAGCGTCTATGCGGAAAAGCGCTTTGACGTGGTGCTGACCGACGGCGCCAAGGTGGAATACAGCGGCGCGTTCAGTATGCAGGCCGTGCGACAGGCCGGGCTGTTCATTGATTATGGCGACGACCTGAGCGCCAAACGTGTCTGGTTCGACGGCGGCAAACTGACCCTGCTGGACACGCTCGAGAACATGTACGTGACGGTCCCGGTGGATGGCACCGTTGCGGAAGCGTTGGCGCGGATCAGCGCCGACCATGGTGTGCAGATGCCCCTGGCGCCGCTGCTCAAGGGGAACCTCGCCGATGAACTCGAAGCCCTGGAGCGCTCGAGCTACCTGGGCATCCACGACGCCGAGGGCGAGCCCTGCCACCATCTGCTGTTTCGCGGCGAGGAGGTCGACATGCAGGTCTGGATCACGACCGGTGACGAGCCGTGGCTGCGCAAGCTGGTGGTGACGTTCTGGGACATCGACGGCGCACCGCAGCAGGCATTGACCTTCAGCGACTGGGACCTCGACGCGGATATCGACCCGGAGCTGTTCCGGGCGCAAGTTCCGGACGACGCCCTGGTCATCGGCTTCCTGCCCGCAGGAGGAGAGTGAACATGATGCTTTCAGGCTCTTCCACATCTTCACGCTGGGCGGCCGCCGTGGCGGCCCTCATCCTGGTCTTGGGCACCATCCCCTCCGCCGACGCGCGGCGCGGCGGCGGCGGCGGCGGCGCGCGGTGGCGGCGCGCGCGGTGGCGGCAGTATGGGTTCCGTGCAGGGACGCTATGGCGCCTCCGCTGCCGGGCGGCGCGGCCAGAACTCGGCGGCCCGCAGTCGCTCGAATCACCGGTACTCCAGCGGCGGCTTTTCGTCCACCGGGCAGTTCGGCCGCAGCCGGGGCAGCTACCAGGGCCAGCGTCCGACCTATGGCAGCCAGTCGTCGCGC
>CAZTIB010000153.1:0-8733 GCA_964613615.1 uncultured Chromatiaceae bacterium
CCTACCGGATCCGCATTTTCACCTGGGTGTTGGCAGCGGCAGCCATGCCGAGCAGACGGGCCGCACCATGATCGAGTACGAGAAGGTCTGTATTGCCGAGCAGCCCGATTGCGTGATCGTGGTGGGTGATGTGAATGCGACCGTGGCGGTGGCAATGGTCTGCGCGAAGCTGGGCGTGCCTATCGTGCACCTGGAGGCAGGGTTACGCAGCCGCGACCGCACCATGCCCGAAGAAATCAATCGCCTGATGACTGATGCCGTAGCGGACCTGCTGTGGACTCCATCGCCCGATGGCGACGAGAACCTGTTGGCCGAGGGTGTGCCCGCTAGCAAGATCGATCGTGTGGGCAACATCATGATCGATTCCTTCGAGCTGATGCGTGAGCGCATTGATTCAGCTGCCACGCGTAAAGACATGGGGCTCGAGCCGGGTGGCTACGGCGTCGTGACACTCCATCGCCCCGCTAACGTGGATGATCCGGCGGTACTCGAGTTGTTGGTGCAACAATTCGAGGCCGCCTCGCGGTCTATCACCCTGGTCTTTCCCGTGCATCCGCGTACCCGCGACCGATTGGTGCAAACGGGCTTTGCCGAAAGGCTCGAGGCAGCGCCGGGAATTCGTCTGATCGAACCGCTGGGTTACATTGAATTCATGAACCTGGTCGTGAGTGCGAAACTGGCCATTACGGATTCCGGCGGTTTGCAGGAGGAGACGACCTACCTCGGCATTCCCTGCATCACACTGCGGCCGAATACGGAACGCCCTGTCACGATCTCCCAGGGCACCAATCGCCTGGCTGCACCCGGGGAACTGGGGGGCCTGCTGGCCCGCGTGCTGGCCGGTGACTGGGCCACGGGCCGCCGACCGGCCTTGTGGGACGGGCAGACCGCGGGGCGCTGCGTCGACAGCCTGCGCCGCATTCTTGTAACCTGAGACTCCGGTCTATGAACAATCATCTCGCCCTGAAGGGCTGGAAGGATCCACGATGAACCCGACTCGTCTGCTGCTGCTGGTTGCCTGTGCCTTTGTCCTGATTGCCTGCGGCTCACCGGAAGAACGTGCCGCCGGGCACTTGGAAAAGGCCCGCGTGCTGTTCGAGGAAGGCGATTATGTAAAGGCTAAGCTCGAGGCTCAGAACGCCGCGCAAATTGAGCCGAAGAGCGCAGAGGCCCGCTTCCTCCTCGCGGAGATCGCCGAGAAGGACCAGAATTTTCGCGAAGCCGTGGGGCACCTGCTGGTGGCGGTGGATTCAGACCCGGAACTGGTCGAGGCTCGTACCCGGCTCGGTCTCTACTACTTCCTGGGCAGGGCAGAAGAGCAGGCCGCGGAGCAGGCCGACGCCGCCATGGCCCTGGCCCCGGAAGACACGAATGTGCGTCTGCTGAACGCCAGGGTGAAGTTCCTGCAGGGTGATACGGACGCTGCAGTGGCCGAGGCGGAATACGCGCTGGAGCTGGATCCGGCGAACGCAGATGCGGTGATGTTCCTGTCCGGGTTGACGGCCGAAGCGGGCGACATGGATGAGGCCTTTGCCATACTGGATGCGGGCATCGAACGCGTTCCGGCGGAGAGCAGCCAGCCCCTGCGACAATTCCGCCTGCAGCTGCTAGCGCGTGCCGGCCGTTTTGACGAAGTCGAATCTGGATTGGAAGAGCTGTCCAGCGATTACCCCGAGGAGCCGGTCTACAAATACGCACTGGCGCAGTACTACGTGCAGCAGGACCGACCGGATGATGCCATCGCCATGCTGCAGGAGCTTGTGGCACTGGACCCGGAAGACGCCGATCGCAAAATCAACCTGGTGCGCCTGCTCGTTAACCAGCAGCGGGTGGAACAGGCTCAAGAGACCCTCAAACAGTTCATCGAAGAACAGCCTGAGGAGTACCAGCTGGGCCTCGGCCTGGCGGCGCTGTACGAATCTCAGCAGCGCATAGACGATGCCCGCGATGCCTACGAAGCGGTGGCAGCGGCCAATCCGCTGGGCGAGCAGGGCCTGCAGGCGCGCAACCGCCTGACCATGCTGGACATCCGGGACAACGACCTGGACCGGGCCCGCGAGCGGGTCGAGAGCACGCTGACAGACGCGCCCGACAATCCTGATGCACTGACCATGCGCGCAGCTTTTGAGTTTGCGGACGGCAACAACGATGCAGCAGTCAGCGACCTGCGAGTCGCACTGCGTAAAGATGAGAACTCGGAACGCGCCTTGCTGCTGCTGGCCCGCGCCTATGTGCGCAAGGGCGACGGCGTGCTGGCACAGGACACCTATCGCCGCCTGCTGGCCATTAACCCGAAACACCCCAACGCGCCCAAAGAGCTGGCTGCGCTGCTCGCCAACCAGGGCGATACGGCAGCGGCCCAGGAAGTGCTGGAGGCTCGGCTCGATGTCGAGCCAGCGGACACCGTGGCGGCATCGGGGCTGATTCAGACCATGCTCGCCCAGCAGGACTTCGAGGGAGCCGAAGTCGAAGCCCGCAAACTGGTGGATCTGAACCAGAACAATGCGCTGGCGCAGTTGCAGCTGGGCCGGGTGCTGCAGGCGAAGGGCTCCACGGAGGAGGCCATCGAAGCCTACCGGGCGACGCTGGAAGAAAACCCCAAAGCCACCGCCGCACTGCAGGGCCTGGTGGGCCTGCTGACCGTGAACGGGCGCGCCGACGAGGCGGTCGAGTACCTGCAAAACTATAGGGCGGACTTTCCCGACGTGCTGGATGCGCGGCTGTTGCTTGGTGCGGTCTATGCCCAGCAGGCAAAGAAGGATCTGGCGGCGCAGGAATTCGAGGCAGTGATCGAGGCGCAGCCGCGGGCCATTCGCGCCTACGTGGCCCTGGCCACGCTGTACCAGCAGGATTCCGCAGAGCGCGAGGCGATTTACCGGCGTGGCCTGGAGGCCATGCCCGCGGACCCCCAGCTCAGCCTGTTGCTGGCGTCCCAGTACGAACGCCAGCAGCGCATGGACGAGTCGATGGAGATCTACGAAACGCTGATCGAGGCCAATCCCGACAACCTGATCGCCGTGAACAACCTCGCCGCGCTGATGCTCGATCACCGGGATGACGAAGCCAGCCACCAACGGGCCCTGGAACTGTCCAGGAAGCTCGAGAGCACAGAACAAGCTGCCTTCCTCGACACCGTCGGCTGGGCGTACTACCGAACCGGCGACTACGGCCGCGCGATCCGGTACCTGGAGCGCGCGGTGGCGGGAGCCGGCCAGGTCCCCGTGCTGCGTTACCACCTCGGCATGGCCTATGCGGCCAACAACAACCCGGTGGGCGCCAAACAGGAACTGGGCCAGGCGCTGGAAGATGCGAAGGGCGACTTCACCGGCATCGACGAAGCGCGCGCGAAGCTGGAAGAACTCAACGCTTCGTAGCGCCAAAGTTCTTTGGTAGGAGCGGCTTCAGCCGCGATCGCCCTTAATTAGCCGTATGGCCCTTCAGCCGTCGATCGCGGCTGGCCGCTCTCGCACATCCTTGCGCTCGCCGCTCTCGGCCATCCCTGGCCTCCGCGGCATTTGAACATCCCTGTTCGGCACACGGCATAAGGCCTTCCTGGCCACAAAGCCGCTCCTACCCCAGACTTTTTTGCGCCTCCGCGGGACCACCGCTGCAACCGCTGGCAATTTCCGGTAACGTAGATGGCGTCTGTGGGGTGGCCGGCAACGGCCTGAGATTCGCCTCGGCGGGAACCCATTGAACCTGATCCGGTTAATGCCGGCGTAGGAACAGGACGATTCCCGCCTTGCCTCCCACCCGTTTGAACCGGATCTCCTGCGATGGAGATTCGACATGTTTTATTCGCGCTTCGCCCGACGCGCCGAGCGCGCCTGCGGTGGGCGCGGCTTTGTGGTCAGGAAGGCCTTATGCCGCGAAGCACAGGGATGTGCGAGAACGGCCAGCCGCGATGTCGTCCTGCTTGGCGCAACGCTGATCCTCGCCATGGTCGCGGCTTCAGCCGCGACAAATCACAGCGGCATCGAAGAAATTGTCGTGGTCTCAACCCTCCGTGAAACCGAACTCGCCAACGTCCCCGCGAGCATCACCGCCCTGAACCAGGAGCAAATCCAGACCCTCGCCGTGCAGCACTTCGAGGAACTGACCCGCGTGGTGCCCAACCTGAACTGGTCCGGCGAAGGCTCGCGGGCCCGCTACTTCCAGCTGCGCGGTATCGGTGAGCTCGAACAATACGAGGGCGCGCCGAACCCCTCCGTTGGCTTCATCATCGACGACATCGACTTTTCCGGTGTCGGCGGCGCAGCCACGCTGTTTGATGCTGAGCGGGTGGAAGTGCTGCGCGGCCCCCAGGGCACCCGCTTCGGCGCCAATGCGCTGGCCGGCCTGGTGTACCTGCGCACCGCCGACCCCACGACCGACCGATCCTTGAACGTGGAGGCTACCGGCGGCGACGACAACACGCGTGCCCTCGGCGGCAGCGTGAGTGGACCGCTGGCTGGCGATGCACTCGGCTATCGCCTGTCGCTGCAGAAATATGAAAGCGACGGCTTCCGCGACAACCGTTTCAGCAATTCCAATAACACCTACAAACGCGATGAGTTGACGACCCGGGTGAAGCTCCGCTGGCGGCCGAACGACGCATGGCGCGCCGATCTCACCGGCCTGTACCTCGACATCGACAATGGCTACGACGCCTTCGCGATAGACAACGACTACGAAACTTTCTCCGACAAGCCCGGGCAAGATGCCCAGAAAACCTGGGCGGGCAGCCTGCGGGTGACGGGCGAGCTTTCACCGACCGCGACGCTGACCAGTATCTCCAGCGTTGCGAAGTCCGATATCACCTTCAGCTTCGACGCCGACTGGGGTAACGACGGGCTTTGGGCAGACGACCGCTTCGGCAACGCGGTATACGACTACTTCTCCGACACCGACCGTAACCACGACACCTATACCCAGGAGCTGCGCCTGGCTGCCGGTCCTGAAGGACGCCTGTTCGGCGGGCGAGGGGACTGGCTGGTGGGTGCCTACTACCAGCGCCTTGAGGAAGACAACGATATTCAGAACTTCGCGCGCGATGATTTCACGCCGCCCTGTTTTCCGCCCTATGACATTCTGCTTGCGGGACCACCCGCCCAGTGCAGACAGGACTTCACCAGCAACTACAAGGCCGACAGCTACGCGCTGTTCGGGCAGTTCGACCTGGCACTCGGCGAGCGTGTGTCCGTCGGCTTTGGCCTGCGAGGGGAGCGGCGGGAGACGGACTACTCCGACTCCACTGCGGCGGACTTCGGTCCCACCGACAACCTGTGGGGCGGTGACCTCACGTTGAGCCGCGAGTTCACCGAGACCTACCGGGGCTACGCACGTATTGCGCGCGGCTACCGGGCCGGCGGTTTCAATACCAATCCGGCGGTGCCGGCGGCCGAGCAGCGCTTCGACGACGAGCACCTTTGGAACTACGAGCTCGGCCTGCGCGCAGCAGACCCGGATGGCCGCTGGAATGCCGATGTCACCCTGTTCTGGCAGGAACGCCGGAACATGCAGGTGAAGATTCCGTTGCAGGACGGCCTGGGTAATCCCATCGCCTTTACGTTCTTCACGGACAATGCCGATGAGGGTCGCAACATCGGCGCCGAATTCCAGGGTGAGCTGGCGCTGACCCAGACTCTCACGCTGCGCGGCATGCTCGGCCTGCTGGATACGGAGGTGCAGAGTTTCGACTATGCGCCTGACCTGGAAGATCGCGACCAGGCCCACGCGCCCAGATATTCTTTTGCCATGGGAGCCAGCTGGACCCATCCGCAGGGCTGGTTCGCGGAAGGCGACCTCACCGGTCGCGACCAGTTCTACTTCGACTTCAGTCATGACGAGAAGTCGGACGCGTATGAAGTCGTCAATCTCCGCATGGGCCGGCAGTGGGGCAACTGGAGCGTAGCTGCCTGGGTGCGCAACCTGTTCGACAAAGACTACGCGGTGCGCGGCTTCTTCTTCGGCAACGAACCCCCGGCCTTTCCCGACAAGCTCTACGAACGCCTCGGCGACCCGCGCCATGTCGGCATCACCATCAGGTACTCGCTGTGAGTCCCCCGACAAGAACTCCCGGTGGGATCGGCCTTCTTGGTGGGAGCGGCTTTTTGGACAGGAGGTCCTTATGCCGTGTGCCGAACAGGGATGTTCAAATGCCGCGGAGGCCAGGGATGGCCGAGAGCGGCGAGCACAGGGATGTGCGAGAGCGACCAGCCGCGATCAACGCTGAGCCAGTCCCCGAGGCCTTGGAATGCTGTCGCGGCTAAAGCCGCTCCCACTAGCCCCAACAACATGCTGACCCGAGAACCCTGAAATGAGAATCACCGCCGACATCAGCCTCTACCCCCTGACCGAAACCTTCGTGAACGACATCAAGGCCTTTATCCACCAATTACGTGAACAGCCTGGCCTGGAAATCGTCACCAATCAGCTAAGCACCCAGGTGCGCGGCGACTACGACGCCGTGACGGGTGCCATACAGCGCTGCATGCGCGAGACGATGCAGGCCGACGGCACC
The DNA here is from genome assembly GCA_964613615.1 of uncultured Chromatiaceae bacterium. Lineage (GTDB taxonomy): Bacteria > Pseudomonadota > Gammaproteobacteria > Steroidobacterales > J054. The sequence continues at coordinate 6,503 of CAZTIB010000153.1, forward strand.
AAGGTCTTCGTAGTCAAATACCTCAATGCCGATCTCGACATCGCCAGCACCCCCAGCGTATGAAGGGCCAACATCATCAGGGGCCTGTGTCTTTGTGGGAGCGGCTTCAGCCGCGACTATGGCTGCGAGCCCACCATGGCATTGGAATGCCTGTCGGGGCTAAAGCCCCTCCCACCAAAATCCCAAAATGACCTCCGCCTGAAATGACCTCCGCCTGGGAAATCACCGCCGTCTTGCTCGCCCTGGCCTACTTGGCCCTCGCCATCCGCCAGTCCCCCTGGTGCTGGCCGGCCGCCATCGCCAGCACCACCATCTACATCTTCCTGATGTACAACGCCGGCCTTTACATGGAATCTGCCCTGCAGCTCTTCTACATCGCCATAGCCATCTACGGCTGGCGCCAATGGACCACCGGCAGCGGCGGCATGCACGGTCCCGGTAGGAGCGGCTTCAGCCGCGACAAAACAACCACCGGTGGTGACCCATCACTAGCGTCCCTGCCAGTCACCACCTGGCCATGGTCCTATCATGCAATAGCAATCATCGCGGTCCTCACCGCCGCTGCCGCCAGTGGAGCACTCCTCTCGCGCTACACCGAAGCCGCCTTGCCATACGCGGACTCCTTCACCACCTGGGGTGCCATCGTGACCACCTGGATGGTGGCCCGCAAAATCCTGGAGAACTGGATTTACTGGTTCGTGATCGACAGCGTGTCGGTGTTTTTGTACGTGAGCCGCGAGCTGTACCTGACCGCCGGGCTCTTCGTCGTTTACCTGATTCTCGTGGTCGTGGGTTACATCACGTGGCGCAAGAGCATGCACTCGCCACGGCAGGAATTGCCCGCATGACCACCGGAGCAACCAGGCCGAGCCGTTCCCCATGACACCCGAACAGGCAATAGCGGCACTCCCGAAGCTGGGGGGCGCCCAAGTGGTGCGCCAACTTGCAGATGGCCCGGTGGCCGCCACCTGGCTGCTGCGGCGGCGTGAGGCGCATTGGGTGTTGACCATAGATAAACCGGTCGCCGGCAAGTTGGGTCTGAATCGCGCGAACGAGTTCCGGTTGCTGGAGCAGCTGGCCCCGCAAGGTCTGGCGCCAGAGCCGGTGGCGGCGGATACAGTGCGGGGTTTGCTCACCGTCACGGCCATCGAAGGCCAGGCCCTGGAGTTCGCCGAATTCCGCCGACCCGAAGTCCTCAGCGCGGTTGGCCGTCTGCTGGCCCGGCTGCACCGATTGCAAGTTCCGGCGCCTGCCGTCGACCTTTCAGCGGCGCTCCGGCGCTACGCGGGTCTGGCCGCGGACCCCGGTGCGCGTGCCATCGCCGAAGACGCCGAGCTGCTGCTGGCCACGCTACCCCGCAGCGCCGCGCTCTGCCTTTGTCACAACGATATTCATCCGGCCAACCTGATCCGCCGGCCGGACGGGGAGTTCAGCCTCGTGGACTGGGAGTACGCCGGCCTGACCGAGCCCCGGTACGAATTCGCCGTGCTGGCTGAGCACAATGGTCTCGCACCTGCCGAAGTTGGCGGTCTGCTCGAAAGCTATCGCGCCGCGGATGGAATCTCGCTCAGCCAGGGCGACATTGCCGCGTGGCGCCCCGTCTACCGAGCCATTCAGCGGCTTTGGCAACTGGCCGTGGAGAACTTGAATACCCATGCTTGACACTGCTGGTGAACTCGCGACCGCCGTCTTCCATCTCCGGCGCCCGAGTTCCTTCATCGGGCCTGCGCCTGAGCCGGCCCCTGTCCAGGCAACGCAGGCTGACACGACCGTCCCGCCGGGAATTTTGTCGCATTATGGCAACAAGATAACGGAAACAGCGATGTATAGCGTATTCTGCGTCAGGACAATTAACTTCCCTGCTACGATACCGTTCTCAGGGAAGCTGAACCCGCCAGCGCACTTGGCGGCCCACTGGAGCAAGAGACCAAGTGGCGGGTTTGTGGACCAATCGTGCGACGGATCGCGCTATACTTTTACACAATAACGTAAATATCTGAACTCTAAAAGGTTCTGTTGGCTCTATGGTTGATGAAAGGGATTTTCTTGCCGAAGAAGGCAAGGGCTTGGGAGATTTGCTCGCCTCACTTCGGCGGCGCAAGAAGCTGGGGCTGATCACCGCCGCGATTGTCTTCGTAGTGGGCGTGATAGTGACCATCGCCTGGCCCACGATGTACACCTCCACCGCGGTGATCCTGATCGAGGAGCCCGATGTGCCGCAGGAACTGGTG
>CAZTIB010000154.1:0-6165 GCA_964613615.1 uncultured Chromatiaceae bacterium
TCGATGGACGCCTTGACGAACTTGGTGGTATCCAGCGCCATATCGTAGGTCAGTCCGTCGGGGAAGCTCGCGGATAGCGCGTCCAGGGTGGCGTAGACCTGATCGGCGACATCGAGGGCGTTAGCGCCAGGCTGCTGATAGACCACGATCAGGGTCGCTTCCTTGCCCTGGTACTTCGAGCGGATCGAGTAGTCCTTGCGCCCCAGGTCGGCGCGGCCGATATCTTTGATACGCGTAATCGCCGCGGTGCTCGCGTCCGCGCGCAGGATGATGTTCTCGAACTGTTCGGGCTCGGTGAGCAGACCCGGCGTGGTTACCGCAAAGGTCTGCGGCACCGGCGTGGGCGTGGGCGACTGGCCGATGCGCCCGACAGCGAACTGCTGGTTCTGCTCGCTCACCGCGTTGGCCACGTCGGTGGCGGTGATGCCGAGCTGCGCCATGCGGTCCGGGCGCAGCCAGACGCGCATGGCATAGTCCGGCACCCCGAAGATCGACGCCTGGTTCGCACCGTTGATGCGCTTGATGGCATCAAGCACGTTGATGTTGGCGTAGTTCGCCACGTAGTCCGCATCGTAACGTTCGTCAGGCGAGTACAGGGCAATGATCAGCATGAAGCTCTGGGTGGTCTTCTTGACGATGACCGCCTGTGCGGTGACCGCCGACGGCAGCTGGGGCGTGGCCCACTGCACGCGGTTCTGCACATCGACCTGGGCCAGCTGGGGATCGGTCCCCTGCTCGAAGTAGACATTGAGCGTGTAGTTGCCGGTCGAGGAGCTGGTGGACTGCATGTAGATCATGTTGTCCGCGCCGTTGACCTGCTGCTCGATGGGTGCACCCACGTTCTGCGCCACGGTCTGGGCATCGGCACCCGGGTAGGTCGCTGTTACCTGGATCTGCACCGGCGTGATGTCCGGGTACTGGGCGATGGGCAGGTTGAACATGGCCGCGGCGCCGGCGATCATAATCACCAACGAAATTACCGCCGCGAAGATCGGCCGGTCGATGAAAAAATGGGAGAACATCGGCGGCGTCTACCGGCTCACTCGGCGGCCGCTTTGGGCTTGTCGGCGGCGGCGGCAGGAGTATCCTTCTGGACAGCGCCTTTGGTCTTGTCCTTCGCCTGCACAATTTTGACCTCGGCGCCCTTGGCGAGACGCACGATACCGTCCGTAATCACGCGGTCCCCGTTCGACAGCCCCTTGTAGACAAACCAGTTCTCACCCTGCCAGTCACCAACCTCGACGGCGCGGGTCTGCGCCTTGCCTTCACCGTCAACGATCCAGACGAAAAAGCCCTGGGCACCCTGCAGAACGGCCTGCTGCGGCACCATTACAGCATCCGGGCGGATGCTGCCTTTCACCCGCACGCTCACGAACTGACCCGGTCGCAGACTTTGATCGGGATTGGCAACGGTGGCGCGCAACAGGAAGGTGCCGGTATCGGTGCTGTAGTTGGCATCCCTGAAGAAGATCCGGCCGGTTTCCGGATAGACTGAACCGTCCTCCATCACCAGTTCGACATTCAGCTTTTCGCCCTGGGGCATGCGTAATTGTCCCTTCTTCTGCTGGCCTCGCAGTGACAGCATCTCGTCCTCAGAGATACTGAAGTTGATCCACATGGGATCGAGTTGGGCCACATAGGTCAGCAGGCTGTTCTGCTGGTCGACATAGGCACCGTTCTGAATGCGCGCGAAGCTGGACGCGCCCGTTACCGGGGCATAGATGGTCGTGTAACCCAGGTTGAGTTCAGCCGTCTCTACCTCGGCCCTGGCCATCTGCACGGCAGCAGCGGCCGCGTTGACCCGTCCCTGTGAATCGTCGCGTTCCTTCAGACTCAAAGCATTGGCCTCGGCCAGCGGCTTGACCCGTTTCAGGTCGGCCTGCGCAGTCCACAATCGGGCCTCCTGCTGGGCCAGCGCGGCCCTGGCGGCGTCAAGCTGTGCCTCGAAGGGTTTGACATCCATCCGGAACATCACGTCCCCCTTATTGATGATGCTGCCTTCGGTATACAGCCGCTGGTCCAGGAAACCGTCTACACGCGCACGCACCTCGACCTGCTGCGAACTCCCGGTGATGCCGACGTACTCGAAGGTGACCGGCGTATCCTTCGCCGCGACCTTCATCACGGTCACCTCCGGCGGCGCTGGCGGCGGCGCTTTCGGCTTGCCGCAGCCAGCGAGCAAGGCGGTCAGGACAAGAGCAACCACGAAGTGCGGGAAATATTGCCAGGACACGTGGCAAGCGCGCAGCGAATAAGACGGTATCTGGGGCATTGGTCGCTCTCGCTTATTATTTTTTTGACCCTGACTGGTATAACGGATAGGAGTCATTAGCTTCCTAAGAATGGTTGCAATTATACGAGACTTTGCGAAATGGAGCCTGATTGTCGCGGGCATCGCGGTGGGGCGCTTTTCTCGGCGCGGGAAAGGTCTAGTCCGCGACGCTAAAAGCCTTTTTGAGCAGCCTGAAGTCATCCCGGCGCATGTCCTCGATCAATTCGCCGGCCTGCTCCTCCGGAACCCCCAGCACCTTGAGCAGTTGCCCGCCGCGGAACAGGGTACTCTCTATATACATGGTGCCCGCGTTGTGAATGCCATGCTCGCGCAGATAGGCCCCTTCGCGCAGGGTTTCGGTCCGGGCAAAAATCTGGAGTTGCGGATAGTCCGTGCGCAATGACAACGCAATCGCACGCACCCGGTTCTTGTCGATGGTGGCGATAAACACGGCCCGGGCCCGACCCAGACTGGCGGCCTGCTGAACAGCACCCCGGCGAATGTCACCAAAACGCGCACACCGTCCGGCACGCTGACATCGATTCACCTCGTCAATTTCCTTATCAAAGGCCACGTAGGGAATCTCAGCCTGCTCCGCAAGCAGGGCTATCAGGCGCCCAACATTGTTCAGACCCACAATAACCAGGTGATTGTGCAGTTCCTCCGGCGCTGCCTCGGGCTCAACCTCCCGCGCGCTTTTCAGGGCCCTCGCCAGGCGATCCCCCGCTTTGAACAGCAAAGGCGTCAGCACCATGGTGCTTGAAATCACCAGGAAACCCAGGGCCTTACCCTCAGCGTCGAGCAGCCCGGCCGCGGCCGCCGTCGTGAAGATCACGAAGGCCATCTCGCCTACCTGGGCCAGGCCGAAGGCGGACCGAATCGCGGTGGGCCGGTCCTGTCCCAGCAAGCGACACAAGCCCCCCAGCACCAGGCCCTTGATGACAAGCACGCCAACCACAAGCAGGACCAGGCTCTGCCAGTCCGACACCAGGGCATCGAACTCGATGGCCATGCCCACCGAGACGAAAAACAGGCCCATCATGAGGACCTTGAAGGGCTCCACGACCGCTTCCACCTGGTAGCGATAGTCGCTGGCCGACAGCATGACCCCCAGCAGAAAAGCCCCGAGCGTCATGGAGATCCCAGCCAGCTCGGACACCCAGGCGGCGGCTATCACGCCGAGAAACAGCAGAATGCCAAAAGCTTCACGATTACGTGTGCGGGCGGCCCAGCCCAGCGCCATGGGCAGCACGAAGCGGCCGCCGAGCAGAATCGCGCCCAGCACGCCGACGCTGGCCAGGATCTCAAGCCAGATCGGCTCTTGGTCCGCCGCCGCCATGCTGACTCCGAGCAGCGGAATCAGGGCCATGATCAATACAAACAGGATGTCCTGTGCCATCAGCGTGGCGAACATACTCTGGCCGTGACGCGTTGCCATTTCACCCCGTGAAGCAAGAATGGTCAGCACCACCGCCGTGGAGGACATGGCCAGTCCCAGCCCCAGGATGACGCCGGTCGGCCAGCTGTTGCCGAAACCAAAAACCAGCATCGGCGTGAGGGCTGCTGCGCTCAGCAGTACCTGCCCGCCTCCCAGCTTGGTCAGCTGGCCCCGCATGGCCCAGAGCTGCCGTGGCCGCAGTTGCAGCCCGACGATGAACATGAAGAGCACCACCCCCAGTTCGGCGATGCCCTGCAGTTGCGCCACGTCGTTCGTGGCGATGGGCCCCGGGGTATGCGGACCGATCACAATGCCCGCGACGATAAAGCCCACCACGGAGCCCAGGCCCAGCTTGTCGAACAGCGCCACGCACAGCGCCGTGGCACCGAGATAAATCAGCAGAACATAGAGCAGGCCTTGAAGATCCATCCGAGACCCTTTAGTCCGCCCGAGGCGGCCATCGAAAAAGTGGCACGACAAACTACCGTATCAGGCCGTCAAGCGCTGCAGTGCTCACTGCCTGAATCGAGTGGAAGGTGGTGTGCGCAAGGCTGGATTTCGGACTGGAATTTTTATCCGGGCACCAGGCCCTCCCAAGTGGTACGACGCTAGCACTCGGCGCGCAGGCTTCACTATCCGGATTGCGACAGGCTGCCCGGCAGGCACCTGGTTCGGGTATTTTATTGAATCTGAATGGGGGCCCTAACCTGTCCCCACGGAACGGGTTCTCGCCAGCGCGGCGCCGGCCCCGCCAGCGTTTCCCGCGGCGACTCGGCGAAATGTTCGCGGTAGTCGACGGAGAAACGGCCGAGGTGGGTGAAGCCGCTGGCGCTGGCGATTTGGGTCACGGTCAGGTGCGAGGAGTCAGCGGCCACGAGACCCTGTCGCGCGGCGTGGAGGCGGCGCGACTTGATGTAATCGGAAGGACTCACCTGGAAGTACTCGGCAAAGCAACGCTGGAGGCTGCGCAGCGAGACACCGGTGTAGCGGCAAAGGTCTTCCATCCGGATCGTGCCGGGGTAATGCGCCTCGATGTATTCCTGCGCGCGCCGTGCGATGCGGTGGACTGAGACGTTGCCGAGGCGCTTCTCCGTGGAGCCGTTCTCCGACTCGCCCGCCATCAAGTCGAGGTACCCGGTCAACAGGTGGGAGAAATCCTCAGGCGACATCTGGCCGTCCCGCAGCAGGCGTGTCATTTCCCGCCGCAACGCCGACCAGCGAGACGGGACGCACTGAAACACGCGAACTGGCCGGCCGTTCACGTCGTGCATCCGGGGGAAGAGCGCTCGCGAGCTCGCCTCGAAAACGGCTTGGGGTATGGCAAGCGTCTCGCATGCAGATTCATTCGGGACAACGAAGTCCACCTCCGAGTCCGCGTGCATCAGGATCGCTTGGTGGTTCCCAACCTCCGCGCCGTCGACCAACAGGAAGTAGGGTGGGGGCACGATGGCCAACGCCACACACCCCCCGGGGGGAGTCTGGCAAACGTGGATGCGTTTATTCAGGCGATGACAGGAGAGTACAGACGGGCCGAGATGCAGCGAATGCCATCTGCTTGTAACCCGGCCCTTGGCTAGTTGGCGGAACTCTCCATCCCAGCCCGATGCGTGGGTGACCTCGTTCACCTCCTCGATCGAGCGGAAGGTGGCGTTCAAAAGGCTGGATTTCGGGCTGCTATCTTTTTCTCGCACCAGGCCTCCCAGGTGGTATGACGAAAATTGGACCAAGAGTCACTTCACCGTGTAGCCCCTGGCTTCGAGGCAGGCGGAGAACGTCCCCTTGAACTCTTCTTGCGTTTCGCCAGGCCTCAATAAATGGATGCGGGTATGCCCGCATCCGTCAACTTCTCTGGGTCTCCTCGCTGGCCCGCCGGGCTTGATCCACGACCTGTTGCTGCTTGGCCTGATTCGGCTTCCGGCAGCGGCCCCGAAGTCCGCATTTTAGCTAACACGGTTAACATTATAAACGCGATCTCGTCCGACAGAACCACCGCCTCGCGGATGGGCGGCCAGACATGCGTGTCTCACCAGGGTTTGTCGCAGCAGGGGCGTGGTGTGACATGCAGGCTACAAGTAGTTCCTGTTCCATCATTATCGCCACTTGACGCAACGCAGCGACAGCCTGCTCCAAACTAACCTGCCCCTCCCTGACCTGCCGACAAATCATTGCGCACAAAAAACCCCGCTCAAGGCGGGGCTTTGTGAATCGGGATTAAATCAGCCAGACGACGATATTGGAATCAGTCAATATTGACTATCCAGATTGCGTATCCGATCGCACACACACAGTGGGATGGGCGCAGCAGACGCAATGCCGCGAGGTACAGCGACGTTACGACGATTCAACAGATCTACATTTAACATGGCTGTCAGAATTTGAACTTGGTGGTGGCCTGAATACGATTGGCCGTACCATCATCGTTGTTCTTGTTCTCGCGCTTGCCCCAAAGGTATTC
>CAZTIB010000155.1:0-21593 GCA_964613615.1 uncultured Chromatiaceae bacterium
CCGCCAGTTCCGGCGATACCAGGATGTCGCCTGCAATGACCAGCGAATTATCAAACGCTTCGATGATCGGGTTGGCGATGTCGAACAGGATGCCCATCAAGCCGTAGTTGCTCTCCACGACGAAGCCGGACGTGCCGTCAGGCCGCCCTTCCGCAGCCCGTATCGTGAAGTCGCCGACTTCGATATTGCCGTTGAACTGCACGCGTCCGCTGTGCTCAATGGCACCGCTGAAGGGTGCGAAGTTAGGCGAGTCGTAAACGAATGTGGTATCCAGCGCGTCGCCAATCGCGTCACGCGGATTGATACCAAATGAAACCGAGTTTGGCCCGAGGGCGCCCTTCACGTTGGGCGTGACGGACGTGATCTCCAGACCCAGGCTTGCCAAAGCGCCGTTGCCGAATAGCACGCTGGTCTGGCCGCCTAATACCTGGATGCTCGTGGCTTGAGCCGCAAACGGCATCGTGAGCAGCAGCGCGATGGCCAGCATTGTTGTTTTTGCGAATGCACGCATGTTTAAGTCACTCCTTCCCTTTCGTTATCTCTTATTCACACCACCGGGTGGCGTGATCCCTTATTTTTCATCGGGGCGCATCTTTAAGAACGGCGCTTGCACAGATTACCAATATGGCGCCAAATTGCAAACCCAACCGGCGGAAAACCTTTGCTGGCGAGGCCTGGAGCGCCCCAGGCCCTATATTGTCAACATTTTTTACATAACCCATTCTGATTGCGAGATGCCCTCCCTTGTATGGCGCGCGCAATTGCGCCATATTCGGGACCAGCTGATAAGGGTAAACCCGGTGAAAGCCGGGGACACAAAGTCACCGGTCTAAGGGATCTGATCCTAGGGCGGCGGGACTGCCGGCAATCTCCGGGGCGGAATCTGCCCCTTTCAACCGGTATTCCTGCGCACTAGAGCGGTGATTGCATATCAATCGACGCGAGGTGCACGGATGCCCGATATTGCCCGCCTGACAGGCCGATTCAGAAAACTGGAAACGCCGGCCGAGCCGCTGCGCGCCCGGCCCCGCACCATCGATCAAATCGTCGAGGTTCTGGCGGACCGCAAGCGCTTTCCGTCCCCGGTCCGGCCCCAGGGCGCCAACAGCTCTGCCACCCGGTGCGCCAAGGTGCACGGGGGTACAGAACTCGACATGAGCGCCATGAAACACGTGCTTGCGCTCAATCGAAGAACGGTCACTGTGGAAGCCGGCGTGCGGCTCCGCGACCTGGTGCGAATGCTTGCCGACCGCGGGCTCGAGCTACTCGCCACGGACGACCAGCTGGACCGTTCCATTGGCGGCATTGTCAGCGGCGCTTCGCTGTTCAGCAGCACTGCGGTCGATGACGCCAACCTGGCCGCGTCCGTATGCGCCGTGCGCCTGGTCACGGCCCGCGGCCGGGTGCTGGACTTTGACGACAGCAAGCCGGAGATGCTGCAGCTGCTGCGGCAAAGCTGGGGCCTGATGGGCATTGTGCACAGCGTGACCCTGCGAATACGGAGGCAGTCTCTTTATACCGTGCGCCACGGCAAAATGGGCTTTGCAGAGCTCGCCAAGCTGGTACCGCAGCTCGCCACGGCGAAGGCGGGGGTCAAGATCTACCTGCTGCCATTTCGCAACCGGGCATTCATCGAGCTGCGCGACGCGAGCATGGCCGCCCGCCAACCACGCACATCGATATGGAAGCTGGGCGACTGGTTGACCAACAAGATGCTGCCCGACCTCGTGCACCACCTGCGGCGCATTCCCGGCCGGCGTCTGCGCGACCCGCTGATCGACGGTTTTGGTGCGGCCACCCAGGCGCTGGTTAACACCCGACTGGTTGATGCCGGCAGCAATGCAATGGAGCAAACCGGCAAGTTCCGGCGTATCGGCCCCACGGCAAGAATCCAGCAGAGCACATGGGCCTTTCCGGCCCGGGAATTTGGCGCCGCGTTGTACTCCTACCGTGAATACTGCCAGCGGCACTACAAGACGGTGGGCTTTCGCTGCAACCTGCCGGCCATCGTCCACCGGTTGCCGAAGGACCAGAATGCGCTGCTGTCACCCAGTTTTGATGGGCCGACCTTCGCGCTGAGTCTTCGCACCACCGTTACGGGAGGCTGGGACGACTTCCTGATCGATTTCGCCGCCATCGCCGGACGTTTCGGCGGCATTCCGCTGTTTAATCAAACCCGTGGCTTTACACCGGATCAGGCGACGAAGGCCTATGGCGACCGGCTGGCCAAGTTCCGGAACCTCAGGCAGCAGATGGACCCGCAGGACCGGCTGCTGAATCAGTTCTTTGCCGAGCATATCGGCTAACAAACCCGGCACGGCGTATTCGGGAAGGGGCTCCGGCTACCAAAGCATCGGCTTGCGGACCATCAGAAACAGGATGATGAAGGCGCTGATCGTGATGCCGCCCCAGAGCCACGTCAGACGCCGCGCCAGAACGGACAATGACCCGTCATCTGCCGGCCCGTCGCTGGCCATGCGAATCCACTTCTTCATGAACGGACCGTAGATGATCCCCGTCGTGGCGAGAACGGCTGTGAGTATCACGCTGGCGATCAGCCAGGAAGAATTTCCGGGCCACTGCCAGAACCACATGATGGAGCCGCAGGTCACCGCGACAATATAGGCAGGCACGGCCATCAGATCGTCGATCTTCTTGACCAGTCGCAGAATGTTGGCGCGGTTCACCGGGTCATGGTTCGCCGCCAGAATCCAGAACAGGTGCGTGACATTGGAGCCGAAGCCAATGGCGGCGCAAATGATATGCAGCCACTTTATGCCGAGATAAACTTCGACCACTTATTGCTATCCGTCAGTTACCGGCGCGCACAACCACCGGTCAACATACCCTGATAAAGAGTATTTGTTTCCAGCTGATTGCTTGCCATCCGTATTTACCACGGCACATCGGGCCGCAGCGCCAGTGGGCGGTACTCAAGCATGGGAGCTTAGCTGGTTCATTTACGCTCCGACGGATTGCTCAGCGGCCAATCCGCCCGGTGGTGACCCTGAGATGTCGCACGCAGCTGGCGCACGAAGTCCATCCGCGCAATGGAACCACGATCCCGATCCCCGGTGGCCATTGCATCGTCGCCGGGCTTTGCCGACACTGCTCGCCAGCCCGAACCCAGGGGCTGTCATGGAACCACGCGATGGCGGGATCATCCAGAAAGGCAATTTTCGCCGCACTGATCGGTAACTCGCTGATTGCGATCACGAAATTTGGCGCAGCCGCTTTCACCGGCAGCTCGGCCATGCTGTCGGAAGGCATTCATTCACTGGTGGATACCGGCAACCAGGGGCTGCTGCTGCTGGGCCTGAAGCGCGCGCAGCGCCCACCGAGCCGGGGCTTCCCCTTCGGTCATGGCAAAGAAGTCTATTTCTGGTCTTTCGCCGTCGCAATCCTGATCTTTGCCCTCGGCGCCGGCATCTCCCTTTACCAGGGTTACTCCCACATCAAAAACCCGGTGGCGCTGGAAAATGTCGTGATCAACTATATCGTGCTGGCGCTGGCTATCGTGTTCGAGGCCGGCGCCTTCATGATCGCCCTGCGCGAATTCAACGCGGGGCGCGGCGAACTCAGCGTGCTCGAAGCCGTGCGCAGGGGCAAAGATCCGAGCCTTTTCGTCGTGCTGTTCGAAGATGGCGCCGCCATGCTGGGCCTGCTGGTGGCCCTGGTGGGCATTTACCTGGCGGACCAGACCGGCAACCTCGTCTACGACGGTGCTGCATCAATGGTGATCGGGCTGATCCTCGCCGCCACTGCCGTGTGGCTTGCCTACGAAACGCAGAGCCTGTTGATCGGTGAAAGCGCTGCTGAATGGATCAGAGAGGCCGTTCACGCCGCGATCGAAAATTCCGCCGGGATTTTGACGGTGAACGAAGTCGCGACCCTGCACATGGGGCCGAACTTTATCCTGGTGACCATCAGTGTCGATTTTGAGTCAAACATGAACTCCGACGACGTAGAAAGCTGCGTGACGGGGCTGACTCGCGAGATCAAGGCTATCGATTCGAGTGTTCGCCGGGTGTTCATCGAGGCCGAGAAACTCTCCGACCATCGCAGGGAAATGGCTGCCTCGCTGCCGGGGGCGGCGCCCGGACCATAAGCGTAATCGGACTCTACCGCCTGCAGGGCAATTCCGAAGGCTAACCGGGAGACGAATTATTGCATTACGGGGCGAATCGGTGCCGGCAAGGCCAACAACTCGTGTTGCAGGATCTGCAGTTCCTTTTTCAAATGGGGCACCAGGCAGCCCAATGAGAAATCATGGCCCCGCGACTCGGCGAGTATCCAGCTGCAGTAGTGACCGAAATACTCCAGGTAACGGCTTCGATATAGCGACAGTCCAGAGCTGAAGCCTATGTCGCGCATGACCGAGAAGGCCAGGTGGTCAGCGCAGAACAGGCTCGAGTTTGACTGCAGGTAACGGCCATGCTCGGTTACCACGGCCTTCGCATAATCCTGGGTGCCATGCAGTACACCAAACAACGCTTCACGCTCCTTGCCCGTCACCGACGATGCCCTGAGAAACTCGAAAAGCGCCTGACGGTGAATCAGTTGGAAGCAAGTCCGGCGCATTCTCCTCAACTGTCCCTTGCGAGAGCTGCCATCACCCACCGCGCGCATAAGTCCCGCGTGAAAGCACTCCCAGTAACGATAGGTGGCCGGCGTCTCGTACAGGCGGTTCACGACCTGTCGTTCGTCGTCCGAGCCCGACCAGCGCACATACTCAATGCGCATCTCGGAAACATCCATCAGGATGCTGGAGGATATAGCGTGGCGGTACATTACTTCTTGTCATCGGGACCGAGAGCAGCAAGTTAACAATATTTAGTGACGAATTCATTACAGTCAGGATGGGAGTATTAGTCGAGCTCGAAAAGAATGGAGGAACGCTGTACAAGTGACGGAATCTTAAGTGGCAAGTGCAGCAGCCGGTTGCCTGGGGAGCCGTTTCGGCAACGAGCAGCCAGCGAGGCCGCGCGCAGCAGACGGCGAAAATGCGCGCAAGTTCAGGCGCGCGCCGGTCGTGCGACGGTATCCCTCGTGAGCGCCAGGACCAGCAGCGCCAGGACCAGCACAATGGTATTGGCAGCGGCAACGAGCATGAAGGGGGCAACGGGGCCGAACATGCCCGACAGAATGCCGCCGGCCTTGGCGACGATCAGAATGCCGATGGCGCCGCAGAAGCTGAACAGGCCGATTACCGCGCCCCTGCCCCGCTCCGGGGCCTCGGCGCCGATCAGCGTCAGGGACGCCAGGTTCGCCGATATCTCGCCCATACCTACCAGCACAGCCGACAGGTACATCTGCGGCCCGAGGGGGTCGTCGATCAGGAACAGGCTGAAGTAACCCCCGCCTGCCAGCACCATCGCCAGCGCCAGCCCAGCCACCCGGTCGATGCGATCCATCAGGAAGCCCATAACCGGCAACCAGCACAGCGCAAAGACCTGGATCAGGATGTAGAACTTCAGCGCCACGGCACTGGCAGCCGACGTGTCCATCCCTGCAGCGATCCCCTCCTGGGTCAGCCACAGCACGAAGAAAGTGCTGAGCACCGCCATGTCGCCACGGGCCACCACGGCGGCAGTATAGGCAAGCGCAATGCGGATTCGCTTCGCGGCCCGAATCCCGACTCGCAGCGTCGCGAGCATGCCCTCTCGCCTGCTCAGCTGCCCGGGAACCCCCGGCTTCAGCCCGATCAGCAGACCCGTGGAGACGAACAGGCAAACTCCGGCCGCTGTCCAGATCCAGTAGCGAGCGGTCAGGAATGGATCGCCGTCTGTGAGTTCGGAAATGAACGGCAACAGCAGACGCAGCGGTGTCAACAAGACGATGAAACCCAGGCCGTTGAGCATGAAGCAGACGGAAATCATCTTGCCCCGCGACGGCTCCAGCGGGTAGTCATTGGCCACGGAAGGCAACATGGCCGTGTTGGCCGCAAGACCAAAGGCAAAGACCACACGGATCATGGTCAGTTGCTCTGCACTCCGGGCCAGCGGATACAGGAAATAGCCGATGCCAAACAACAGGAAAGCCGCCACCCAGATGGGCTTGCGGCCAATCTTGTCCGACAGCGCGCCGACCAGGCCGATGGTCAGGATCACCACCAGTTCAGCCACGAAGGTCAAATTACCGGCCAGCGGGCCCTGTTCGTCCAGAGGAATATTCAGCACTTCGGTGAACAGGTAAGGCTGGCTCGCATTGATGAACCCCATCATCGCGATGCCGAAGAACGAACCAAAGAGCAGCGTGTACATGTTCAGCCGGGACACGCCCGGTGCAATCCAAAGGTTCAGGCGCCTGGGCCCGAACCGCGCGCTGCCCGCGGGAATTTCCACTGCTTGATCGCTGCCGCTCATGTCGCCGACTCCGTGACTGTTCCTATCCTGTTGCATGCAACGTCCCGGCACGGGCATTTCTTGTGTGCAGACCCCCACACGGTCAGCTGCGGGCTAGCACGGGCCTGCACCGTTGCGGGCACGCCGGCACTTAACAGTGCCGCGAAGTTGCGTGTAGTCTCCGCTCCATGGGCCGCCGCTTTTTATGTCTGGCGCTGGTTGGTTGTCTCCTGGCCGTCGATCTCAGCGCCGCAGAAATCCCCGGCGCGGGCAAGCTGCTTGTGGCGTCGCGCCAGCTGCAGGGTCCGGCTTTCGCCGAGACGGTCGTTCTGCTGATCCATTACGACGAAACCGGCGCGATGGGGCTCATTGTCAACCGGCCCTCCTCCCTGACCCCGTCGAGTGCTTTACCCCGGTTGCCCGGCCTGGCTGACTACCGCGGGCCGCTGTACCTGGGCGGGCCGGTAGAGCAGCGGCGCGTGCTGGCCCTGGTGCGCTCGGAACAACGGCCGGCAACAGCCGCGATGATTTTTCCCGGCGTGTATTTCGCCCCACTCAGCAATGAACTGCTGGCGTCAGGGGCAATCAACCCCTCGCGGCTGCGCATGTATGTGGGCTATGCCGGCTGGGCTCCCGGCCAGCTCGATGCCGAGCTGGCCCGGGGCAGCTGGCATGTGGCCGCGGCCAGCGCAGAACTGATTTTCAGCGACGAGCCCGATGCGATCTGGCGGCGTTTGATTCCAGCCCCCCGCTATCGAGTGTCAAACGATCTTGCCAGCCACTACAGCGGGCTTTAGCTGGGCGGCAACGCACGGCGCCCCAGGGTGACTCCGTGATTACTCCGGCAAGAACCGGGCTGCCAGCTGGTTGAGATAACGCCGGCCCAACCGGGTCGGCGCAACGTGCGACCTGGTCAGCCGCAACAGGCCCCGTGCTGCGGCTTGGTCAACGCGCTGTCGCCAGCTTGCCGCCTCTAAACCCGTACGCTCGGGCAACAGCGCCAGCGGGAACCCGTTCCTGAGCCGCAGGGCGTTCATCATAAATTCGGCCAGGAGATCAGTTGGGTCGAGGGTCCGGCATTGCGCCACGTGTCGACCGTCACCAACACGATGCATGTAGCTCTCGGGAACGCGAACGCGCGCTTCGCGGTACACGCCTCCATCCACCGTCAGCTTGGAGTGCGCGCCGGCGCCAATGCCCAGGTAGTCGGCAAATTCCCAGTAGTGGCGATTGTGCCGACACTCGCGGCCGGGCACCGCGTGGGCGGACACTTCGTAGTGCGAGTAACCGGCTGCCTCCAGCGTGTCTTCCACCTGCTGTTCGATGGCCGCCTGCGCGCCCTCGTCCGGTAGTGTGGGCGGATACTTGGCAAACACAGTGTTTGGCTCCAGGGTGAGCTGGTAGCAAGACAAATGAGCCGGGCCGAAGGTCAGCGCCGCAGTCACGTCGCGCGCCGCACCCGCCCGCGTCTGGCCGGGCAGCCCATACATCAGGTCGAGATTGAAGTTATCGAAAATGTCGGCCGTTAACTGCGCAGCCCGAAATGCATCGTCAGCATCGTGAATACGGCCGAGGGCCTGCAAACAAGTGTCGTCAAAGCTCTGCACGCCCAGCGACAGGCGATTGACGCCGGCATGTCGATAACCACGAAAGTGGTCTTCATCTGCTGTGCCCGGATTCGCTTCCAGCGTAATCTCGGCATCAGCCTGCAGATGCCCGCCCCGCCGCAGGTACCCCAGCAGCCTGTCAATGCTGGCCGGTGAGAACAGGCTGGGTGTCCCGCCACCCAGGAAGACTGTGGCGAATGGTCTGCCGGCCAGTGGCGGCAATGCCTGCTCGAGATCCGCAAGCAACGCGTCGGCGTAGGCCCGTTCCGGTATCGGGATGCGCAGCTCGTGCGAATTGAAATCGCAGTACGGGCACTTGCGAATGCACCACGGCCAGTGCACGTAGAGGGTCAGCGGCGGGGATTGCACGACGGGCTGGTCGCCGCCAGCCTTAGCCACTGCCCTGTTCAACGGCTACGTGCCCGCCGCCCGGGCGGCCGCAGCTCAGTCCAGCGGGATCCGAATCTTTTGCCCCGGGTAGATCTTGTTCGGGTCCTCGATCACGCCGCGATTCGCTTCAAAAATCTGCATGTAGGCCGATGCCTTGCCGTAATAGCGCTTGGCAATCGCGCCCAGCGTATCGCCGCTCTGAATCTCGTAGAACTCGTCTTTTTCCTCAGGCTCTTCCGGGGCAGTGGGCGCCGGATTCAGCTGCTCGGCCACCACCCGTTCCACACCTTTAATGTTGCCGGCAATCGTGATCGCCTGGGCCCGGTCGCCCTTGACCACGCAGTCACCGCATAGGGTGACGACACCATCGTCATACTGTACGTCCAGGTTCTTGATACCAGACAGCGAAATCTCGAGCTGCTGCTTGATCTTGTCGGCAGCGACATCGTCACGATCAAAGACCTGGCGGCCGAGATCACGCGCGAAATCCAGAATACTCATGGTTGACTCCTATCAGGTTAGTACTTCGTCCAGGCGCTTTTAGAAAAGCTTGCGGGCGAGGTTGATCACGTCGTCGAGGACTTGGCCGTCCTGGTTACTGTCCAGCAGTGATCCCAGCAGACCACCGCCATCGTCCTGGAGACGCCGGCCGCTATCGGTTTGCTTGCTCAGCGCGCCCATGGCCATTGCAGCCACCATTGGTAACATTTTCTTGATCACCGACGCAGAGACGCCGGTTTCCTGCGCGGCATGCGCGGCCACGTTCCGGCTCGCGTCCTTGCTGCCGAGTATATGCCCCAGAATCCCGTTGCCGTCGGCTACCGTGGCGGGATCCTGCAAGCTACGAGGGTCATCGAGGTATCGCTGGTGATTACCGTTCTGCAGACCTTTCATCAGGCTGTCCAGCCCACCCGCAGATCGCGAGTTGTTCTGCAAGCCCTGGCCCAGCGCCGGCAGCAACTGCCCCAGCAGCTTCGACGTTGCCGACGAATCGAGCCCAAACTGGCTCCCCAGCTGGCTCGCACCGCTCCCGCCTGCGCTATCCATCAGGACTTTCAACAGATCCATGGTATTCCCCACTAGTGGGCGACGGACGCTGTGCTGGCCGCCACCTTATTATCATTCCCTGTCGGCTGGGCGGAGCGCCTCCGGGCGACAGGCTGGCCGGCGACATTCTAGCAGCCTGTGTCGGAAATTCTTACCCGTCGTGCTGGCGGGCGGCGTCAGTCGCAATGCACCGTGTAATAATTCCCGCTTTACGCTGCACAGTCCAGGGGGTTGGACCCATGCTCGTTGGCTTTCATCATGCGGCGATCTCCACGCCGGACCTGGACCGCTTTGTCGAGTTCTACTGCGGAGCGCTGGGCTGCGAGGTGGCCTGGACCTTCGAATGGGACACCGGCAGTGACGAGGCCGACGCCGTAACCGGACTGAAAAACTCCGCCGCACGCGCCGCCATGCTGAAGCTCGGCGACAGCTTTCTCGAAGTTTTCGAATTTTCGTCACCGGCTGCCGCTCCGCAAACAATCGATCGACCGGTGAACGAGTACGGGATTACACACGTGTGCCTGCAGGTGCAGGACATTCACAGGGAATATGACCGGCTGCAGCAGGCCGGCATGCGGTTCCACTGCCCGCCCCAGGCCCAGGACACCGGCTTTGTGACCTACGGCAGGGATCCGGACGGCAACGTGGTTGAGCTACTGGAGTTCACGCAGCAAGATTAAGTGGATTAGAGCATGAACGGCCAAGCGAAGATCCTGGCACTTGCCGGCAGTGCCCGGCGCGACTCCCTGAATCAAGCGCTGGTGGTCGCGGGCGCCCGAGCGGTCGAACAGGCCGGCCTCGCCTGCACGCTGATTGCACTGCGCGACTACCCGTTGCCGATCTATGACGGCGACCTGGAGGCGGACGAAGGCCTGCCGGCCAATGCAATTGAACTGAAGCAACTGATCTCCAGCCACCACGGTCTGCTGATTGCGTCGCCCGAATACAACAGCTCCATCAGTCCGTTGCTGAAAAATGTGATCGACTGGGTATCGCGGTCCGAGCCCGGCGCCCCGGACATCTCGCCCTACCAGCACAAGGTGGCAGCCCTGCTGTCCGCATCACCCGGCCGGCTGGGCGGCCTGCGCGGGCTCGTCACGGTGCGCAGCATACTCGGCAATATCGGGGTGACGGTGATCCCGGAACAGCTGGCGCTGGGGCAGGCACACGATGCCTTTGATGCGCAAGGCGAACTGGCTAACGACGCAGACCGCGGGCGGCTGCGCGGCGTTGCAGAATCCCTGGTGAGAACTGTCAGCCGCCTGGCGGCAGACTGACGCCAGCGGTTGAGGCAACTCTTACGTCCGGAATGTTGAACAGCGACTTCCAGTCGCGCGCGATCAGCAGGTCCATCAACTCGGATTCCTTGCCCGCCTTCTTGCGGTCCATTTCTTCCATGATGGTAATCAGCGCCTGGTCAACTTCAGGCCCGAAGAGATACCGGAGATAGTCCATGGGCACCCGCGGCTCGTCGGAAAAGCGGCCTTCCTCGTCGAAGGACGCAGGCAGGATCGGCGGCACGTAGTACACGTTGGGCTCGGTACCGAACTCCGGGTGCAGTGGTAGCGCCACTTTCCACTCGTTGATCAGTTTCGCAATCGGGCCCGAGTCTTCCAGGTAACCTACGAAACGCAGCCGTCCCGGGCACTGCCGCGCGCAGGCCGGCGCCACGCCCTGCTCGACGCGCGGGAAGCAGAAGATGCACTTCTGCGACTTGTTCTTGACGTAGTTGAAGTAGACCTTGTCGTAAGGACAGGCCCGGTTGCACAGCCGGAAGCCCTGGCACTTGTCTTCGTCCACGAGCACGATGCCGTCCTGCTCACGCTTGTAGATCGCGCGCACCGGGCACGCTTCCAGGCACGCCGGCTTGGTGCAGTGATTGCACAGCCGCGGCAGGTAGAAGTGATAGTTATTCGGGTATTCGCCGGAACTGGTGTCTTCGTCCCAGTTCGCGCCATAACCCATCGGCTTTTCCTGTTTCAGCCGGTCTGCGGTGCCTTCGAAGTACACGGCCCCGAAGTTGAGCGGCACCTCGCCGCCGAAGTTCTCGTCGGGTGGCAGTTCGCCCAGCTGCAGCTCACCGTCCTTCCAGCCACCGCCCTGCTCTTCCCAGCCGCGCGGATAGCCCGGCCCCGGCTTGGTCTCCACGTTATTCCAGAGCATGGACTCCTGGCCTTCTTCATCGGTCCACAGCGACTTGCACGCTGCAGTGCAGGCTTGGCAACCGATGCACTTATTCAGGTCAATGACCATCGCGACCTGTTTACCCATTCATCTTGCTCCGTGATGTTTTGCCGAAATCAGGCGGCATATTTCTCAAATTCGCAGGTGGCATCGTGGTAAGTCTGGTTGGGCACATACACCGGCGGCTTGTAACTCAGGTGCCCGTAGCCGCCGACCAGCGACGTCCGCTTCAGCAATCCGCCGGTGGGAATCGCAGAACTGAAGTTCTCCCGGGCACGAAACATCATCGGGTCCCAGCCGTGGTACATAAATAGCGTGCCCGGCTGATTGCTCGGCGTGACCCGAGCCTGGGCCACGAATGAACCGAAGCTATTGTAGACCCGCACCAGGTCACCGTCCGCGACGCTACGTTCCGCCGCATCGTCGGGGTTCACGAATACGTCGGGCTCGCCACGCTGCAGGCTGACCAGCAGCGCGTCGTCGCGGTACATGCTGTGCACACCGTGGCGCGCGTGGCCCATAGTCAGGCGCAGCCCGTAATCCTTGATCGCCAGCGGCGCGCGGTATTCAGGCAGCGCTTCGCCTTCCTCCAGGAACACATCGTGGTCGAAGTAAAACTGTTGACGTCCGGTCAGCGTGTCGTAGGGCTTCTTGTCCCGTGTCCTGGCCAGCACGTAGTAACTGAAAGAGGAATCGGGCCCGAACTGGACGCCCTCGGCATCATCGGTGCGGATCATGCCCTGCTCCTGCAGCTTGCCGAAAGACACCTTGGACATGCCCGGTGAATTCTCAATGATGTACTGCGCGCCGTCGGCGCTGGTCTTCGTGCGGAAGGGCTTGCCGTCGTCGGTATACAGTGTGTGAAACTCGTCGGCGGCCTTGCTGTAGTCGGAACTCACCGTCTGGCCAAACACCGTGTGGTCGATGGGCGCGATGCCGCGCGCTGCGGCCCGATCGCTGATGGCACTAATCAGGCGACTCAGCGCAGTGTAGTCGTCCACCGATTCGCCCAGCGGCGGCACGGCCTGATCGATGACCTGCACGTAGGGCGTCCGGCCTTCCATCACGAAGTCCTGGCGCTCATAGTGATCGGCAATGGGCAACACGTAGTCCGAGTACATCGCCGTGACGCTCATGTTCGGCGTCATGGCCACGATGGTTTCGAGCTGCAGCATCGCGTTTCTCTGCCAGCCCTCGCCGTTGGCGCGCCAGTTGCCCGGGTTGTGGCCGGCCATGATGCCCATCTTCCAGGGAATCCGGCCGTAGTCCGGGATCCACCGATTGGTAACCGCTTCGCGGTAGGCGTCGTCGACGCGGTCGGCCAGCTGATCGCCGTAAATCTTGCGATTGGTCTTCTCGTATCCTGCGTGTGCATAGTCCCAGATGGAAATTGCTGCGACTTTCAATCGCGGCCCGACGCCGTTGAAGGCGTACTTCATCAGGCCATCGCCGCGCGGCAGCTGGGTGGTCTGCATGCCGCCACCTTCGCGCCCGGTGTTACCAGTCAGCGCACACATCAACAGCCACGCGCGGTGCAACTTGTCGCCGTGCACGAATTTGCAGGACCGGTAACCGGCAAAAATCATGCTGGCCTCTGAGGCCGCGAATTGCCGCGCGACCTGGCGAACGTTGTCCGCATGCACGCCGGTCATCTCCTGGGCACGCTCGGGCGTATAGCCCTGCAGCATTTCGCGGGTCAGCTCGAAGACCGTGGTTACTTCCGCCGGTCCGGCCGCAGTGTCGACGGTCCAGCGACCCTCCAGTGCGGGTTTCAGATCGCCGAGGCGCAGCGTTGCGGCGGTCTCCATCTGGCCGCCGCGCCCGGCGGTCGCGCCAAAACCGGTCGCCTGCGCGCGGGTCAGCTGGCCCGTATTCTCGTCCCAGACGTAAAAGCCAGTGTCGCCACCTGCAACCTCCGGATCGATGTCTGCCAGGCGCAGGAACTTGCGATTATCGGTGCGCACCAGGAACGGCAGGTCCGTCTGCTCGCGCACGTACTCCCAATCGATGGTGCCGTCGGCAATGATCACCTGGGCCATCGCCAGCGCCAGCGCCGCGTCAGTGCCCGGCTTCGGGTTCAGCCAGCTGGATGCGTGCATCGCGGTGGCGTTGAAGTCTGGCGATATTGCCACCACCTCGGTGCCGTTGTACTTGGCTTCCCAGAAAAAGTGGGCGTCCGGAATGCGTGTAGACGCCGGATTACAGAACCAGACCAGGCAGACTTTCGACTTGAAGATCGCTGCCATGTTGTCGCCCGGCAACTCGAAACCCAGCGTCATGTAGGCGCCCACCGGCAGATCGCCAACGCCGGCAAAGGTCTCCGGCACCATGATCCCGGTGATGTTGGCGAAGCGGAACAGGGACGCGAACGACGCTCTTTTCAACGTCATCTGCGTACCCATGGCCAGCGTGATGGATTCCGGGCCATCGGCAACCGCGTGGTCGATGAACCGTTCGGCGATTTCGTTGACCGCCTGGTCCCAGCTGATGCGCTCCCAGCGGCCTTCACCCCGCTCGCCAAGGCGCTTCATCGGGTACAGCACGCGCTGCTTGCCGTACATGTACTTGGCGTGCCGCAGGCCTTTCTGGCAACCACGCGGGCCGTAGTCCGGCGTATCGTCCCCGGAACGGCCGTACTCGCCCTGCTGCTCCTCGCGCCAGACGATGCCGTTTTTCACGTACACGTTCATCGCGCAGTGGCCGGTGCAGTTCAGGCCGCGGCTGCCACGCACCACGCGGTCCCACGTCCACTTCTGCCGCATCAGGTCTTCCCACCGCCCGTAAGGACCGTCGGCGGCGCCCTGGGCCGAGGCCGGAGCCCCGTATTTGAGAGACAGTGCAGCGGCAACGGCGCCGCTGCCGCGCAGGAACTCCCGCCGGTTGGCAGTCATGGAGGACATCAGGCCCTTCTCCAAGGCAGCTGGAACAATGTCAGAGCGTCGATCCTAGGCCACCCGGGTCGAGGCGCGCAAACGCAGACCCTATAGCAACCCGGCCTTGATCAACCGCTCGATGTTTTCTTCCTGGCGCTTGCGGAACACCAGACGGTCCGGCGGCTCTACCACCTCACCGTCCTGCAGCAGGAAATTGCTGCGGTGGTAGTCCGCCTGGGCGTAGCTCTCGGCAAACAGCCCGTAAGCCTGGCGCGATAGAATATTCGCCATGCCGATGCGCCGGCGTTCCCGGCGCAACGCCCCGATGTCCAGCACCGCGTTGGCCGACATGCTCTCGCCGCCCGCGCCGGCCTCGACCATGACCTCGCCGTGGGGGCCTACGATCTTGGACATCGCACTGCAGGTGTAGGGAGGGATCGGGATGTCTTCGATGCTTGCCGAGTTGGGCGACACCACGTACGCCATGTTCTCCACGGCCCGGGCGCGACGCGCGATCTCTTTAATAGTGAGCTGCGGGCTGCCCGGCTCGCTGGTCGGGTGGATAATCACTTCTGCCCCGCGCATCACGTGCATCCGGGTGAATTCCGGGTACAGGATTTCTTCCGACGCAATCATGGCCAGGTTGCCGATATCGGTCTTCGCCACCGGGAACACGCCATCGAGACCGTAGATGTCTAGATACTTGTCCCAGACATCGTGGGGAGTGGGTTCGAAGCTGGAGGTCAGGCGGCGGTAGCGCAAAATGACGTCGCCCGACGGGGCGATGATGAAGCAGACCTGGAAATACAGCTCCGGAAAATTCGGGTCTACCTCGTAGACGTTGCCGGCCAGGTAGATGTCATTGTCCTGGGCGACCTTACCGAGCGCCTCGTACTCGGGACCGTCGTAAGCCAGGCACGCCTTTTCGCGCCACTCCGCCGGGGTCTCCTTCAGCGGAAACCCGGTGACCGCATATTCGGGCAGCGCCACCAGGCGAACCGGCGCGCCATAGAACCACTCGCAGAAATTCGACGCGGTCGTCGCGTAGCCCTGGATCCTGGCAATGTTCTCGGCGATCCGGACGCGGGCACTGGCGCTGTCCGGGCAACGATTGACCCCGGTGACGGACACCTGCAGCGCGACGGCGATGAATTCCGGTCCGGACATATCGTGCTCCGGCATGTGTTTACCCCCTGGGCTCCCGTTTGTTACTGCGGCGCGCGGGTTACCCCGCCAGCGGACGCAAGTATAGGAGCTGGTCGGTGGCCAAAAAGCAGGAAGTAGGCCAGCGACCGCGTGACAGCCGCGACAATGCCGGCAGCCACTTCCGCGCTTGTGGCACCACGCTGGCGGGCGGTAGCATGAATTTATGGTGGACAAAAAGTCGCAAGGCCCGGCAGCTGAAACATCACAGGCGAGCGCTGCCTGGGGCCAGTCCCACATGCGGCCGACGTTGAATGGCACCGGCTTCATGTTCGAGGTCCTGGACGAATTCGCCGACGACTTCATCCAGTTCGCGAGCATGTCCGCGGACCCGGTACTCGAGGTTGGCTGCGCCTACGGCGTCGCGTCACTGCCGGCCCTTGCCGCGGGCGCCCGGGTCGTGGCCTGTGACATGGAACAGGGGCACCTGGACATTCTTCATGACTCCGCGCCCACCGAGCAGCGCAACCGGCTGGAGTGCGTGCAAGGGCAATTGCCTGGAGTCGATTTCGAAGCCGATGCTTTCGGCGCCATCCTGTGCTCACGCGTGCTGCATTTTCTCGACGGCAGCGCCGTCGATGCATCGGTGCGCAACATGTACCGCTGGCTGAAACCCGGTGGCCGGCTGTACCTGGTTGCGGACACGCCCTACGGTATCTGGCGCAAGTTCATCCCGGTGTTCCAAGCGCGTCGGGAGCGCGGCGATCGCTGGCCGGGGCTGATGATCGCCCTGGAAAACTACCTGCCCACCTTCCCGGCCGACCGGCCGATCAAGGGCCCGCCGTTCATGAACCTGCTGGACACGGAACTGTTGATGCGCACCTGCACAGAAGCCGGCTTCAGCATCGAGCGTGCCAGCTTCATCGACCGCAGCGACTTTGCCGGCCTCGGCCGCATGGATGGCCGGGAAAACGCCGGCGTGCTGGCCATCAAGCCGGTTTAGATCTGGTAAAGGCCGCGGCCAGCACCAGGCGCATGGCCGCGGCGGCTGTCCCGGTTGCCACGCCGGCCGCCGCCAGGTAGGCAACCAGGTTGCTCGCCGCGGCGGCCTGCGGCTCCGGCGCGGGCCCGGAGGTTCCGCGGCTGGCCGCCCAGCTTTCCAGCAGCTCCAGCTCCACGCGCTCGGCGGCAAGCTCCACCGCCTGCAGCTGCCCGGCGATGGCTTGAGTCGAGGCTTCAGGAATCGGGTCGAACCCGCCGCTGCTGTGGCGGCGGAGCGCCCGCAGGGGTTTCAGCAAGCCTTCGCGCCACGCGTCAGTGACAGCGATGCACTCACGGAACGCGCTCACATCCAGTTGCCCCGGCCCGACCACGGCGCACCAGACCGCAAACAGCAGCAGGTCGACATCGAGCCCGCACCGGTCCTGCAAATCGACGCAAGCCTCGGCAACACCCGGGCGGCCGTATAGCTGCACGGCAAAATTCCACAGATCGGCCGAGTCGGCCAAATTACTAGTGTCCGTCATCCGGGCATCGAACCTTTTTGCGAGCCTAGCACGCTGCCACCATAGGCCCCGCGGTGTGACGAATGTCTCTTTCCGCGCGCCTTTGCCGCAGTTATGTCAACCACCTCCGCGTGGCCACAAGGGCAGATCGATAACGTGAAGCAGTCAAGCGTTTTCAAGGCCTTGCGACGGTTACACTTTTTGTCCCTGAGGACTGCCGCGACGCGCGGGCGGCAGGAAATGCTATGGCCGCTGGACACGACATGCAAAGCACTGCACCCAGCCTGGAGGACGTGCTCCAGGTGCTGGAGCAATTCCTCGCGGGTCGCGTCCATATGGACTTTCTGCTGACGTCGGTGTCGGAGATCCTTGCGCACGATGTCACAGCGGCCCACGCAGTGCAGGAACGAATCGACCGAGCCCTGCGCGCCGACGAACTCGTGGAATCAGTGTGGGAACGCATTAGCGCTGAACTCGATCACGCGCTATCTGAAAATGCGCCGACGGATTGGTCGGAGGATCCTGGTACGGCACCGCAGCCCGCAGACTCCTTGAGTGACACCGGGGTCTCTATAGCGCCACAGGGGCCAGCGTCCGGCCCGCCAGTCCTGGAAGATCGCGTTGTCCCGGCCACCGCGACCGCGCAAGCAAACGGTGCAGACATGCAGCCCGGCACGCTGCTCGGCGACCGATACGTCATCGTGTCCCGGGCGCATACCGGCGGCATGGGCGACGTCTACAAAGCACTGGATCGCACCAGGAAAGAGGCAGGTGATCCGGATCCGTGGGTTGCCGTCAAGGTCATTGGCCAGGAATTCGCCAGGCACCCCCAGGCCCTCGCGGTACTAGAGCGCGAAGCCAGGAACTGCCGTTCGCTGTCGCACGACAACATCGTTCGGGTTTTCGATTTCGAGCGAGACGGCGACAGCTGCTTCATCACGATGGAATGGCTGGAGGGTGAATCCCTGGTTCAGTTCCTCGAACGCGCGCGGCAAAAGACGCCGAACGTGAACCAGTTGAAGCGCATCATTCTCGGCCTCGGCGCCGCACTCGCCCACGCCCACGCCAAGGGCATTACTCACGCCGACGTCAAACCGGGTAACGTCTTCGTTACCCATAATGGTGAGGTGAAGCTCCTGGATTTCGGCGCGGCCCATGACGCAGCCGGGAAGAACGGCGGGAGCCTCGAAGCCAGAACACCCGCTTACTCCAGCTGCGAAGTCCTGGAAGGCAACACCCCTTCGCCCAGCGATGACGTCTTCTCCTTCGCACTGGTGGTGTACCGCCTGCTCGCCGGGCAGCGCGCCTTCGATCAGAGCAATGCGCTGGACGCGGAAGCCTCCGGGCTTGTCCCGCAACGCGTGCCCAGCCTTGCTGACCAGGCCTGGCAGGCCCTGTTGAAAGGCCTGGCCTTCCGGCGTGCCGACCGCCCGGCCGATGTCACCAGCTTCCTGGAAGCCTTTACCGCGCCGCCCGCCGCGCCTGGCCAAAGCGCGACGGCGGAAACTCTAGCCCCGCCTGCAGACGGCACGGAGCAGCCTCTCGCCGTTCCAGGGGAAGCAGTGGACCAAGCTGCAATTGAGCCGGCGGCGGAAACCTCGACGAGCCAGACCGTCGCGGCCCTGGCGCCCGAAGCGCAGCCGGAGGCCGCGCCGAACAGCGACATTTTGGCGACGGGATCCCTGGAGCTCGACGACACGGGTTCCGGCTGGGGCCGACCTATCTTGATCGCTGCGTCGGTTCTGGCCTGCGCGGGCGCAGCCTTGTGGTTCTGGACCAGCGGGCCGGAACCCATGCCGGTCGCCGCATCGCCGCGGGCCGTTGCGCCTGCCGCACGCGCCGCGCCGATGCCGCGGCTGGAAGAAACCGCTGCCGGTGCAGTGCCGGCAGAACGAATGGAAGACTCGATCTCGTTTGTGCTCATCGAACTCCCTGCAGAGCCTCAAGATGATTCCGTCGCGGCAGAAGATATCGCGACGCTGGAATCCGTAGCGCTGGTGGCAGTCGAGTCTGGGCTGACGGATGATCCGCAGCCCGATGCCCAGCTTGCGTCGGTCGCAGCAACGCCGGCGGTGTCGCCGCCCGCGCGCGAGGCAGGTGAGACGCTTCAGATTGCCGTACCCGACGAAGCGCCCCTGGCCCGTGCCAAGCCGAAACCCCAACCCAAAGCCAAGCCGAAACCCCAACCTAAGGCCAAGGCGCAGCCCAAACCCGCGCCGGTGACAGAAAGGGAAGTTGCGGCTCCTGCCCCTGCAACTCGTGAGTCCGCCGGTTCAGTCGCCGAAACGCAAGCCGCGGACCCTGCCCCGGCAACACCACAGCGGGTCCGCGAGGCGCCGCCACCAGCAAAACGCGATGTCGACAATACAGGCGAACTGCCAAAGCTGACCGCGTCCTTCGGTCCCCCGGTCCCCGAACGCGCCAGCCCGTCGCCGGATGACTACGGCCCGTTGCCTGCGCCGGGGCCGCCAACTCCACCCGAAGTTGCGATGTCGGAACTCGACTTCGACCGCTTCGTGGAACCGCGCTATCCGCGCTCGCGTGCTGCGCGCAAGAAGCGCGGCTGGGTGGAGGTGCAATTCCAGGTGAACGCAGATGGGGAAACCAGCGACGTAAAGATCCTGGGCTCGTCACCGCCCGAGGTCTTCGACCAAGCTGCATTGGACGCGGTTTCCAGGTGGCGTTTCAAACCGCAAGTCGTTGCCGGCGAACCTATGGCAGTGACCAGCATTGTGCGGTTGCGCTTCGAGCCGCAACGCTAATCGTCGAAGTCAGTAGCCGAGTGGCCCAAACACGTCGCGCTTGCGAAAGAGACTCATGAAAAACCGGCGCCTCACCTTGCTGCGTGTCAGCCAGCGCACCGCGCCACCATTCTTGTCCGTGTTCAGCATGCCGTCGACCAGGTAAGGCGTCACCGTCTCGACGGTGTCGGCAAGGATGTTCAGTATTTTCTTGCTCTGCTCCCAGCGCTCGCCACGTTGCTCCGGGGGCGGGACCAGCAGGTCGGTGACGACGATGCCCGGGCTCAGGTAGCACATCTTCACGGGTGTCCCTTTCAGTTCGAGGGCCAGGGCCTTGGTCAGGTAGACAAGGCCATACTTGGTGGTCCCATAAGGTGCGACAGCCGGCCGGACCTGGCCGTTGCTGCCGAAGCCTTCCATGTTGAATATCCGGCCCCTGCCCTGGGCATACATGCCGGGGATTGCGACCCGGCAGCAGTTCATCACGCCGAGCAGGTTGGTTCTGAGGGTCAGCGCGTAGTCTTCCGGCGGAACCGCGAAAAAGGGTGCCTTGACCCCGTCCCGACCGGCATTGTTCACCCAGATGTCCACCTGGCCCAGTTCCCGGGCAGCGCACGCCCACAGGGCTTCTACATCGGCGTACTCCCCCACGTCGCAGGCCTGGCCCACGATGCTGCGGTCCGGGTAGGCCTGGCGCAGTTCGTTGACTACCGTCTCCACCGCGTCAGGGCGCCGGCTCGATATCACGACATTGTGGCCACGCTGCAAAAACTCGCGGGCCATGCCCAGGCCAATGCCCTTGGTGCTGCCGGTAATGACGACATTCATTGTTCTGCTGCCGCCTGCCGGGGTAGCGCGTGGACCAGCCCGCGGTGGCAATCGACACAGGTTTTCCCGCCCGGCTTCAGACCGGCATGGATTCGCGCGATCATCGGTCTCTGTTGTTCCGGATCCATCGCCGCCGGATCGTGACAGTTGCGACAGAACTGTGAATCGTTGGCTTTGAACTGCGCCCATACCGCCTCGGCCATCTCGGCACGGTGCGCCTCATACTTCTCTGCCGTGTCCAGCTTGCCCATCAATTCCGGGATGATGTCGGCCGACACTACGATTTTCGTGTAGACCAGGGACCACCAATCATGGGGCAGGTGGCAGTCGGCGCAATCCGCGCGCACGCCTAATGCGTTGCTGAAATGACTAGACGCCTCGTACTCCGGGCGAATGAAGGCCTGGTGCGAGTGGCAAACGAAACAGAACTCGTTCGTGCTCGTCTGGTGAATCACCCAGTTGAAGGTGCCGAGCGCCGCTGCGCCGACGAAGAATGCGACGACGGCACCCAACGGAATGCCAAACGCCCACCTCGCGCGTGGCCGCCGCCAAATGGAGCTATCGTCTCGATCATCGGTCATTGTTTTATCCCCTCCATTTCAGCTCGCGGCGCAGGCACAGACCGCGAACCGGACCGCCACTGGTCCCGCATCGCCTCCCGAAACCGGTTCACGCCCGTAAAAAATTCCCGCATCATAACGACCCAGTAATACATACCGCGATCCGTCAGTTGCAACTCGTCGCCTGTCTCCCGGATCGCACCCGCCAGCTTCAGCGCCGTTATCTCCGGCAACAACGAACGCCACGCCCGATCTCCGAAGCGCTTGCGCGTCACGGCCTTGTCCAGCCGCAATCCGAACAGGCGCATCAGCAGGTGATATCGTAGCTGCTCGCGACGGGAAAAATCCCGGCTGCGCGTAATTCCCAGTTC
>CAZTIB010000156.1:0-11972 GCA_964613615.1 uncultured Chromatiaceae bacterium
CCACATCGATGTCGGCCCGTTCGCCCTGGCCCAATGCTGCAACCCGGGCCTCCCAGTCCGGCAAATGCTTGAATCGGGCCAGCAGCTCGTTCGCGACCGGC
This sequence comes from uncultured Chromatiaceae bacterium, assembly GCA_964613615.1. Lineage (GTDB taxonomy): Bacteria > Pseudomonadota > Gammaproteobacteria > Steroidobacterales > J054. The sequence goes on from CAZTIB010000156.1 coordinate 102, forward strand.
AGGGCGGCCCGTGTAAACCATGGCACGCCGAAAGCCTGGAGGTCCGCCAGGCCTGGCTGATCACCGGTAAGAAACGCGCGCCCGTCAGCGAGCTGCGCGTCGAGCAGCGCCGCATGGGCGCGCAACTGGGCCATCGCGTGCTCCACGTCTGCATCGAGCCGATCGAAGTCGAGGTTCGTGAAGATCGCTTTTCGGTCGTTGAGAAAAGCCGGGTCCCAGTCTGGCCCGAGCATCGCCAGTGCCATGGTCAGGCCCGCCTGGAAGAACGCATCACTCCATTTCACCAGCGCGTAGGCAAGCCCGGGGTCTTTACCTGGAAACAGGGTCGGCGACGGATAGCGGCGCTGCAGTTCCCGCGCGATGCACTGGGTATCGATGTAGATGTCCGCGCCGATCTGCATCACGGGCGTGCCGCGATAGCCGCCGGTCAGGCAGACCAGGTCGGGCTTCGGCATGATCATCGGCGTTTCGACGGAACGCCAGGCCAGGCCTTTCAGCCCCAGCATTCGCTGGGCTTTCTGGGTGAACGGTGACGCGTCGTAGTGGTGCAGAATGATGTCGGTCATGACCCGCCCTCGCTGTTGCGCGCCGCCTGCGCATCGGCCTGCTCGTCTACCATCGCGGCCGTCTGGCCGTAGAGAAAGCGGTAACCTTCGCGATCCATCATCTTTTCCTGGCCCAGTTTAAGGGCACGCTGCACCGCCGGGCGCTCGCGTAGCGTTTCGAACCAGCGCTGCACGTGCACGAAGTCACCGAGGTCCTGACCCTGGCGCTCGTGGGGTGCAACCCAGGGCCAGCACGCGATGTCGGCAATGGAATAGTCACCGGCCAGATAGTCATGTGTTGCGAGCTGCCGATCCATCACGCCGTATAACCGATTGCATTCGTCCGTGTAACGCTTGATGCCGTAGGGCACCTCTTCGCTTGCAAAGGCCCGGAAGTGGTGCGCCTGGCCTGCCATCGGGCCCAGCCCGCCGACCTGCCAGAACAACCAGCTCAGGCACTGCATGCGTTCGGCGGGCGTCGCCGGCAACAAGCGGCCGGCCTTCTCCGCGAGGTATACCAGGATCGCACCGCTTTCGAACACCGGTATCCCGGTGGCGCGATCGACGATGGCCGGGATCTTGTTGTTCGGGTTGATGGCCAGGTAGTCGGGGTGGAACTGCTCGCCCCGGCCAATGTTGACGGGCTTCACTTCGTAGGGCAGACCGCACTCCTCCAGCATGATGGCGATCTTCAGCCCGTTCGGCGACGGAAAATAGTAAAGCTCGATCATGGGCAGGCCGTTGATGCTGTCAGACGGCTTCGACTTTGTAACCGCGCCGCGGGAAATTCACCGCGACCTCACCGGCCCGCGGGTCTTCACGCCGTATCGCAATGTCATCAACGGTCAGGCGCACAAGTTCGCCGGCGACCGGCACGATGCCGTAATCGTCCGGCGCCACGGTCACGCGGTTGCCGGCCGCGAGTTGCAGCGGATCATCGGCATCGACTTCGGTCGCCGTTTCGGTCGGCGTGTCGCGGGCGATCTGCAGCGCTTCTTCCGCTTCCATCTCCGTGCGTTCGCCGTGACCAAATCCAGCCACCCGGTCTGCCCACGCAGCCAGCGAGTTGAACGGCGCGAGCACGCCTTCAATATCGGCGATGTTGCCCCGGGACATCCACACCGGGAAATACGCGAGTATGTCGGCCCAGCCCGGCTGTTCTCCCAGCAGGTAAGTCCTGCCGTCGGCGAGCTGGCGATCCACCAGCGCAAGATGGCTGCGCAGTTGGCCGTAGAGATGCGGCAGGCTGTCTGCCAGCGTGTCGAAGTCCATGAAATTGAAGAACGCCTTGCGGTCTTCCAGCAGCGGTTCCGGAATTTCTGCGTTCGTCCCCATGGACAAACCCGCGCCCGGTTCGAAAAAGGCCTTGTCGCTCCAGGCGGACAGCGCGAATGCGAGACCCTCGTTGCCGTCCGGAAACAGGCTCGGCTCCGGGTAGCGGCGCTCGAGTTCCGCGGCAATGCGCTGGGTGTCGCAGTAAATGTCGGCGCCGATCTGCATGACCGGGGTTTTGCGGTAGCCGCCGGTCAACGCCTCGAGATCCGGCTTGGGCATGATCAGTGGAATCTGCACGGACCGCCAGGCCAGGCCCTTGAAACCCAGCGCCAGCCGAGCCTTTTCGGCGAACGGCGACAGGTCGAAATGGTGCAGGATGATGTCGGCCATGGGGCTGCAGCCTGTCGATAACAACGGCGTTTAATCCTACGCGCGCCCCCCTAAAAAAAACAGTCAAGCCTGTTTCTTATCGCCGAGACGCTCCCTTATACTGAATTCATGGGCCCCCAAGTCATTGAAAAACTGGCCTCCCGCATCGAATCGGAACGGGCCCGGCGGGAGCCACCCGCTGGTTTCCCGGCGCTGCCGGACATACCGCCGGGTCGGTACACCGACGGCGACTTCCTGGCCCTGGAAGCGGAGCACCTGTGGCACAAGGCTTGGTTATACGCCGCCCATGTCGATGAACTACCAGCGCCCGGCAGCTACAAACTCTGGCAGCGCAACGGGTCGCCCATCGTAATCCTGCGCGATCACGACGACGACATCCGCGCCTTCTACAACATCTGCCGGCACCGGGGCGGACCCCTGGTCACCGCAGAGGCGGGCACGCTGGACGGCGGACTCGTGTGCAACTATCACGGCTGGACCTATAACCTGGGCGGCGAGCTGGTAAACCTGCGCGACCGGCGCGATTTCATCGGCCTGGACAGGAGTTGCCGCAACCTGGTGCCGGTGCGCTGCGAACGCCTCGGCAACTGGCTCTTCATCACCGAAGACCCGGACGCGCCGGCGCTCAAGGATTACCTCGGGCCGGTACACGAATATTTCATGTCGCTGCCGCTGGACAGCTTGCGCCTGGTCAGTCACGAAACTTTCGAAGTGCACTGCAACGTGAAACTGCTGCTGGAAGGTTTTCTCGAGGTCTACCACCTGAAGAGCGTGCATGCCGGCACCGTCGACCGGTTTCTCGATTACCGCGGCACGACCATCACGCTCTTCCCAAACGGCCACTCGCTGATGCTGAGCCCGAACCGCAAACCCGACTGGGAGGACCCCGGCACTCGCGGTCTGCCGGAGATGGCCGGCACGACGGACTTCGACCGCCGGAACAGCGCGAGTTTCAACATCTTTCCCAACCTGGTGACCCCGCTCGCACCGGCCGGTCTGCCGTTCAATATCGTCTGGCCACAGACAGCCGACACCGCGATCCTGGAAGTCACCTGGTTTGCTGCGGACGATCCGGCGGCAAGAAACGAAGACGTCTGGACAACCCGGCGTTCGAACTACAATCGGATTCTTGGCGAAGACCTGCCACTGGTGGAGAAGATCCAGGTCGCAATGGACTCGCCGGGCGCCAGGGGCGTGCCGCTCAGCTACCAGGAGCGGCGCATCTATCATTGGCACGCAGAACTGGATCGACGGCTCGGCGCACAGCGCATTCCCGAAGCACTGCGTGTCGCCCCGCTGCTGGACGACTGGATGGAGCACGGCTGGACATGACTGAACGCGGCATCCTCGCTTACGGCGCCTACATCCCCAAGCGGCGCCTGCCTCGCAAGGTCATCGCCGACGCAATGGCCTGGACGAGCCCCGCACTGAAAGCGCAGGGCCGGGGCGAAAGGGCCGTGCGCTCGTGGGACGAAGACAGCCTGACCATGGCAGTGGAAGCAGCCCGCGACTGCCGGCTCGAGCAGTTCGGCTCCCCCGCAAACCTGGTGCTCGCTTCCACGACTTTGCCCTTCGCCGACCGCGACAATGCCGCGGTCATTGCCGAAGCGCTGAACTTCGACGAACACATCAACACGCTGGACGTGTCCGCATCGCAACGCGCGGGCACCGCCGCGCTGGCCAATGCGCTGCAAACAGATGCCACGACACTGCTGCTCGCCAGCGATTGCCGCGACGCCCGTCCGGCCAGCGCGCGGGAAATGCAGATCGGCCACGGCGCGGCCGCGCTGATGACGGGCAGCGGCGACGCATTGCTCGCGCGTTGCCTGGGCCAACGCGCCGTGAGCCGAGACCTCGTTGATCACTACCGCGCCGAAGGCACGCGTTTCGACTACGTGCTCGACGATCGCTGGCTGCGCGACGAGGGCTTTTTCAAGATCATCCCGGAAACCGTCGGTAAGCTGCTCACCGACACTGGCGTCGATGCCGCCGCCATCGATCATGCAATCTTTCCGTGCCCGCAGCGGGTAGGCGCGAAGCTGTGCAAGGTGCTGGGCATAGCCGACACAGCGCTGGATGACGACCTGGCGGCCACCTGCGGACACACGGGTGCCGCCCACGCGCTGCTGCTGTTCACGCGCACGCTGCAAAACGCAGCGCCCGGTGCAAAGATCCTGGTGGTGGGTTTCGGGCAGGGTGCCGACGCCTTCCTGTTCGAAACCACACAGAAGCTCGCCGACTACCAGCCGGCGCTGGGCGTGGCGGGCCATCTGGACCGGCGCCTGGAAGAAACCAGTTACCTGCGTTACCTCGCCCAGCAAGGCGATGTGGACGTGGACTGGGGCCACCGCGCGGAGTTCGACAACCGCACCGCGATGACGGCCTTTTACCGCAACCGCGACAGCATCACCGGCTTTAACGGCGGCCGTTGTGAGGAATGCGGCACCGTGCAGTTCCCGAAGGCCCGCATCTGCGTGAACCCGGATTGCCAGGCGACCAACAGCCAGGTCGCCATGTCGCTGGCCGGCGTGCGCGGCAAAGTAAAGTCTTTCACAGAAGACTGGCTCGCCATCAGCCAGAACCCGCCCCTGCAATACGGCAACGTGGAACTGGAAGGCGGCGGCAACATCTTCATGGAGTTCACGGACTGCGAACCGGGCACCCTGGCCATCGGCATGCCGCTGGAGATGCGCTTTCGAATCAAGGACGTAGATAGCCGGCGGAGTTTCACTCGCTATTTCTGGAAACCCACACCGGTTCAGGAGTCTTAAGCCATGGCCACGGGAATCAAGGACAAGGTGGCAATACTCGGCATGGGGTGCACGCGCTTCGGCGAGCGGTGGGACGCCGGTGCCGAAGACCTGATGCAGGAAGCCTTCGCAGAGGCCCTGGAAGACGCCGGCATCGAACGTAACCAGATCGACGCCGGCTGGCTCGGCGTGTTCTACGACGAACAGAGCCTGGGCAAGTCCGCCATCCCGCTGTCCATGACCCTGCGCCTGCCAAACATTCCCGTCACCCGCGTGGAGAATCTTTGCGCCACCGGCTCGGAAGCGATGCGCGGAGCAGTGTATGCGGTAGCGGCAGGTGCGTGTGATATTGCGCTGGCCCTCGGCGTCGAGAAACTCAAGGACACGGGCTATGCCGGTCTGCCGGAACGTACGAAGGGCAGCTTCGACGATATGTGGATGCCGGGCTACACCGCGCCCGGCGCTTTTGCCCAGCTCGCGAGCGCGTATGCAGCGCGGGCCGGCATCACCATGGCCGACCTGAAGCAGGCCATGGCCCACGTGTCGTGGAAGAGTCACGAGAACGGCGCCCTGAACCCAAAGGCCCACCTGCGCCGGCCCATCACCATCGAGCAGGCCCTGAAAGCGCCGATGGTGGCCAATCCGCTGGGCCTTTACGACTGTTGCGGCGTGTCCGACGGCGCTGCGTGCGCGATCGTGACTACACCGGAAATCGCCCGCAGTCTCGGCAAGCAGGACCTGGTAACCGTGAAGGCCATGCAGCTTGCGGCAAGTAACGGCGTCGAAGCCGGCCACGCATCCTGGGACGGCAGCTACACCATGACAACGCGCAAGGCCGCCGAGCGCGCCTATGCCGAAGCCGGCATCAACAACCCGCGCAAGGAGCTGGACCTGGTGGAAGTGCACGACTGCTTCTCCGTCACCGAACTGATCCTGATGGAAGATCTCGGCCTGTCGGCAGAGAGCGCGGCGCCGAAAGACATTCTCGACGGGGTTTACGACCGTGACGGCGACATGCCGTGCCAGGTGGACGGGGGCCTCAAATGCTTCGGCCACCCCATTGGCGCGTCGGGGCTGCGCATGGCCTACGAAATCTATTCCCAGTTGCTCGGGCGGGCAGACAAACGCCAGCTCGACACCCCATCCCTCGGGCTCACCCACAACCTCGGCGGGATACCCAACCGCAACATCGCCAGCATCGCCGTGTACGGGCTGGCCGGCTGACACGCAGGAGGTCAATGATGGCCAACACCCCCTTCAACACGATTCCGCGCAACGAACTCCCGGAAGAATTCGGCCTGGCCTGGGACACCCTGAATGGGCTCACCGGCGAACCTACCTTCGTCGAAGTCTTCGCCCAGGCGCCTGATGTGCTGAACTTCGTGATGAACGAATTCTACGCCAAGCTTTTTTTCGGTGGCCAGGTGGACCAGCGCTACAAGCAGCTGGCGCGACTCAAGTTGTCACTGGTGCACGGCTGCCGCACCTGCAACAAGCAGAACGTGCCCGGCGCGCTGGAAGCCGGCATCAGCCAGGCCCAGGTCGACGCGATGCACGACTACGAAAACGGGCCGTTCACCGAAGCCGAGAAGGCGGTGTTACAGCTCGCGGACCAGATGGTGCTGACCAACAATGACGGTGACATAGACAGTGCACTCTATGCCCGCCTGTCCACGCATTTCTCCAACGCCGAGATCTGTGAACTGGGCACCGTGATGGCTGTGATCGGCGGCATGGCCAAGCTGTCGTTCCTGATGCACCTGGTAGAGCGAGAAGACTATTGCCCGATTGGTGTGGACGCGGCATAAGCGAATGCCAATTTATCTCAGAGACCTGGACGTTATTCCCGAGGTCGCGGGATTGAGATCTGGGTTGATCGTTCCCTGCAACATGTGCCCGGCAGTGACGGTAGCCGTTAGAGAGAGAAAGCCTTTCATTCAACTTTTCAAGAGTTTCCTGAAGTCGGCCCCTTTCGAAGAACATATCCGGGCCCTGCAATCCCGGTTAAAAGAAGAGGGCGTCAATACGAAAGTATTCAAGAGCAACCTTTATCACCATTGGTTCCTCTGCATGTGGACCGCAGGCCGACGCAGGAAACTGCAGAAATACGCAACAAAATTTGACGCCGTGATAGTTCTGGGTTGCGATTCAGCGGTCGAAACCGTGCGCGACGTGGTCAAGTCAGCCGATTGCAAAGTGATCCCGGCCATGCAAGTTGCCGGCATCATGAACGCGAAACCCACCTTCCGCCTGCCCTGCAACATATCTTTCGAAGACCCCAGGATAATTCCCATATCACAGCAAGGAAATAAGGACGGATCAGGCTGACCTGGTATTCGCCGGGACAAACCGAATCCTGATCTGCTGCGCTTAGAGGCCCTTATTTGCGGCCAAAACATGGCCGTAAGCGCTAGAGCCTGACTCTTTTCCTGGTGATCGGTAGTAGATTGAACGCTTTACCTTGGTCTGGCCCCGCTGATCCAGGCGGAAAGTCAGACCCGGCAAAGCAGCCGGGTCTTTCCGAACCAAAATTGGCGGCTCAGACAGTCCGGCGTCGGAGCCAGCCCAGCAGGCCCAAGGCAGAGGCGAATAACCAGGCCGCTGCCGGGATTGGTACCACCGATATCTCGATAGTCGCAAGGCTGGCGAAGTTATCGAAGTTCAATGGCGCAACATTGTTGTCTCCCAAGTTCAGGAAGCTCGCGTAGTCGGCGCCGGATGCCAGCATCACGACACCGTTTTCATCCGCGCCCTGGTCGGGACCGGTCTGGCCACCGGGAAACCCGAACAACGGATTGCCGGCGGAGGTCGCAAAGTCATTCACTTCCGTGCCGGCATCCCAGACATCGAGCACTGTGTAGACCACCGAGTCGATCATGCCGTCGAGCAGATCCGCTACCGAGACGGCCATCGGGTTGCCATTGCCGATGAAGAAATCCGATGACGGCAAGACCATGGCCGCGAACGACAAGTAGTCATTGCTGCCGTCGTCAAGCAAACTGAAATCCGCCGTCACGCTCATGCCCGGTGCAATCGGCGCGGCGCCGAGGGTGGCGTCAACGCCGGAGCCCGAGAAACTCGCCGACAGCGGCGCTGTATTGCCATCTTCGGCCACACTTTCCAGGGGGCCGCTCGCCGCCGAGCCGGGGTCGAACAAGTCGAAGCTCCCGGAATGAAAACCGACCCAAACCGGCGTCAGATAGGTACCGCCCGCAGTCGCATTATTGGTGATCGTGACCCGGTACTGGGCAGCTTCAGCGGTGCTTGCGAAAGCCATGATCGCGCTGGCCGCGATGATGGTGTTGCGAAAAGAGATCATTGTTATTGCTCCATTATTGCGACGGACGAACGGGGCGGTCGCTGATCGCGGTCCGGCGACCGCGACTTCCCTCTATTCACCACTACGCAACGGAGCCTGGAAACGATGCGAAATCTGCGGACTATTTCCGCCGCAGCCAGATCCACCCGGCCAGCGCGCCCAGCGGGCCCAGGGCGATGCCTGGCAGGAGATGGTGCGTCAGCATGTGCGCCGGCAGGTACATGCAGCTGAACTGCATGATCAGTGCTGGTATCCCTCCGGCGGCCAGGCCAAGCAGCAGGCCGCTTCTGGCAGCGTGCAGCGGCCACCATCGACGGAGCAGCGCCAGACCCAGGGCCAGCCCCGGCAATCCGTAGAGCAGGACCTCGAATATGCAGCCCTCACGTTTGCCGTTCATCGAGGGTTCGATGGCCGGCGACACGAGGTCGAAAGCAATTGCAGCTACCCAGGCGGCCAGCAGCACGAAGGGCGCCATCGTCCATCGCAACCTGGGGTCGGCGGCGGGAACTGCCGAACGAAACGCGAGCAGGCTGAAACCTGCGATGGCCAGCACCGCGAACACATTTTCCAGTGCGTAGCGCGGCGATTGGCCGAGAAGGTAAACACTGCCTTCGCGGGTTGGACCCGTGCCCAGGATCAGCAGGCCCGCCACAAGTGTTGACGCCAGGCCCCAAAAAATCGCCGTGCCCTCGATCCGCGCGGGTCGGCGAATCTCGTCGGCATCGGCGGCGAGTTTGCGGATCAGGGACTTGCGAGTTGGCGTGGTCATGCCGGCAACTCCTCAGCTTCCAGTTGGCGACGGATGGCCCGCAGGGCCCGGTGCAATCGGGCCTTGATGGCACTCTCCGATATGCCGAGCGTTGCGGCGGCCTCCGCCGTGGTGTAGCCGCCGTACTTGGTCAGAACCACGGCTTCCCGATGATCCGGCGAAAGATTCTCCAGTATGTTGATGCCGTCGATCAGTTTCAGCAGCGCATCAGTTGGATCGTTGCCGGCAAGCTCGTCGATCGCCGTGCCAGAGATGGCGACGCGGGAGCTCCCGCGTCGCAGGACGTCGATCGTCTTGTGGCGGACGATGGTAAACATCCATGGCCGAAACGGTCGCCGCCGATCGTAAGTGTGGCGCGCCTGGTGGATTGCCAGCAGACATTCCTGCACGCAGTCCTCGAGCACGCTCAGTTCGCCGAACCGGACCCGGATGTAGACCTCAATAGCATCGCCCAACTCGGTCAACAGGCGTTCATAGATCGCGGGATCGCCCCGCTGGGCGCGAACCATGTAGTCGGACCACCGCTGCTCATCCCGGGCGCGCAGGTCGAGCTTGGATGTCATGCCGTGGTGTCGTTCGCGCATCGTATTCAGGACGGTCCCAGGCCATCACCGGCACGGTGAATCCGTTCAGAATCCGTCTGCGGTTTAAACACGTCCATCAGGAACCAATACGGATAGTAGCGAGCGAACGATGCGCGTCGCTTGAACGGGGTGGGACCCCATCACTAGTCCGTATCCGGCCTCATGTAACATCAGGCCAATTCAAGTGGTCATCGATACTCGGCTGCGGTAATGAACTGACCGAAGGATTCGCACCAAACGATGACCGAATTAAATGCATTTGGGTCTATCGATTCCGGGATGGGCACAATGAAATTCTCGAAAGTCTTCACGTCACCGACGCGTACCATGGTCGGTCTCAGACGAATGAAGTCCGCTTCTGTTTCAACGAATTGGGGCGAGAGATACAGCTTGTAGTCAGGTCCAGGCGCGATTCTTCCCTCCAGCGAGATTGCCTGCCTTCCCACGAATACAGTTCCTTCACCCCAGTGCAAGGCATCGCTGTCCTCCAGGTCGCGACGAAACTCGCCGGAGAACTGGGCACCATCAGCCATTGCCCGAACTTCTGAAACCGCCGGGGCTGCGGGGGCAGTGAGAATCGGCAGGGCGTAGATGCCCGCCGCAAAGCCCAGCAAGCCAGCGGCCAGGTGCGTAGCAACCAATAGAATGAACTTTTTCACCGTACCCATTCTATGCGCTGACCAATATCCGCACCCTGACAAATACAGGCGCTCACTATCAGGATCCCGCTCTCAGCGCACCCAGGCCAGACCTAAAAATTGACGATGGCCGCACCGTCGATGTTGAAGCCCACGCCGGACACGAAGTCTGCGTCGTCGGATGCCAGGAACAGCGCTGCGGCAGCCACGTCTTCCGGCTGACCGAGACGCCCCACCGGGGCCTTGTTTTCCCAGTAGGCCCGGAACTCCGGATCCTTGAAGAAGGGTTCTGACAGGCCGGTCACGATGGCGCCAGGCTGCAGGTAATTCACCGTGATCTGGTACTTGCCCAGGTCCACGGCCATGGCTTTGCTGAGGCCGGCGACGGCGTGCTTCGACGTCCCGTAGGCGCACAGGCCCGGCCCGGCCATGTCGGACATGATGGAGCCCACATTGATAATGCGCCCGCGGCCGCGCTGGCGGATGTGCGGCACGGCGGCGCGGGAGATGCGGAAGATGGAATTGACGTTCACGTCCATCACGCGATCCCAGGTGTCGTCGTCTGTCGATTCGAAATCGGCGCCGACCGCGATGCCGGCGTTGTTCACGAGGATGTCGAGGCCGCCGAAGGCTTCGACCGCGCCGTCGACGATGCGCCGGGGCGCGTCGGGATCCGTCACGTCGATTTCCAGCGTGCGGGCATGATCGTAGTCGTCGAACTGGTCGACCAGGTTCTGGTCGGGCAGATCGACCAGGAAGACTTTCGCGCCTTGCTGCAGGAACAGGATGGCCGAGGCCCGGCCGATACCGCTGGCGGCACCGGTGATGATGGCCACCTTGCCGCCCAGTTTCTGTGATTCGCTCATCGTGGTGCACCCTCCGTCTCACCGTGGCCACCAATAAAAAGAGGCCGGCTTGCGCCGGCCTCTATACTGCTGCAAGCGGCGCCGAAACTACAGTTTGACGCCAACCTCCATGCCGTAGGTCAGCGGCGGAGCATAGGTCGAGAAGGTCCACAGACCGCCCACGTACTGCGATGCGTTCTTGTAGCTGGTGTCGCCCAGGTTCTTGCCGTACAGAGACACGAACCACTTCTCGCTGCGGTGCGTGTAGGTGACGTTCGCGTTGATCAGCGTGTGGTCCTCGATCTCCGTGTTGAAAGCCGAACCGTCGGCGGCGTAGTAGTAGGTGCTCTCGTCCTCGTAGTAGATCCCGGCGATGGCACGGAAACTGCCGATGTCGGCCCAGTCGTAGACGTAGGTGAGGTCGAAGCCCGCGGTCCACTCGGGCGCCCGGGTCACGTCTTCGCCATCCAGATTCAGATCCGGAGTGGCGGGATCCAGGTCGAGATCCAGCCTGAACTCATCGTATTCGGTGTCCAGGTAACCGATGTTGAAATTGGCCTCCAGGCCATCGAACAGTATGAAGGTGCCCTCGGTTTCCACACCCCAGGCATTGACCTGCGCGGCGTTGAACACCACCGTTTCCTGCAGGGCCCCCACCGTGGCGATGGCCGCGCGCTGCATGTCGTCGTACTCCACGTAGAAGACCGCAGAGTTCAACCGCAGGCGATCGTCGAAGCCGTCCCACTTCACACCGAT
>CAZTIB010000157.1:0-4297 GCA_964613615.1 uncultured Chromatiaceae bacterium
AATGGGAGGGGCTGCGACATGAACGAGGCAGGGCAAAGGTGGTTGGCCGTTGGCGGGCTGGCCCTGCTGGCCAGCATGCCGGCCTGGTCGCTGCCACCGATTCCGACCGAGTCAGGTTTCCGCGGGTCATTGCGGGTTTCCATGAACGTGACGGATGCCGAGACCAACCTCGTAAAGGGTAACCCCCTCGGCGAACTGGGCAAGGAGAACGTCACATCCGTGACCCGGAGCCCCAAGTCCAACGACGACGTGTTCGTGTCCCCGGCCGGGAGTTTTTCCTACACCTTCGCCGACCAGCAGTTGCAGCTGTTCCTGTCCGGCGGCCCCGAGCGACTCGTGACCCTGGAAACCCTGCAGGAAATCGGCGTGCGCAAGGCGTTCGACACGCTGGGGGTCTTTTCGCTCGGCTATGTCACCTCCGGTATCGTCCCGCAGGAAGTCTGGGAGGACCCCTACGATGCCACGTCGTCCCGTGACGATACGGACCAGGAATTCGGCGGGGCACGCTTTGTGTGGGACAAGATTCTCGGTTTGCCGATCGAGTTCCTGTTCCAGTGGCGCGACATGGACATCGACGAAGAGCGCAGTGGTGCGGCGCTGGTGTCCGCCGGCACGCTCACCGCGGAGCAGGCGACGCTGCTGGAACGTGACGGCGACGACTATCGCACCGAGTTGCGCTACACGTGGCAGAAGTCGCAGCGGGAAGTCTTCAATCCGTACGTGGGTTACACGAAGGCGGATCGCGATGGGGATGCCTTGAAGAACGAGGGCTTCTACGTGGGCCTGGATGCGGCGTACTTTGGCGGTCCGCTGCGAGTGCTGGGCCGGCTCCGGGTGGGCAACCGGGACTACGACGAGCGCAACCCTGTATACGGGCGGCGGACCGATACGGACTGGTACGAGATTGCGCTGAATACGTCGCTGGCGCTGCCTTTCGGCAGCGGCCGCTGGTCGGCGGTGGGAGGTATTGCCTACGCGCAAGACAATTCGAATGTTCGCTTCCACGATCAACAGATTCTGCTGTTCCAGCTCGGCGCCCAGTACCGCTTCGGCAAGCGTGCCAGGCGCGGGGGGCCCGGGGGGCGCCCCGGGGCCGGCGGCGGGCGGCCGTAGCACCGGCACCACATAGTCGCCGCCGGGGCCATCGGCCACCGGATGGTGGCAAGGCGTCAAATCGCCGGCAGCGGCTGCCAGGCCTCGCCGCGGGTGCGCGTGGCGCTCCTGCCGTCCTGCGTTTAGAATGCGCGGCGTATGAGCGACATAACCTAGGGAGGAGGCTCGGGTATGAGCGTCACAAGAATGTTTCGTCTGGCTGCGTGTGGTCTGGTGTTGGCAGCCGCCGCGCAGGGGGCCCATGCCCTCGAGGACATCCCGACCACGTCGGGCTTCAGCGGCACCCTGGGCCTCAGCGCCGGTTATACGGATGCTGAGACCAACCTGGTGAAGGGCAGCTCGCTCTGGGACATCGGCCAGGAGAGCGTCAGCTCCGTGGACCGGAGTCCGAAAGGGGAGGACGATGCGTTTATCTTCCCGCGCGGCGAATTCGCCTACACCTTCGGCAGTCAGCAAATTCAGCTGTTCCTGGCCAGCGACATCGAGGAGCTGGTCGATCTCGAGGTCCTGCAACAGATCGGCATCAGGAAGCAGTTCGAGACGCTTGGGATCGTGTCGCTGGGCTACGTGACCTCCGGCCTGCTGAACCAGGAAGTCTGGCAAGACCCCTATAGCTCCGGGTCTTCACGCTCGGACACCGACCGCGAATTTACCGGCGTGCGCTTCGAGTGGGACCGGATTGCCGGTTTGCCCATCGGCTTCCTGTTCCAGTACAAGGATGTCGAGATCGATGATGAAAACAGCGGCCAGGCCCTGGGGCTGAGTTTGTCAGACCAGAACGACCTGAGTCGCGAAGGTGACGTCTACCGCGGCGAACTGCGCTACACCTGGCGCAGGTCAGCCAACGAAGTCTTTATGCCCTACGTGGGCTATACCGACGCTGATCTTGACGGTGATGCCACCAAGTACACCGGCTTCTACGTCGGCCTGGATGTTGGTTACCAGAATGACACCTGGGGCCTCGCCAGCCGCGCCCGGGTCGGCAGCAAGGACAAGAGCGAGCGCAACCCGGTCTATAGCGATCGCACGGACGCCGACTGGTATGAAATCGCTCTAACCGGCAACTTCCGGCTGCCGTGGGGAGAGAACTGGTTTGCGAAGGGCGGCGTTGCGTGGGCGAAGGAAAACAACGACGTGAGCTTCCACGACCAGCGCAACCTGCTGTTCACGGCCGGTGCGGAGTGGCGCTTCGGGCAGGACAAGTAAGCCTGGCCCGCTGACAATCGAACCCGCGGTGGCTCAACAGCCGCCGCGGGTTTTTTCTTGGCCTGGAGCAGACCACTGGACCAGTCAGGCGGCGCTGGCCTGGGCCCGGGCCCTGGGATCCTGGACCTTGATCGTCAGCGCGTAGATGCTGATCACGAAGAACAGCGCAGCGCCGGCAAAGAAGGGCGCGCTCGGGGCAATCTGGTAGATGCTGGTGCCCACCAGCGGTGATGCGATTGCACCCACAGTGTTCGACGCACTCAGGTAGCCTGCCGCGGCCCCCTGCTCATGCGGCTCCATGGCCATGCTCGCGCTGCCGTTGATACCGGGCGTCGCGAACGCGAATGACAGACCGAACCACGCAAAGCCCGCCGCGAGCATCGGTATGCTTTTCGCGAAGGCAATCAGCAGCAGGCCGATGCAGAAGGCCGGGCCACAGAGCCGCAGCAGGATTTGCGGCGACACCCGCCAGATCTGCAGGATGACGCCCTGAACGACGGTAATCACCACCGCCATGCTGATCAGCACCAGGCTCGCGATGCGGATCACGCGCGTCCTGTCGGTGACCCCCAGCGCGTCCTCGATATAAAAAGCCGTCAGCAAGTTCAGGGAAATGAACACCAGGAAAAAGCAGGCCCAGATGATGAGGAAGGGTCTCAGCCTGGGATCCCACCACTTCAGGTCAGAGGTTTTTTTGCGGCCTTCGCTGTGCGCGGCAGGTTCGCGCAGCAGGAAGATGGCGGCCAACGCGCCAAGCACGCACAGGCTTGCGGCCGCATACATCGGTACCAGCGCCCCGGCGAAGGCCAGCCCGGCGGCTAGCAGTGGGCCCATTATCGCCCCGAGGCTGTTCGCACTGCCGATCAGCGCCATACCCCTCGACCGGTTCTCGTAGGTGGTCACATCCGCGATATAGGCCGCCGCGGCCGGATAGATGGCCGACGAGGTCAGGCCGTAGAAAGTGCGCGCACCGGTGATGGCCAGCAACAGGCCAGCCGTGGACAGCGCGCCGGCCATCCCCTGGCTCAGGGTGAAGGCCAGCAGCCAGGTGCCGATCCCGCTGCCCACCAGCCCCATGATGAACACCGGCTTGCGGCCCAGTACATCGCTGCGCCGGCCCCAGAAGGGTGCGGCAAAGACCATCGGCAGGCTCGCGATCGTGAACGCGAGGCCGAACTGCTGCTCTGTCAGTCCCGTGGCCCGCGCCATGGGCGCGACGATGATGAAGTTCAGCGACTGGCCGATTGCAAACAGCGTGACGCCGGCTACCAGCAGCAGCCGGTCGGTCCACTTGTCTTCCGTTTCCGCCATGGTCACCAACTTATTCGGCGCGGCGGGCTATTCTGATTTGCCCGGGCCTCACCGCGAGGCTTCGGGTAGCGCGAAGGCCGTCAGGTAGTCACCGGGCCGGGGGTAGATGAAGGGATGGCCGCCTGCGGCGATCACGACGAACTGTCGCCCTGCCACCTCGTAGGTCATCGGCACCGCGAAGGCGCCGGTGGGCAGCACGGCGCTCCACAACTCCTCGCCGGTATAGAGATCGAAAGCGCGGAACCGGTTGTCCTGCGTGGCGCCGATGAAGATCAGCCCGCCGGCAGTAATGATGGGCCCCCCGAAGCTGGCGGTGCCCCAGCGCAGGGGCAGCGGGATGGGCATCAAGGTGTCCAGGGAGCCCAACGTGCTTTGCCAGGCGATCTCGCCGGCTTCCAGGTCCACGGCCACTACGGCCGACCAGGGTGGCGGGGAGCAGGGCGTGAACATCGGCGACACGACGGGACCTTGCTCCACCGCGTACGGCGTTCCCAGCAGCGGCTTTGCCGCGCCCATAATGTTTTCGCCGGCGGCTTCGGTCCCCGCCGGCAGTTCTTCGGCCGGGGTCAGCCGGGCGAAGTGGGCCATGCGCAATACTTTGGCTACCAGCAGCTTTGAGCGCGGGTCCACGGCCACCCCACCCCAGTTCACGCCACCAGCCGTGGAC
>CAZTIB010000158.1:0-26655 GCA_964613615.1 uncultured Chromatiaceae bacterium
CTGTAAACCAGGAAGGCGCCGACCAGCATCGCCAACAAACTCAGGGCCTGCAGGTTGATGCGAAAGGATCGCGTCATCGCGTCCATCTGGCCCAGCTGGGCCGCCACCGGTCGCAGGCGCAGACCGCGCCGGGCCATTTCCGGGGCGAGACGCGCCGCCTGACCGGCTTCGAGGCGCAGATCGATGCGGCTGAGTCCACTGCTTCGGCGCAGCAGTTCCTGGGCGGTGGCGATGTCCGCAACTGCGTACCTTTCGCCAGCGTCGCCCGGCAACAGGCCAATCACGGTCAACGCTTCCGCCGACGGTGGATCGAGGAGCGACAAGCGATCGCCAGGCGCCACCGCCAGTTCCTCGGCAAGGGCGGTCGATAACAGCACCGCAGCCGGCTCGACCATCAGCCGCATGAAATTCCCATCGGTGGGCTGCCCGGCGAGGAAGGCCGTCTGCAGGCGCCCGGCGGAAAACGGATCGATGCCCAGCAGCGCCACGGACCGCTGCGGCTGCGCGGCGAACCTCAGGCGCGTTTCGATCACCGGCGCGGATTGCGTCACGCCAAATTCGCCGCGCAGCCAGGCCAGTGCATCGTCGGGTAACGCGCTGGCCCCCGGGCTGAGTTCGTGTGTCGCCTGGCCGCGAAACAACTCGGCCGACGCAACGAAGGCCTGGCGCGAACTGTAGGCTGCCAGGTCGATGGCCACGACCGCAGCCACGCCGAGCGCAATGCCGGCAATGGTCAACGCCAGCTGACCCGGATGCCGCACATAGAAACGCAGGCCCGCCTGCAGCAACAGCGAAGGCGCCACGCCGGCGGCGATCACGTCGGCCCCTCCACCGTCTCCACCTCATGCAACTGCCCGGCGCGGATCTCCAGTACTCGCCGCGCGCGCCCCATGACTTCCTGGCTGTGGGTGGCCATCACCAGGCTCCGGCCAGCCGTTCCGGCGAAGGCCTCCAGCAGCTCCAGCGTCTGCCGGGCGGTCGTCAGGTCGAGATTTCCCGTGGGTTCGTCGGCAATGACCACGGCAGGCTCGTGGACAATGGCCCGCAGTATCGCAACCCGCTGCTGTTCGCCACCCGACAGTTCCTCAGGAAACCCCGCGCCCAGACCACCCATCTCTGCGGCATCGAGCAGGCGTCGACTCCGTTCTTCAGCGGCACGACGCGCGACGCCGTTCAGCTGCAGTGGGACCAGCAGGTTCTCTTCCACAGTGAGTGTCGGAATCAGGTTGAAAGTCTGAAACACGAAGCCGATCTGACGACGCCGCAGTGCTGCGAGTTCGCTCTCACGCATTGCACCGAGGTTCCGGCCGTCGACCAGCACTTCGCCGCTAGTCGGACGATCGAGGCCGCCCAGCAGGTTCAGCAAGGTCGACTTGCCTGAACCGCTGCGCCCGACGATCACGACATAATCGCCGGGCGACACGCGCAGGTTGACATCATCCAGGACAAAACCGGTGCCGGCCCCGCCGTCATAGGCTTTCTGGACACTTTTCAGTTCCAGATCGACCCCACCGCCGCTCACAGCCACACCCCCGGCAGCCGCTCGGCCCTTGCTACATAAGGGCTGTGGCGAACATCGGCCCACGCCGTTGACCCGCATGGCACTGCCTGAGGCATAATCTAGTCCCGCGCGGGCCGACCAGCCCGTACTACTGGAACGGCAATCAGGAGGAACGGGATGGTGAAGCTTCGCAATGTCATTTTGACCAGCGTGGCGACTTTCTCGGCGACATCCGGGTTTGCGGCCTGCGTGTCTCCGGACGAGGTGTCCGTGCCGGATGGCTCACAGGCTTCCATGGAAGAGATGCTCGCAGCTCAGCAGGCGGTGAAGTCTTACATGGCAGGGATGGAAGACTACCTGAAGTGCCTGGACGACGAGTCGCAGAGCATGGGTGATACTCAATCCGATGAGCAACGCCTCGCGCAAGTGCAACAGCACAACTCCGCGGTGGACGCGATGGAACGGGTAGCCAACAGCTTCAACGAGCAGATTCGCGCCTACAAAGCCCTGAACCAATAGGCGCGACCGCGCAGAAAACCCAGCCGCCAGTGATAGAATCCCGGCCGCCCGCGGGCCGGTCCCCGACCCCGCGCCCACCAAAAACAGACAGGACCCAGTCATGACGAAGCCCGCACGAGTCACCATTACCGGCGCAGCCGGCCAGATCGGCTACCAACTCGCCTTCCGCATCGCCTCTGGTCAGCTGCTGGGCGCCAACCAGCCCGTCATTCTCCAATTACTGGAAATTCCGCCGGCGCTGGACGCACTGAAGGGTGTGGCGATGGAACTCGACGACTGTGCATTCCCGACGCTGCACGGCGTCGTTGCCACCGACCAGGCAGATGCCGCTTTCAAGGACGCGGACTATGCGTTGCTGGTGGGCGCCAAACCCCGCGGTCCGGGCATGGAACGCAGCGACCTGCTGATGGGTAACGCAGCGATATTCTCCGCCCAGGGCAAGGCCATGAACGAGCACGCCAGTCGCGACATCAGGGTGCTGGTGGTGGGTAACCCGGCCAATACCAACGCGCTGATCGCGCAAGCCAATGCGCCCGACCTGAACCCCGCCAACTTTACGGCGATGACGCGCCTCGATCACAACCGCGCGCTCGCCCAGCTGGCCGCCAGGACCGACGCCCATGTCAGCCAGATTCGCCACCTGACAATCTGGGGCAATCACTCCGCCACGCAGTACCCGGACATCAGCCACGCGCTGGTCGGTGAGCGCCCGGCCGCGGAGCTCGTCGAGCAAGACTGGCTGGTTAAAGACTTCATCCCCACCGTGCAGCAACGCGGCGCGGCCATCATCAAGGCACGCGGCCTGTCGAGCGCGGCATCGGCCGCATCGTCGGCCATCGACCATGTGCGCGACTGGGCGCTGGGGACGCCGGGCGACGACTGGGTCAGCATGGCCGTGCCGGCGGACGGCAGCTACGGCATCGAACCCGGTGTCATTTACTCCTTCCCGTGCCGCTGCAGCCAGGGCCGCTACGAAATCGTGCAGGGCCTGGACATCTCGGATTTCAGCCGGGAACGCATGGCCATTAGCGATCAGGAGCTCCGGGAAGAACGCGAGGCGGTGGCGAAACTGCTCTGACGTGGCGCCAGGCCCGGCGGCTCCGTTTTGCGGCGGACGGCGAATATGGGAAGGTGGCCGGGAATTTCGCCGCCTTCGCTGCGCTATAGTCTCTGAATCCCGGCCCACGCGGCCTTCTGAATTACAAGGTACTGAGCATTGACGGGCTTTATTTACTGGCTGGTCCTGACCCTGTTGCTATTCGGCGTGGCCACCGCCCTGGCCTATCGGCGCGAGGATCTGCGCAGCTCCACGCTGACCCTTGGCATCGCGCTGTTCATCTACTCGTTGATCAGCGGTTCCTGGTTCCTGTGGCTGGCGCTCCTGTGGGTACTGTTCGCCGGACTGCTGGCGCTGAACTTCGAGGACTTCCGCCGGGAGCGAATCACCGCGCCGCTGCTGCGCATGTACCGGACCATGGTGCCGGAGATGTCAGACACCGAGCGCGAGGCCCTGGATGCAGGCACCGTGTGGTGGGAAGGCGAACTCTTTACGGGCCGGCCCGACTGGAGCCGCCTGACTTCGTTACCCGCAGCGAAACTGACTGCAGAAGAGCAGGCCTTCCTGGACGGGCCGACCGAAGAACTCTGCCGCATGCTGAACGACTGGGAAGTCACCCACGAACTGGGCGACATGCCGAAGGCCGCGTGGAACTTCATCCTGAAAGAACGTTTCTTCGGCATGATCATTCCGGAGGCCTACGGCGGGCTCGGCTTTTCGCCATTCGCGGTGGCCTCGGTACTGTCGAAGCTGTCGGGCCACTGCACGGTGGCCGCATCCACCATCGGCGTGCCCAACTCCCTGGGTCCGGCGGAACTCCTGATTCATTACGGCACCGACGAGCAGAAAAAACGCTATCTGCCGAGGCTGGCCAGCGGCAAGGAAATTCCCTGTTTCGCACTGACCTCTACACGCGTGGGCTCCGACGCATCGGCCATTGCCGACAGCGGCGTGGTTTGCAAGGGTGAATGGGAAGGCAAAGAAGTCATCGGCATCCGGCTGAACTGGGAGAAGCGCTACATCACGCTGGCGCCGATCGCCACCGTGCTCGGCCTCGCCTTCAAGCTGTCGGATCCCGACCACCTGATCGGCGATCAGGACGAGTACGGCATCACGGCCGCGCTGATCCCGACCAAGCTGCCCGGCGTGGATATCGGCCGCAGGCACTTCCCCCTCAATATTCCCTTCCAGAACGGACCCACGAAAGGTACCGACGTGTTCGTGCCCCTGGACGCCATCATTGGCGGGCCGGAGCGCGCCGGCCAGGGCTGGAAAATGCTGGTGGAGCTGTTGTCCGCGGGCCGAGCCATCGTTCTGCCGGCCAACGCTATGGGCGGCGCCCAGGCCGCGGTCTGGAATTCCGGTGCCTATACGCGGGTGCGTCGGCAGTTCGGCCTGCCGATTTGCCGCTTCGAGGGTGTAGGCGAGGCGCTGAGCCGCATGGCCGCCCACACATACATCATTAACGCCGCGGTGAGTGTGACCAACACCGCTATCGGCCGCGGCGAGAAACCCGCCGTCCCGTCGGCGATTCTCAAATACCACTGCACCGAACTGGCCCGCAGTATTGGCGCGGATGCGATGGATGTGCAGGGCGGCAAGGGCATCATGCTGGGCCCGAAAAATTATCTTGGCCGGGCCTACCAGGCCATGCCCATCGCGATTACCGTAGAAGGCGCGAACATCCTCACGCGCAGCCTGATTATCTTCGGCCAGGGTGCGGTGAGGTGCCATCCCTTCGTGCTGAAGGAAATGGCCACCGCCAACGAACCCGATTTCGAAAAGGCGCTCCGCGATTTCGACCAGCACCTGTTTGGCCACGTGGGTTTTGCGGTCAGCAATGCCGCCCGCGCCTTCGTGCTGGCCTTGACCCACGCGCGCACCACGCCGTCGCCGGTGAGCGGCCCCACGTCACGCTATTACCAGCACATCAACCGTTACAGCGCTGCCTTCGCCTTTGCGGCCGACGTCGCCATGTTGACGCTGGGCGGCGGCCTGAAGCGCAAGGAACAGCTGTCGGCCAGGCTCGGCGATGCCTTCAGCAGCATTTACCTCGCCAGCATGGTGCTGAAGCACTACCAGGACGAGGGCAGTCCGAGAGAAGACTTGCCGCTCGTCGAATGGGCGTGCCGCTCCCTGTTGTATCGCGCCCAGGAACAACTGCACGGGCTGCTGCGCAACCTGCCGAACCGGCTGGCCGCGGGCGTGCTCAGGCTGCTGATCTTCCCGCGGGGCCGCACCTATTTTGCCCCCGCCGACGAGCTGGGCCAGAAGATTGTGGACCTGGTCACGTATCCCACGGATTCCCGGGCACGGCTGTGCCGGCAGGCCTACGTAACGCCCGACCCCGGCAACGCAATGGCGACACTCCACCAGGCCATGGTCGCCGCCACAGCCGCTGCGCCCCTGTATGACAAACTGCGGAATGCCGCGCGCGCCGGACTGATATCGACGGACGATCCTGTGGCGCAAATCGATGCGGCGCAACGCGAGGGCGTGCTGAGCGCCGATGAGGCCGACCAGATGCGCGCCCTGGATGCCATCGTCCTGGACGTGGTCGGTGTGGACGATTTCGACAGCAGCGAGCTCGGCACCAAAGCGAAAAAGCCCCGGCGCCCCCGCAAGAAGGCCACGCCGGCGCGGACACGCAAGGCCGGCAACGGCCGGGATGCAGCCACCCCTTCATGACACCCGGATGTGGGTACGCTACCATCGTTGCATAGGGGCAACGCGATTATCGTCATGAACCAGCCCACCCGCTTAACCTTTGCCCTGCTCGTCGCGCTCGCGCTGCAATCCTGCGGCGGCGAGGAAGACGGGGCAGGCGGTAGCGAACCTGCAACCACGGCACCTGCACCAGCTGCACCGGTCAGCATGCCGCGCGCCGCTGCGCCTCCGGGGGCCGCGGTATTTTTCATTACGCCGATGAACGGCCAGACCGTCAGTTCGCCGGTCACGGTGAAGTTCGGCATCAGCGGCATGGCGGTGGCACCGGCCGGCGATATGACGCCGAACACCGGCCATCACCATTTGCTCGTGGATGTGGAACTCGCCGATGCGACGCTCCCCGTGCCGAGCGATGCGAATCACCTGCATTTCGGCAAAGGCCAGACAGAGACAGTGTTGGAATTGACTCCGGGTGAGCATCGCCTGCAGATGGTGCTCGGCGACGCCAACCATGTGCCCCATGATCCACCCGTTGTCTCTGCACCCATTGTGATCACGGTTGAATAGCACCTGAGCGCAAGTCGATGAGCTTTCCGGCCACAGGCATTAGCGGACTTGCCGTTTACCTTCCCCCGTACCGGGTCGATCTGCGCGCCTGGTGCAAGTGGACCGGCGCCGACTGGGACAAGATCCGCAAGGTCGTCGGTACCGGCTTCAGGTTGGTGGGCCCCGACCAGAGCGTCTACACGATGGCCGCGAACGCGGTACTGCGCCTGATCCGCAACTACGACATCGACCCGGGGCGGGTGCGCTACCTGGCGCTGGGGACGGAATCGAGCACCGACAACTCCGCCGGCGCGGTCATCATCAAGGGCATGGTGGACAGCGCGCTCCTGGCCGAGGGCCGCCCCCCGCTGTCGCGGCACTGTGAAGTACCGGAATTCAAACACGCCTGTCTCGGCGGCGTTTACGCCATTAAAAACGCGTTGCGTTTCCTGGCCACCGACGGCGACGAATCGCTGGCCATTGTCGTGAGCACTGACAAAGCGCTTTATTCACTGGGCAGCAGCGGCGAGCCCACCCAGGGCGCGGGCGCCGTGGCGGCCCTGCTCGAACAGAATCCGACCATCGGTGTACTCGACCCGGCGCAGTCGGGCAGTGCATCCGATTATCGCGGCGTGGATTTTCGTAAGCCGCTGATCAACCGCAACGGCACGGGAGCCAGTCCAGAGTTCGTAGATATTCCGGTATTCAACGGCAAGTACTCCACCAGCTGCTACGTAGACGAGATGCAGCGAGCGCTGGAAGACATGTTCGCTCGTCGCGACCTGCGGCCAATCGAGTACCTGCGCTCCTTGCGCGCGGTGTTCATGCATCGGCCCTATCACCGCATGCCGGAGACGGGGTGGGCCATGGCCTATCTGTTCGCGCTGGCACGCGGCGACGATCACGACCTGGAGGAGCTTCGCGACTACTGCCACCACGCGGATGTGGAATTCGCCGACGTACTGGAGGAGCTGCGATGCCATCAAAAGCTTACCGACTTCGCCGTCCGTGACCGCATTACGGAAGAAATTTTCCCACTGTCCCTGAGCGTGCTGCGCGCGTTCCGGCACACCGACGCGTTCCGCGAATTCGTGCTGGGGCGAATGCACCTCGGCGCGGAGGCCATGTATGAACTCGGCAACCTGTATACGGCCGCGCTGCCGGCGTGGCTGGCCGCGGGTCTGGCCGAGGCGGCAGACAGCAACGCGGAACTGGCGGGCACGGAGATCCTGCTGGTTGGCTATGGCAGCGGTGATGCGGCGGAGGTCATGCCGATGACCGTCGTGCCTGGTTGGGAACGGGCCGCCCGCGCGATCGACTTCGAAAACTCCCTGTCACCGAGCGTCGATCTCAGTTTTCAACAGTACCTGGAACTGCGCGGCGAGCGGCCGCACAGCGACTTTGTGCCCTTCGCACCGAGCGCCGAGTTTGTTGTCGAGCGTATCGGCCAGGAATCGGCCGACGCCTTTCAGGACGCCGGCATCGAGTACTACCGCTACATCCAGTAACTCAGCTCGCCCTGACGCTCAGGCCCGGCCGGGCAGGCGGCAGATCCAGGGTCATTCCGCCCGCCTTTGCAACGGCGGCCCGGAACTTGTCGACCACTTCGGCTGAGTCCGCCAGCGCGAAGCCCAGGTCGCCACCGCCCGCGCCGGAGCTCTTGTAAACCGCGCCTGCCGCCGAGGCCAGGCGCGCAAAGGCCTCGTGTTCGGCCGTCCAGATGCCGATGGTCCCGGCCGTATCGACGGCCCTCAGGGTGTCTGCGTAGCCGGCCACCGCGCTTAGCACGGCCGCGACATTAGCGCTGCGCCACGCCTGTGCGGCCTGGGTAGCGGCGTCCGCAAGGCGCGCCGCGTGCTGCTCAAAAACAGCGGGCTGCCGGGCCCGAAAGGCTTCGAAACGGTCGATCAGCGCCGGCGTGGAGGCTGAACGCCCGGTCCATGCCACCGCAAGGTGCAGTCCCGCCGGCCAGCGCAGTGACTCGGCCTGCAGATCGTCGCCAGCCGGCGTGCAGATCAGCAGGCCACCTTGAAGGGCGGTCAGCACATCCACACCGCTGCCGCGTCCGTGCTGAAAGGCCCGGTGTGCGGCCAGGCACAGCGCACGCAACTCTGCGGCGACCGCATCGATGCGGCAGGCGGCCAGCACCGCACCGACGAGCGCCGCGACCAGCGCGGCACTGGAACCCAGGCCCAGTTTGTGCTGCTGGCCACCTGTGGTCTGAATAAACGCGGTGGTGTCGACACTCAGCTCCAGCGGCTGCGCCAACAGCTCGTCCGGCCAGCCGCGCAGGATTGCTGCCAGCACTGCAGCGGGCAGCGCCCCGCGTTGCGCCGGCAGCGACGTGCCCCAGTGCACGCGGTCGGGCAGCTCCAGGCTATAGGTGCAGACTTCGTCCCCGGAAGTGCTCAGCAATCGCGACACGCTGGCGCGGCGGGCGTGCGCCGTGGCCGGCCCGCCCACGGCCACCGTGACGGCCGGCGCGCCGGTCAGCACGGCATATTCGCCGGTCAGTAACAGCTTGCCCGGTGCCCGGGCTTCAGCCATTGCTGTCAACGACGCGGGCCCCGGCGCCAAGTCCGCCTGTGAGCAGGCGCAAGACACCGGGCACCTGCTGCAAGGCTTCAGCGACGGTAGCCGTTGCTTCGGGCAGGCAAACGGCTTTCACCTGGGGGCCGGCATCGATAGTGAAGAACACCGGGACGCCGTCGCGGCGCAACCCGGTGATGACCTGCATGCAGGCCAGCGTGACGGGCAACCAGTACATCAGTGGGGGGCGCGTGGTCAGCATGACCGCATGCATCTTCAAACAGTTGTGTTCGGCAAGCGCAGCCAGTCCGGCAAAGTCGCGCGCCGCGACCAGCCCCTGTCCCTGCGCCAGGTCGGCCGGATGCGAGTCCACCCAGGGCTGGTAGTACGGCGAGGTCCGCTGGCTGTCGACCATGCCATCCCGCGAACTGGTGGACTTGCCGGCTTCGCTGGTCACCGCCACCACCACCTGCAGCGGCCAGTCGGCGGGTGCAAGCAGCGGCTGGCAGCGAGTTCCCGACGGCGTATTTTCGAGCAGGACAAAACCACCGTACAGCGAGCGCGGCGCCGAACCGGAGCCGATACGGGCCACGCTTTCGAGTTGCGGATCCCGAAGGTCCACACCGAGAGCCGCCGCTCCGGCGACAGTCATCGCGGCATAGCCGGATGCGGACGATGCCAGCCCCGCGCCGGTGGGAAAATCGTTGTCGCTCTCGACCCGGGCATGGTCACGGCGCTGCGCCAGCTTGCGCAGCGCATTCAGGCAGCGCACCAGCCGCGGCTGTTCCGTGGCTGCCACCGCGCCGTTCAGGATCAGTTCATCGCGGTCCAGCGCCGCATCAAAACTCACGGTGGTGCGCGTGCGCAGCGCGTCCAGCGTCACAGAGAGTGAACCCACCGCGGGCAGGTTGCCGTCCTCGTCACGCTTGCCCCAGTACTTGATCAGGGCAATGTTCGGATGGGCGAGAGCGGTCGCACTCGGCATCGGCAGGGAAATCTCGCAGCGGCAGGAGCAGCATTATAGACGCCCGGCATCCCGGCGTTTGGTGGCCGGCGCAACTGCGACTATGCTTTGCGACGCGGCCGCGTCTGCATTCAGGTTCAGGTTCAGAATGAATAACACGAGCAAAACGGCAAGCTACCAGGCGCGTATCGAAGCGGCGCTGGACCGCTGGCTGCCAGATCTTGATACCCCCCCGCGCCGGCTGCATGAAGCGATGCGCTACTCGGTACTGGGTGGCGGCAAACGCATTCGCCCCCTGCTCCTGTACGCCACCGGTGAGGCCCTGGGCACCAGCCCGGCCATGCTGGACGCTCCGGCCGTGGCCATTGAACTGATGCACGCGTTTTCCCTGGTGCATGACGATTTGCCGGCGATGGACGACGACGACCTGCGCCGCGGCCGGCCGACTACCCATAAAGCCTTCGACGAGGCCACCGCGATACTGGCCGCAGACGCCATGCAGCCGCTGGCCTTTCACGTGCTGAGTAGCGACCCCGCCCTGGTCGCGCACCCGGCCGCGCAGGTCAAGCTGGTCCGGCTGCTGGCGGAAGCCTGTGGGTCCGAGGGGATGACCGGCGGCCAGGCCATCGACCTCGCTTCCGAGGGCAGGCAACTGGACGCCGCCGAACTGGAACACATGTACCGTCTGAAGACCGGCCGGCTGATCCGGGTCAGCATCCTGTCGGCGGCCGCCTGTCCGCCAGCACCCGGAACCGACCGGGAACACGCGCTGGAACGCTTTGCTGACGCGCTGGGCCTGGCTTTCCAGATCCGCGACGACATTCTGGACGTCGAGGGCGAAACCGCAGTGATTGGCAAGCAGCAGGGCGCCGACGAGGCCCGTCACAAGGCGACTTATCCGGCCCTGTTCGGCATGGAGCACGCCCGCGAGCGGGTCGCAGGACTCCTGGGTGCCGCGCTGGAAGAGCTCGAGGCCTTCGGCGCCGGCACCAGCTACCTGACCTACCTGGCCCGGATGATCGCCGAGCGCGATCACTGAGACCGGCCACGCCGCGAAAAGTCGGGGCTGCTGCTAGAATTGGCCTTCCACCTCCGGTAAAGGCGAGATGTACACCAGCTTCTTCGGCCTGAACGAGAAGCCTTTCTCGATAACGCCCGATCCGCGTTACCTGTTCATGAGCGAGCGCCACACCGAGGGGCTCGCCCATCTGCTGTATGGCGTCAACGAGAGCGGCGGCTTCATCCAGCTGACCGGCGAGGTGGGCACCGGCAAGACCACGCTGGTGCGGAGCCTCTTGCAACAGCTGCCGGACAGTGCCGACGTGGCGCTGATCCTGAACCCGCAGCTGTCCCGCACGGAATTCCTGAGCGCGATCTGCGAAGAGCTCGGCATCGCGCTGCCGAAGCAGCGCGACAGCATCAAGGCGCTGACTACGGCATTGAACGCCTTCCTGCTGGGCAACCACGGCCGCGGCCGGCGCACGATCCTGATCGTTGACGAAGCGCAAAACCTGCGCGTGGATGTGCTCGAGCAGGTGCGGCTGCTGACCAACCTCGAAACCACCAAGCAGAAGTTGCTGCAGATCATCCTGATCGGCCAGCCGGAGTTGCGCGATCTGCTGGGCCGCAACGACATGCGCCAGCTCGCTCAGCGCATCACCGGGCGCTATCACCTCGAACCGCTGAACCGCGAAGAAACGATCGAATACGTCGATCACCGCCTGCGTGTTGCCGGAGCCGTGGGGGAAATCTTCACGCCGCCGGCGAAGCGCGACCTGTTCCGGCGGTCCGGCGGCGTGCCCCGCATGATCAACGTGATTGCGGACCGCGCGCTGCTTGGCGCTTTCACCCAGGACACGCGCACTGTTACACCGGCACTGGTACGCAGCGCGTCCGGAGAGGTGTACGGGGGCAGCGGCCGCCGCGGCTGGCAACGCCCGGCCTGGATCGCCGCAACGCTGGCACTGGCCCTTGCCGCCGGCGCG
The DNA here is from genome assembly GCA_964613615.1 of uncultured Chromatiaceae bacterium. GTDB lineage: Bacteria > Pseudomonadota > Gammaproteobacteria > Steroidobacterales > J054. The sequence continues at coordinate 11,769 of CAZTIB010000158.1, forward strand.
TGGTTCCTGGTGCCGCGCACGCAGAATGTCCCCGCGCCTGAAGTGGCGGACAGCCCTTCGCCGCCCGCCGCCGCGCCGGCGCCGCAACCCGTCGCGGCTGCGCCGGCGCCAGCAGACGTCGACGTGCTGCGTGCACCCGCCACCCCGGTGCTAACGACTGAACTGCAAGGCGATGAACCCGTGGTCGCGCTCGGCGCAGTGCTGACGGCCAACGCTGAGCGCACCAGCACGGACCGGGCCTTCGAGGCCCTGCTGGGGCTGTGGGACGTGACCTACGAGCGCGGCACCAAGCAGGCCTGCAAGCAGGCAGAAAGCAACCAGCTCTACTGCCTGTTCCAGCGCGGCTCCCTGTCCCAGGTGCGTGGCCTGGATCGGCCGGTGATCCTGACCCTGCGCGGTGACGATGGCTTGCAGCACCAGGTGGTGCTGTCTGGAATCAGCGATGAATATGCCGTGCTGACCATCGGTGACGACCAGCACCGCGTGCCGACGGCAGCCCTGGACGACTACTGGTTTGGCGAGTACTTGCTGCTATGGCGCCCCCAGATCGGCGTCGTGAAATCCTTCTTCCCCGGTATGCGCGATCCGGATGTGCGCTGGATACGCGAATCGCTGAATGCCATTCACGGCACACCCGTGGTCGCCGAAGGCTCTGACCTGTTCGACGAAAGCCTGGAAGCGCAGGTGCGCGAATACCAGAAAGAGCGCCGGCTGACCGTCGACGGCCTGGTCGGCCAGCAGACGCAGATAGCGATGAATACCGATCTCGGGGCCGAAAACCGCCCACGCCTGGCGCGAGTCAACTAAGCCGATGTCATTCATCCTCGACGCGCTGCGCAAGAGTGAACGGGAGCGCCAACAGCAAGCGACACCCGGCATTGGCGACGCGGGCTACGGGCCGCCGAAGAAGACCACCAGTAGCTGGCTGATCGCCGTCATTGCAATACTCGTTGTAAATATCTTGCTCGTAGCGGCGCTGCTGCTGCGTGAAGACAGCGACGCGCCCGCTACACGTACCGTGCAACCGGCGCCGGTTCCCAGGGCCACACCCGCCCCGGCGCGGCGCCCGGCGCTCACCGCGCCGAAGCGGGAAGACATCCGATCCCTGGCCGAAGAAGTGCCGGCCGAAGAAGTGCCTGGCGCAGCGGACACCGATGCGGCGGGAGCGGGCGGCACGGTTGCAGCAAACCGGCCGGCCCCGGCCGTGGCCGCACTGGCCACACCCGCGCCGGAGCCTGCTGCAACACCGTCGACCTCCAGTGCTACCGCCGGACTACCCAGCATGGAACAAGTGGTGCTCGAAGGCCGGCTGGAAATGAACGTACTGCGCCTCGACATACACGTGTACAGCGAACAGCCCGCGCAGCGTTTCGTGTTCATCAATATGACCAAGTACCGGGAAGGTGAAGCCCTGAAGGAAGGCCCGCGCGTGGAGAACATCACGCCGGACGGCGTCGTGCTGAGCCACCAGGGCAACCGTTTCGTGCTGACCCGCTAGAGCACCACGGTGAGCTTTGCTCACGCGGCGTCCACGGGCTGGATCAGGTCGGCGCCGTCATGGGCCGGGCTGTTCACCGCCCGGCTGACCGGCTGCATGTGCAGCTCCGTGGTAACAACACTATCCAGTACCGCCAGCGCCTCGTCGCTGCCTGCCGCGCCGAGCCATCGATCGAGCGCATCGGGCGGCAGAATGACCGGCATGCGATGGTGAACCGCGCGCATGGCGCCGCTGGCCTCGGTGGTGAGCAGCGTGCAGGTCTCAAGGGGCACATCGCCCTTGTCCCAGTGCTCCCACAGACCCGCCATCAGGAAAGGCCCGCCGGCGGCCGCGGTGATGAACCAGGGCTGCTTCGGGCCGTCTGCCCGTTGCTGCCACTCGTAAAAGCCGTCGGCAAGAACTGCGCAACGACGCCGCCGGAAAGCTGCCCTGAATGCGGGTTTCTCCGCCACGGTCTCGAGCCTCGCATTGATCAGCCGGTTGCCGATCGCCGGTTCCTTCGCCCAGCTGGGCACGAGCCCCCAGCGCAGCATCGCAAACTCCGCCGACGTCGCCTGGCCCGCCCGCAACGCAGCCACCAGTTGCGTCGGTGCGATGTTGTAATGCGGTTTTAGTTCGACGGTGCAGTCGACGCCAAAGAGTTCCTGCACGGCCTCGCGCGGCGAGAAGAAAGCAAACCGGCCGCACATGCTTCAGGCCAGCCTCAGTCGCGTATACCGACGCCCCGGTGGATCAGCACCAGGCTCAGCGTAAACAGCCCGCCCAGAAAGGCCAGGATGATCAGGTAGGCGACCCAGATATTGATGTCCGACACGCCCAGCACGCCGAAGCGAAACGCGTTGACCATGTACAGGATCGGATTCAGCAGCGACAACTGCTGGGCGAATTCCGGCAGCAGGGACACAGAGTAGAACACGCCGCCGAGATAGGTCAGTGGCGCCAGCACAAAGGACGGAATAATGGATACGTCGTCGAACTTGCGCGCAAAGATCGCGTTGATCAGGCCACCGAGGGAAAACACGGCGGAGGTCAGGATGGTCACGCTGACCGCGATGAACAGGTTGTGCACGGGCAGCCGGGTAAAAAACAGCGCGATCCCGGTGACCACCAGGCCAACCAGCAGGCCACGGACCATGCCACCCAGCATATGACCGATCACGATGACCCAGTTGGGCATTGGTGATACCAGCATCTCCTCGAGGTGGCGGTTGTACTTGGCGCTGAAGAACGACGACACCACGTTGCCGTAAGAATTGGTAATGACCGACATCAGGATCAGCCCCGGCGCGATGTATTCCATGTAATCGAAACCCGCCATCTGCCCGATGCGCCGGCCAATCAGGGTGCCGAAGATCAGGAAATACAGCGTCATCGTGATAGCCGGCGGCACCAGGGTCTGGACCCAGATCCGCATGACGCGCTGGACTTCCTTGTTCCCAAGTGTGCCGAGGCTGATGAGCTGACCCTGCAGGTTCATGACGCCCTCGCGGCGATGGGCTGCACGGCCTGCTCTTCACCACCGCGTTCCGTAAGGCGAATGAACACCTCTTCCAGCCGATTCGATTTATTGCGCATGCTGATCACGCTGATGCCCGCACCGCTAAGCATGCGGAACAGGCCGTTCAGGTCCTGGTTGCGGGTGATTTCCACCTGCAGCTCGTTCTCGTTCAGCAGCGTGACATCAAACTCGTCGAACAGCGGCAAGGCCACCACGGGCTCACGCGTGGTCAGGACGAAGATCTCCCGATGCAGTTTCATCAGGATCGACGTCATGCGGTCGTTCGCCACGATCTTGCCGTGGTCGATGATGCCGACATGCCGACAGAGTTTCTCTGCTTCCTCCAGGTAGTGCGTAGTCAGGATGATGGTGGTGCCCTGTTCGTTGATCTCGCGCAGAAACTCCCACATGGAGCGCCGTATTTCGATATCCACCCCGGCCGTCGGTTCGTCGAGTATCAGCAGCCGGGGCTTGTGGACCAGGGCCCGGGCAATCATCAGCCGGCGCTTCATGCCGCCGGACAGGTTGCGCGCGATGTCGTCGCGCCGGTCCCAGAGTTGCAGCTGTTCCAGGACTTCCTGGGCACGGCGGCGCGCCTCGCGACGGGGGACACCATAGAAGCCCGCCTGGTTGGCCACGATATTGTCGAGCTGGTCGAACTGGTTCAGGTTGATTTCCTGGGGCACGACGCCAAGACAACTCTTGGCCGCAGCGGGGTCCGTATCCAGGCTGTGGCCGAAGACCTCCACCTCACCGGAAGTCTTGTTGACCAGGGAGGTGACGATGCCGATCGCCGTGGTTTTGCCGGCGCCGTTGGGCCCGAGCAGGGCAAAGAAACCGCCCTCTTCCACGGCCAGATCAATGCCGTCCAGGGCCCGCACGCCGTTGGCGTAGGTCTTGACCAGGTTTCGAATCGCGAGTGCGTGCATGACCGCCCATTTTGCCCGTCCGAAGAACGACAGGCCAAGGGAGAGATCAGCAGCGGCCGAAAACTCAGGTGCGATGCCGCTGCAGACGGGGCGGCCGCAAACCGGCCAGGCCCAGTGGAATCAGGTCGAGCCCGACGAGGCGCCAGCCATCGGCCTTCATGCGCGCGGCCCGCAGCAGCAGCGGCAGCAGGTTCGGGCTGAAGGCCCGGCGCACGCCCAGTTGCGAGGCTGCCAATGGGGCGCAGTTCTGGATCGTGTCGAAGCCGAGTTGTGCGAGCCGCTGCACCCGGGCCTGATCGGCGCCCACGCACAGGGATGCGGCAACTGGCTGGTGGCGGGCAATTTGCCAAAGGTACGTCAGCAGGCCCGCCGCATAGGAATTGGCGGCGAGGTGCCAGGCAGGATCCAGGTTTGCCGGCGGCGGCTGTTCGGCAACCTGCGTCGATAACGGCAGCCTCCGGAAACCGGCCAAAGGTACCGGCAGTGCGGCCAACCGCCGCAGCTCGACAGCAGTCAGCGCAGCCAGCTCCTGGACGCTCTGGGGATGCAGGCCGAGCATTTCGAGCCCGACGTCACCAGCCCGAGGGTCCGCCACCAGGCTCAGGAAGGCCACGTTCAGATCCCGAATTTCGGCGAAAAAAACCTTATCCAGCGCTTCACACCGCATTGGCCAGCTCCTCATATCTCGGGGCCGGATTACTATATATGGGAATTTTCGACCATAAAAGGTAAAAAGAGCCTGGAATCGGGTTCCGAACCCGTTTCCAGCCAAAGGGAGAAGAATTGTCATGCGGGTAACAGACGACCGCTACGCGGGCGAGTTGGAAAGGTTTGACCTGGCCATGCGGATGATCCGGCACGAAGCCCGAACCGGCACGATCCGAGCCTGCACGGGCTTCACCGAAGACCGCGTGCGCAAGCTCGTGGCCAGCTACTGCCGGGAGACGGGCCGGCCGCCGTTGCGGCGCCGGCGCGGCAAGTCGCCGCGCCAGGTAGCGCCTTTCGTCAGCAGCGCCGAGCGCCAGGCCGAGGCCACCCGGCTCGCGACGCTCTATATCTATTGCCGCGCGGCCGACCTGAATGTCGAAGGCCGCATCACGCGCGACGATAGCGACTCGCTGGTCGAAATTGCCCAACGGGTGTGCCAGGCCTACGAACTCTATGAAATGCTTGAACCCAGCCCAACGCTGTCCTTCGAATGGGCCTGGAACCTCTATCATGCGCTGCTGGTAACGGGTGAGCTGTACTTTGCGTGGTGTGCGGCTTGCCATGCACCCTATGTTCAGGACCGCTATGCACTGGATTACGAACACTGCCCGTCCTGTGAACTGCGCGAGCAGCAAGAGAGGCGCGCACATGAACCCCGATGACTGCCCTCGATGACTAAAGTCGAGATCACCTTTGCCGGCGGGCGCCTCGACCGGGCGCCGGAGGTGCGCGGGGATCCCAACGCTCTGCACACGGCGCTGAACTCGCCGCAGGCCCGCTTCGTGCCGGTCTGGCAACAACGCTGCCTGGTGCAGAACGACCGGGCGGGTCTGCTGAGCGCGGCCGAACTGCGCACGGCCGCGCCCGGCGTGGACGCCGCCATTCTGCTCGGCCGGCGCGCCGACGAATGGCTGTTCGCCGCAGAGCTGGATGCGGCGCGGGAGCCGAAGCTTGGCCCAGGCCAGGTGTTTGCCGAGCTGCGCGAGGTCATGGGGGAGTTGCCGGCGGAGGACGCCGCCCTGGTGGCCTATGCCAGGGCCATGGTGAACTGGCGCGCTCGCCACCGGCACTGCGGCGTGTGCGGTGCAGGGAACCGGCCGCGAGAAGCCGGCTTTGTCATGGAGTGCACCGCGGCGGGTTGCGGACATCGCAGTTTTCCGCGCCTCGATCCGGCGGTGATCGTGCTGGTCCACCATGGCGACAGGTGCCTGCTGGGGCGCCAGCCCACCTGGCCGGAAGGCCGTTATTCGACAATCGCCGGCTTCATCGAGCCGGGCGAAGGTCTTGAAGACGCGGTGCGCCGTGAAGTGGCTGAAGAGACCAACATCCGGGTTGGTGCCTGCCATTATTTCGCGTCGCAGCCGTGGCCGTTTCCGGCGGCATTGATGATCGGCTTTCACGCCGTGGCTGAAAGCACCGATATTCGCCTGAACGACGGCGAGCTGGCCGACGCCCGCTGGCTGACACGCGAGCAGATTGCGGCCCGGGACGTCACCTTGCCGCCGCGCACCTCCGTCGCCTTCCGGCTCATCGAATCATGGTTCGACAAGGGCGGCGTCACGCTGCGCGAATTGGGAATAGAGGGCCCGCCTCTCAAACTGCGCCGCTGACCGCCGGCAGGCAGCGGTCGAGGAACGCGCGGACGTCGGCGAGTTCATCGGGAATCACGGCATGCGGAATGGGGTAGGTGCGCCACTCCGCATCGCCATTGACTGCCTGCAACTGTTCATGGGAAGCGCGGCCGATCCACTCTGGCACCACCGGGTCGGCTTCACCGTGTCCCTGGAATATGGGCGTCGACCGGTTTGCCGGGGTAATTTCTGCCGCCAGGGTCCGGGCCAGCGGCAGATAACACGATAATCCGACCATGCCAGCCAGGCGCTGTGGAAATCGCAGCCCAGTGAAAAGCGCCGTGGCACCGCCCTGGGAAAAACCGCCCAGCACGATTCGCTCCGCAGGAATGCCTCGAGCGATCTCGGCATTCAGCAGCGCGCCCACGCTGATGGCGGCGCTGCGAATTCCTCCTTCGTCCTCCGGGTGGCCGTCTGGATCGAGATCGCCGATGTCGTACCAGGCCCGCATCTGCATGCCCGCATTCACCGTGACCGGGCGCACCGGTGCGTTCGGAAACACAAAGCGCAGCGGCCGGTTCGGGCCCAGGGCCAGCATCGGTACCACGGGTTCGAAATCGTGCGCATCAGCGCCCAGCCCATGTAGCCAGATCACCGCGGCGTCAGGGGCTGGCCCCGACTCCCGCACCAGGGTGCTGAGTTGGTTCATGACAGGTCCGCCGGAATTCAGCAGCTGATGGTAATCGCGTGCGCTCGGCCATTGACAGCCACGCGTGAAATGATAGTATGCGCATCCTTTTTATTTTATGCGCATACTTTGATGCCGATCGATCAGGCAGCCCGGTCCGCCAGGCAGCAGGCGATCCTGGACATCCTGCAGGAACAGACCGTGACCCGGCAGGCCGAGGTTGTGGCCCTGTTGCAGGACCGCGGGATCCCGGCGACCCAGTCGAGCGTCAGCCGCGACCTGCGTCAGCTCGGTATTGCCAAGCTGGACGAAGGTTACGCCGAGGCGCGCCGAGCGCCTGCCGACGACAATCCGCGCCCGCCCGGTGACTTTGTCCGCGGCACGGCGGCGGCGGGCGCCAACCTGCTGGTCATCCGCACGGCTGTAGGGGCTGCGGCGCGGGTTGCAGTGTACCTGGACCGGGCGGGCTGGTCGGAAATCGTCGGCACGCTATCCGGCGACGACACGGTGTTCGTTGCCACCGACAGCGGCGCCGCACAGCGACGCCTCCAGGCGCGGCTGCGCGCAGAATTTGCCATTGATGAGAACTCGGGACACAACGGATGACTAACGACAAACCCAACGCCACGCCCATCGTCCTGGCCTTTTCCGGCGGCCTCGATACGTCATTTTGCGTGCCGTGGCTGAAGGAAACCTACGGCCGGCCGGTTGTGACGGTGACCATCAACACCGGCGGCCTGGACGCTGCCGGCGCGGCCGAGCTGGAAGCCCGCGCCCTGGCCCTTGGCGCGAAGGAGCACGTGCTGGTGGAAGCGCGGCCGCGGTTCTTTGACCAGGTGCTGCGCCACCTGATCGCGGGCAACGTGCGCCGCGGCCAGTTGTACCCGCTGTGTGTCGGTGCCGAGCGGGGCATCCAGGCCGCACTGATGGCCGAGGTGGCCGGCGAAGGGGGCAGTGATACTGTCGCCCATGGCTGCACGGCCGCCGGCAACGACCAGGTGCGCTTCGAGATTGCGTTGCGCACGATCAACCCGGGGCTCGACGTGCTCGCGCCGGTGCGCGACCACGCGTTCCAACGCGATGCGCAGGTTGCCTACCTGGAGGAGAGGCAGCTCCCCGTGCCCGCGAAGGGCTCGGCCTACTCCATCAACCGCGGACTGTGGGGCGTGACCATCGGCGGCACGGAAACCCTGGACTCGAAGGGTTCCATTCCGGAAAGCGCGTGGGTCTTATCCACCGGCGCCATGGAACAGCCGCGGGCCCCTGCAACCCACAGAGTTGCTTTTGAACAGGGCATCCCGGTCAGCCTCGACGGTGTCGCGATGGAACCGGTGGCGCTGATCGAAGCCGTGGAAGCGCTGGCCGCAGCTTTTGGTATCGGCCGGGGCATTCACCTGGGTGACACGGTGCTCGGCACCAAGGGCCGGGTGGCTTTCGAAGCACCGGCCGCCGAGGTCTTGCTGACAGCACACCGGGAACTGGAGAAGCTGGTGCTGAGCGGCCTGCAGCAACGGATCAAAGACGCCGTGTCTGCGAGCTACGGCGATTTCATCCACGAAGGCAAACAGCTCGACCCGGTATGCCGGGATATCGAGGCGCTGCTGGAATCTTCACAGGCCCGCGTCACCGGGCAGGTCACGCTGCGCCTGCAGCCCGGCAGCGTGTTTGTCGAAGGTGCGGACTCGCCGCACTCGCTGATGGCAGTAACGAAGGGAAAATATGGGGAAGCGGCGGGCGAGTGGACGGCGCAGGATGCGTTGGGCTACTCGAAGATCCTGGCCCTGACGGGCATGCTGCAAACCCGGGCGGCGGGGAACGAAGAATGAAAACGGTCATTGCAGACAAAATCGCATCCGTCGCGCAGGATGTCGCGCTGAAAAGAGAGCTGCGGATCTCCCCGGAGATTCCGTGCGAAGAAGGCGTGCTGGTTGCGGCCGAAATCCTCAGCAGCAAAACCAGCTACAACACGCTGGAGCTGGTCAGTGGCCGCATGGCGAAGCTGCGCCCGGGAGACGTCATTGTCGGCGCCCTCGGTCACCGCAAGGCGCTGTTCGGCTACTCCGGTCATCTGCCCGAGCGGCTGGTGCCGGGCGATACCGTACAGGTTCTGAACATGGGCGGCGTGCTCGGGGTTTGCGACTCGATCAATGCGAATTTCGGCGCGCCCTTCGATGCCAGGGTGCTCGGTGCGGTGCTCGACTTCCCGTATCTCGGCGAACGCATCGGTGTGCCGGCACGCGTGGGCCGGGAACAACTGGACACGGCCGTCGGCACCGACACGCGCGGCGTGCCGGTGGTGGCTGTCGCCGGCACCTGCATGAACGCCGGAAAAACCGCGGCGGCCTGCGCCCTGATCAGCCGGCTGCGTCACCTCGGGCACACTGTAGACGCGTTCAAGGCCACCGGCGTGGCGCTGCGGCGGGACATTCTCGCGATGGAAGATGCGGGCGCGCGGAATACCGCCATTTTCACCGACTTTGGGGTGGTCAGCACCACCGCGGCGAACGGCCCGCCAGTCACGCGCATGATGCTGAACCAGCTTGGAGCCGGGTCGCCTGATGTCATCGTGTACGAGCTCGGCGACGGCATTCTCGGCGCCTACGGTGTCGAGGCGATACTCAAGGACCCCGGCATTCGCGACTCGCTCACCTACCTGGCGCTGTGCGCGAATGATCCGGTGGCGGCGTGGGGCGGCGTAAAGCTGTTGCGGGAAGAATTCGACCTGGAGCCGCACCTGGTCACGGGACCGGCCACAGACAACGTGGTGGGCCGCCAGATCATCACCGACCGGCTCGGCGTGGCCGCCATCAATGCCATCACCGACGGCGCCGAGCTGGGCGATGCTGTGGCCGCCAGCATTGGGCTCGGCGATGCCGCGAACTGAGGAGCGCCAGGAATGACAGCAACGCCAACTTTTGTTCTGGGCGGCACGGGTTACGTGGCCGGCGAACTGCTGCGCCTGCTCGCCCAGCACCCGCACCTCGAGGTGGCGGGCGTGCTGTCCGCGAGCCGCGCGGGTACGCCGATCCGCGAGGTGTTCCCGCAACTGCAGGACAGCTATGGCGACAGGGTCTTCTGCAACCGGGACACGCTATACGAGGGGTTCCCCACGGGTCGGGCCGCCCTGTTCTCTGCAGCGCCGCACGGGGCCAGCGCCGCCCTGGTGGCTGAATGCCTGGCGCGGGCGGCACAGGCGAAAACCGAACTGACGGTGGTCGATGTATCCGCGGACTTCCGCTATCCGGACGCGGCCGCTTACGCCGCAGTCTACGGGCAGGCCCACGGTGCGCCCGAGCTGCTGGAGAGTTTCCGCTGCGCGGTCCCTGAACACCTGAAGGCCAGTGACAAGCCCCACGTAGCCCACCCGGGCTGTTTCGCCACCGCACTGCTGCTGGCCACCGTACCGCTGGTCTCCCTCGACCTGGTGGCCGGCGATCTGCATGCGGTGGGCGTCACCGGCAGCACTGGCTCAGGCCGGACACCCGGGCCGGGCACCCACCATCCCGAACGTCACAGCAATCTCTATGCCTACAAGCCCCTGGCGCACCGGCATGCGCCGGAAGTCATGGGCCTGTGTGCGGCGGCGACCGGATCCCGGCCCAACCTGCACTTCGTCCCTCACTCCGGCCCGTTCGCCCGCGGCATTCATGTCACGGTGCAGGCTGCGTTGCGTGAGCCGGTGCACGCCGACGACCTGCGCGCGTCATTGGCCAACTTCTATGCCGACAGTGAGTTCGTGCAGGTGTACGACGGCACGCCGCGCATCAAGGATGTCATCGGCAGCAACTACTGCCACCTCGGCGTCGCAGCGGATGCCGACGGCGTCGCGGTGTTCGCAGTCATCGACAACCTGGTGAAAGGCGCCGCCGGGGGTGCAGTGCAATGGATGAACCGGCAGCTGGGCTGGCCCGAATCCACGGGCCTGCGCACACCGGCCCTCGCGTGGATCTGAAGCGATGAATCAATACGCGACACCGGCACAGGGCGCAGAGGCCCAGCACTTGCTGCAGGTCTACCCGCAGCTGGCCATTGAGCCGACGGGTTCCGACGGCGTGTACCTGCACTGCGGGGAGCGCCGGGTGCTCGATCTGTACGGCGGCCATGCGGTCGCGGCCCTGGGCTACAACCACCCGGAACTGCTCGCGGCCATGGACAGTCAGGCGAAGACGCTGTTCTTCCAGAGCAACGCGGTGGCACTGGACGTCAGGGCCCGGGCTGCCGATGCGCTGATCGACTGTGCACCCGACAACCTGGAACGGGTCTTTTTCGCCAACAGCGGCGCCGAAGCCAACGAGAACGCGCTGCGCCTGGCCTGCCGGCTGACGGGCCGGACGCGGGCTGTCGCTATTGAACACAGTTTTCACGGCCGCACTGCCGGTGCCGGTGCCGTCACCTGGGGGGCGACCGGTGGCTGGTACGGCTTCCCGAGACTGCCCTTTGACGTGGACTATATTCCGCGCGACCTCGTCGGCGCGGTAGCGGACAAAGTCACGACCGATACCGCCGCCGTGATTGTCGAGCTGGTGCAGGGCGTGGCTGGCGCCTACGACCTTGATCCCGCCTTCGTCACGGCAATTGCCGACGCCTGCAGGGCCGCGGGCGCCCTGTTGATCGTGGACGAAGTACAAACCGGCGTCGGCCGCTGCGGCACACCCTTTGCGAGCCAGCTCTACGGTATCCAGCCTGATCTGCTCACCGCGGCCAAGTCCCTTGGCGGCGGCTTCCCCTGCGCCGCGTTACTGACCACCGCCGACGTCGCTGCGGAAGTTCGGCACGGTGACCTCGGGACGACGTTTGGCGGCGGGCCGCTGGCCTGTGCGCTGATCGAAACCGTGCTGCGCGTGGTCCGGCGCGACGGCCTGGCGGCACGCGCGGCTGAACTTCACGAGCAGCTGCGCGCGGCGCTGCCGTTGGGCCCGGTTGTCGGCCTGCAGGGCAAGGGTCTGCTCGCCGGGTTGTGCTGCTCCCGGCGCGCGCGCGACGTGCAGGCCGAACTGCTGGCGGCGGACATCCTGACCGGCTCCAGCGCCGATCCCAATATCGTTCGATTGCTGCCACCCCTGGTACTGGAGCAGCAGCACATGGAACAACTCCTGAACGCGCTGGCCACGCTGCCAGCTTGATGAGAGAGATGACGATGAGAGAGTTTTATGACCTTGCGGATTTTTCCGTCGAACAGATCGACGCACTGATCGCGCTGGCCACCCGACTGCAGCATAAGCCGGAGCCCGAGGCGCTGGCGGGCAAGGTGCTGTCGCTGCTGTTCCTGAGCCCTTCGTTGCGCACCCTCGCCTCCTTCCAGGCTGCCATGGTGCGCCTTGGCGGCGGCTCGTTCGTGATCTCTCCGGAAATGTCCATTCACGGTATCGAATCGCGGGCGGGCATCGTGATGGACGGCGCGGCAGCCGAACATATCAGCGAGGCAGTGCCAGTCATCGCATCGTATGGCGACGCGATGGGCATTCGCGTCTTCGCCGAACGGCGCAGTCTCGACACTGACCTGGAGGACCTCGAATACAACAAACTGCGCCAACTGGTGACGACGCCGCTGATCAACATGGAGTCAGCCATCGGGCACCCGTGCCAGAGCCTCGCCGACTGGAAAACGCTGGACGAAATCGGCGCGCCGAAGCAAGGCGGGCGCTTCGTGCTGAGCTGGGCCTATCACCCGCGGCCACTGCCGCTGGCCGTGCCGGCGGCAACCCTGCAGATGGCGGCCATGCGCGGCATGGAAGTGACGGTGTTGCGCCCGGAAGGTTTCGAACTGCCGCCGTCGATTATGGACCGCGCCGCGCAGGCTGCGGCCGCATCCGGTGGCTCCGTGCGTGAGACGGACGATCGAGGTGAAGCCCTGGCTGGCGCCCACGTGATCTACGCGAAGTCATGGTCGTCGACCCGGCACTACGGGGACAAGATCGCCGATGGCGACCTGCGCCGGGACTGCGACGACTGGTGCGTAGACGATCCGTGGTTCGACACGACCGCAGAGGACTGCCGCTTCATGCACTGCCTGCCGGTGCGCCGCGGCGTGGTGGTGTCCGATCGCGTGCTCGATGGCCCGCGCAGCGTCGTAATCCAGGAAGCCCAGAACCGCATGTACGCGCAGATGGCCGTGCTGCATGCCATGCTCGGCAACGGAGGCCTGTAATGCAGAATCAGGATAGTCGCGACATCGTAGTTGCCGCGCTGAAACACGCGGCGCCTTACGTGCGCATGTACAAGAACAAGGTCTTCGTGCTGAAAGCCGGTGGTGACATTTTTGCCAGCATCGAAAGCACGCGCGCATTCGTGGAGCAGATCGCCATCTTGCACCAGGTGGGCATGCGCCTCGTGCTGGTGCACGGCGGTGGGCCGCAGTCTACGGAACTATCCGCGGCGCTGGGCATGGAAACCCAGTTCGTGCAGGGCCGGCGGATCACAGACGAGCACGCGCTGGAGGTCGCAGCCATGGTGCTGAACGGTCAGATCAACACGCGCATTCTCGCCGCGTGCCGCGACCTGGACGTACCCGCGGTCGGCATCAGCGGCGTAGACGCCGGGCTGATTCGCGCCCACAAGCGCCCGCCGGTCAAGGTCGACGGCCACGAGACTGACCACGTGGACTACGGCTATGTCGGCGACATCGAATCGGTGGACGCCGATGTGCTGCGCATGCAGCTTGACAACGGCCTGATGCCGGTCATCAGCCCGCTGTCCGCCGATCATGCCGGTACGCTTTTAAATATCAACGCCGACACGGTGGCCGCGGCAATGGCCAGCGAGCTCAGCGCGGAGAAGCTGATCCTGATTACCGGCGCACCGGGCATACTCGAGGACCGGAACGACGCGACTTCGATCATGTCCTATCTGGACCTGGCCGGTTTGCGCGCACTGCGCGAGAACGGGTCGATGGCCGACGGGATGCTGCCGAAGGCCGCGGCGATCGAAACCGCAATCAAGGGCGGTGTAGCGCGCGTGCACATCATTTCCTACAAGATTCCGGACAGCCTGCTGCTCGAAGTCTTTACGAACGAAGGCACCGGCACGCTCGTGGTGGCCAATACAAATACGCTGTCGCCGGAAGAACAGGCGCCAGGACAGGACTAGCAGGAGCGCATCATGAGCAGGCTGTGGGACAAGGGCGAACCGCTGGACGAGCGGGTACTGCGTTATACGGCCGGCGAAGATCATCGGCTGGACGGCCGGCTCGTGCCCTATGACGTGCGGGCATCCATTGCCCACGCGCGCATGCTGAATACCCAGGGGCTGCTGCAGGACGCTGATCTGACGGCCATCGTCGCCGGACTGGAGTCCCTCGCGGACGAACACGCCCGGGGGGAGTGGCGCATCGAACTCGCCGATGAAGACGTACACACCGCGCTCGAGCATCGGCTGACGGACCGCGCCGGTGAGGCCGGCAAACGAGTCCACCTGGGACGTTCGCGCAATGACCAGGTGCTCGCCGCGCTGCGCCTGTACCTGCTCGACGCCACCGAAACCGCGGCGCAGGGTGCTGTGGCCGTGGCCGATGCACTCGATGCACTGGCGCAGCGGGAAGCCGGCACGGAGTTGCCCGGGTATACCCACATGCAACAGGCCATGCCGAGTTCCGTCACACTGTGGGCTGGCGGTTTCGCTGCCGAACTGCGCGATGATGCCAACGGCGTTGCGGCCAGTCGCCGGCGGCTGGCGCGCAATCCCCTGGGCAGCGCGGCTGGCTACGGCGTGCCGGGTCTGCCGCTGGATCGGGAACAGACGCGTGCCGCGCTGGGCTTCGACGAGGTGCAGGAACCGGTGACCGCGGTACAACTGTCGCGGGGCAAGGGCGAGGCCGGGCTGGTCTTCGAACTGTGCCTGCTGGTGCAGGATCTCGGGCGCCTGGCGGCGGACCTGCTGCTGTTCTACACGCAGGAGTTCGCCTACGTGGAGCTGCCGGAAGCCATGACGACGGGCTCGTCCATCATGCCGCAGAAACGCAATCCTGATGTGCTCGAACTGGTGCGCGGCGCAACGGCG
>CAZTIB010000159.1:0-20051 GCA_964613615.1 uncultured Chromatiaceae bacterium
GGATAGGCCGACACCGTTCAGGATACGCTGATAGGCCCGCAGCTAATCTACGTACAAATCCCGGCCAGCATTATGTAAACCGAAACGAGTGGCGCAACAGTCAGGCCGTCTCCTGCGGCGGCACACAAGAAAAACCCGGCACCAGGCCGGGTCTTCCTCCGGACTGTAGCCAGTTCAGACCGATCTGCGTCTCATCCAACCCAGCAGGCCGAGGGCCGAGCCGAACAGCCAAGCGGTGGCCGGGATGGGCAAGGATTTCTGAAGCCTATATTTGGCGGGCAATACCAAGGGAAATACGGAGTTTCAGAACGGCTCGAAACAGGTCAGGATTTCACTCCACATTCTGCACCTGCTCCCGCATCTGCTCGATGATCACCTTCAGGTCTACCGCCTGGCGCGTGGTTTCCTGGTCCGCCGACTTCGACGCAAGGGTATTGGCCTCGCGATTGAGCTCCTGCATCAGGAAATCCAGCCGCCGGCCGACGGGTTCGGTCTTTGCCAGCGTATTGCGCACCTCTGCGACGTGGGCTTCCAGCCGGTCGAGCTCTTCGCTGACATCCATCTTTTGCGCCAGCAGGGCCAGTTCCTGCTCGAGGCGGCCGCTGTCCAGTTCGACATCCAGGGCAGCAATGCGCTCGGTCAGGCGGGTCCGCATGTCTTTGTGCACTTCCGGCAGGCGGGCCCGGACGGCCGTCACACAGCGCAAAAGTTCCGTGCAGCGGGATTCCAGCATGGCGAGAATCTTCTCGCCTTCGCGCGCACGCGCGGCGGAGAGTTCTGTTACCGCCTGCTCCAGCGCCGCGTGAATGACCGGTTGCAGAGACTCCGTTTCCGTCTGTTCGGTTTCCAGCACGCCGGGCCAGCGCAGCACCGCCAGGGGATCCACGCGAGCCGGATCCCGCAGCTCGCCGGCCACGCTTTTTAAATAATCTGCTACCTGGCGGGCCACCTCGAGGTTGAGCTTTTGCCGGGCGCCGGTCTCCGACTCGATGTTCAGCTGCAGGCTCGCATCCACCTTGCCGCGCCCCAGCTTCGCTGCCAGCACGCCCCGGAGTTCCGGTTCCCAGCCACGCGCCGCGTCCGGCAGCCGCAGGCTGAGGTCCAGGTAGCGGTGATTCACGGACCGCAGTTCCCAGCGCAGGCTGACGCCGTCCTGCTGCTGCTCCACGCGCGCGAAACCGGTCATGCTACAAATCATTGGCGAATCTCCTGCGGCCCCGGCCGCCCTCACAAACGGGAAAAATCCGGATGCAACACTGAGCACTGCACCCTAGAATCCCCGCCCGCAGACCCAGTATTGTAGAGAGGGTCTGAATGAGTCTCCATCATGCGGGCGCGCCGGCCCCGGTGAACGACGATTGGCTTAGCACAACGAGCTAACGAGCTTAGGAATCCCGCGTGCAGATCGAACACGCAGAAGTCAGCCTGATTGGCGACCGCAGCGAAAATCAGGATCGCGTCCTGGTGATTGCCGAAAAGGGTGCAACCCTGATGATCTGCGTGGACGGCATGGGCGGACACAGTGACGGCGCGAAGGCTGCCGAAATCGCCAGTCAGACCATCGCGCAGGCCTTCTCGCGCGCCGTCAAACCGATTTTCGACCCCCAGGGATTCCTGCACCTTGCCATTGGCCGTGCCCACACGAACCTGGTGGCCATCGGCGTAGACAAGGCGATGGACTCGCGGCCGCGCGCGACCTGTGCCGTTTGCCTGGTGCAAGACGGCGCAGCTTACTGGGCACACGTCGGTGACAGCCGGATATACCTGTTACGCCAGTCCCGTGTGCTCGAACGCACGCGGGACCACAGCCACGTGGAGTTATTGCTGCGCGAAGGCCTGATTTCCGAAGACGAAATTGCCGATCACCCCATGCGCAACTTTGTGGAATGTTGCCTTGGAGGCGACCCGCGCCTGCCCGGCATGTCCATTACCGGGCAGAAGAGCCTCACCGCTGGCGACATGCTGCTGGCGTGCACCGATGGCCTTTGGTCCGGACTGGGCGATGACGAGATCGGCCAGACCCTGGGCAGCAAAGAGGCGCTCTACGACGGCCTACGGGTGCTCAGTCAGCAGGCCGTAGAGGCCTGCGGCCCCTATGCAGACAATACTTCTGCGGTGGCGGTGCGTGTCCATAACGGCAAGGCTGAACCGTGAGCCGGCCCAGCGGCCGGCAGCCGAACGAATTGCGCCCGGTGAGCTTTGCGACGGACTTTACCGCGCACGCTGAAGGCTCCGTGCTGGCAGCCTTCGGCTCGACGCGAGTTCTGTGTACGGCCAGCGTCGAGTCCGGTGTGCCGCCGTTCCTGCGCGGCCGAGGTCAGGGCTGGATCACGGCCGAGTACGGGATGTTGCCTCGCGCGACGCACACGCGCTCGCGCCGGGAAGCCAGCGCGGGCAAGCAGGGCGGACGGACGCTGGAGATTCAGCGGCTGATTGGCCGCTCTTTGCGTGCAGCTGTTGACCTGAACGCGCTGGGAGAACACACGGTAACCCTCGACTGCGACGTGTTGCAGGCCGACGGCGGCACGCGCACGGCCGCCATCTCGGGCGCTTACGTGTCGTTGCGCATGGCCACCGAGCGGCTGCTCTCGAGCACCCGGCTCGCGGCCGACCCGGTGCACGGCCAGGTGGCGGCGGTGTCCGTGGGCATTTTTGACGGTGTCCCGGTCCTCGACCTCGACTATGCAGAAGACTCGGCCGCCGAAACGGACATGAACGTCGTGATGAACGACGCGAGCGCGTTTATCGAATTGCAGGGTACGGCCGAAGGCCACGCGTTCCGGCGCGACGAGCTAAACCAGTTGCTGGACCTTGCCGGCGACGGCATCAAAGAAATCATGGCTGCGCAGATCCAGGCCCTGCAGGGCTGGCGCGACGCGTCACGCTAGCCCATGGCCGGCGAACGTGTGCGCGTGGTGCTTGCCACCGGGAACGAAGGCAAGCGACGCGAACTGGAAGCCTTGCTGGGGAAAGACTGGGAGCTGTTATCCCAGGTGGCGCTGGGGGTTGATGCCGTGGAAGAAACGGGCACAAGCTTTCTCGAAAACGCACTGTTGAAGGCCCGCCATGCATCGGCGGCCACCGGCCTGCCGGCCATCGCCGACGACTCCGGCCTCGAAGTCACCGCGCTTGGCGGGGCGCCGGGCGTACATTCCGCGCGCTATGCCGGTGTTGCTGCCGACGATGCCGCCAATAACTCCAAACTCCTCGACGCTCTCGCGGGCTTGCCGCCGACGGAGCGCGGCGCGCGCTTTCGTTGCGTGATGGTGTTCGTCCGCGGGCCCGACGATCCGTCCCCGGTGGTCGCCGACTGCAGCTGGGATGGCTTTATTGCCTCCGAGGCCCGGGGTGCGGGGGGGTTCGGCTATGATCCGTTGTTCATCGACCCGGCGTCCGGCCGGCATTCGGCGGAGTTGCCACCAGAGGAGAAGAACGCCCGCAGCCACCGTGGGCAGGCCGCCCGGGCCTTGCGCGATCAGCTGCTGGAGCAACCGGGTTCACGTTGAAGTCGCTTTTATACACAGGCCGGGACGAATCTACGGTTTTCATAGAGATATGAATCATCAGCCGGCTTCCCGGGCCACAATTACCGCTAAGCCTTTGTTTTATATAGGGCACTGCAAGTCACTGAAATTGGTGCGAATGATCACTTTTCGCACCATGATGGAGCGCTCCAGGGTGCCCGGGGACTTCTGTACACAGACTTATCCACAGCCTCCTGGGAATCTGTTTCATATGCGGGACCAAGTTCCGGCGGCCGGTGCGCCCACGCGCAACCCATTGATCGCTGTGCCCCCGGCGGCTATGCTTCGCGCCCCTGCAAATGCTCGCACGGCCCGATGGGCCCCGGAAACACGGCCATGAAACCGGACATTCACCCGACATACGAAGCCATTAAAGTTGTCTGCAGCTGCGGCAATGAGTTCACCACCCGCTCGACCCTGGGTGAAGAGCTGCACGTCGAGGTCTGCTCTTCTTGCCACCCGTTCTACACGGGCAAGCAAAAAATGGTGGATACGGCCGGTCGGGTAGACAAGTTCCGTCGCAAATACGGGCTGTCGTCCGGCTAGCGGCCCGCGTGGCGGGTCCGTGCAAGCCCCGCTGGCCTCACCTATAATAGTTGGCCCCTTTGCCGGGGGCGCTCGTGTCGACGCGCCCGGCTGACAAGCCCTGACAATAAGCGCGCTGCCCGCTCTGGCCGGCTCGCGCGAACAGGCCGAGCCGGGCTAGGGATACTTGTGGGTGAGCGGGATCCAGACTATATGAGCCGAGACAGTTTCAGCCTTCATAACCCCAACAACGGCGAGTCCGTCGACCTGGATGTCCATTCAGGCACCGTTGGCCCAGACGTCGTTGATATTCGCCGGCTCTACGCCAGCCAGGGCGTCTTTACCTACGACCCCGGATATGCATCGACGGCGAGCTGCGAAAGCAAGATCACGTATATCGACGGTGACCTGGGCATATTGATGTACCGCGGTTACCCCATCGAACAGCTCGCGCAGCACTCCAGTTTTATCGAGGTTGCGTATCTGCTGCTGTACGGTGAGCTGCCGAGCGGCGACGGGCTCGCGGCCTTCGAGCAGAGCATCCGTCTGCATACGATGATCAATGAGACGATACTGCGGCTGTTCAACGGCTTTCACTACGATGCGCACCCGATGGCGATGGTTGCCGGCGTCGTGGGGTCCATGTCGGCCTTCTACCACGATACGACCGACATTCACGACGAGCGGCACCGCGATATTGTCGCCCACCGGATCATTGCCAAGCTGCCGACCATTGCGGCGGCGGCGTATAAGCATTCCCTCGGCCAGCCTTTCTCATATCCGCGCAACGATCTGGATTACTCGTCCAACCTGCTGCACATGTTCTTTGCCGTGCCGGCGGAGCATTATGAGATCGACCCGGTGGCTGCCGAAGCGCTCGATCTGCTGTTCACGCTGCACGCAGACCATGAGCAGAACTGCAGCACGTCGACCGTGCGCCTTGCCGGCAGTTCGGGCGCGAATCCGTATTCCGCCATCGCCGCGGGCATTGCCGCGCTGTGGGGGCCCGCCCACGGTGGGGCGAACGAAGCCGTGCTGAATATGCTGCAGGAGATAGGCTCCGTTGATCGCATCGACACCTATGTGGCTAAGGCGAAAGACAAGGATGACCCGTTCCGGCTAATGGGCTTCGGCCATCGCGTGTACAAGAACTTCGATCCGCGCGCGACGCTGATTCGCGAGGCTTGCCACAAGGTGCTGGCGGGCCTTGGCCGGGTGGACACGCCTCTGTTCGATCTGGCGCTGCGGCTGGAGGAGATTGCGCTGCAGGACGAGTACTTCATTGAGAAGAAACTCTATCCGAACGTGGATTTCTACTCGGGCATCATCTACCGGGCCCTCGGTCTGCCGACGTCAATGTTCACAGTGATGTTTGCGATTGCCAGGGCTGTCGGCTGGGTGTCTCAATGGCGCGAGATGATTGCCGACCCGGAAGGCCGTATTGGTCGTCCCCGGCAGCTCTACACGGGCCCCGCGAAGCGGGACTATGTACCCATTATATCGCGCTGAGGAACTCTTCGTCGTCCAGTAGCCGCGCCACCTCCCGGTGGCTGGCGCGCCGCATTGGCCGCCCGTCGACCCGGCTCAACGGCGCCTGGGCCCGGCGCCGTTCCGGGAAAACGGCCGCGAGGTACTCGAAGTCCTCGGCGTAGAAGCGATATCCCGGTACGCGTTCCGCCTCGCCGCGGCGCCAGCGGTGCTGAAATTGAATCGCGCGTGCTTCCAGCCCCAGGGCGCCCAGCTGTGCGCCCACCGCTTCCGGCGCGTCGCTGTACAGATGCAGGTCAATGGCGGAGTGTTCCGTCGCCGTGCCGGTCAGCACCGGGCCCACCAGCCGCGGATGGAAGACATTCAGCCGACGCATCACGCCCACAGCCGCCTCGCGCAAGCGGCGCAGGTGCGGGTGGTGGCTGTCGCCCCGGAAAATCCGGTTGCGCGCCGCCAGCGCCGCTTCGACTTCTTCGTTGCTCGGCAGCGGCCCGGCGCTCAGGCCCAGGCGCTCGCAGGCCTTGGCTTTGGCCAGCCGGTAGTCGGTGACGCCACGCTCCATCATGATGCGCGCCGCTTCGTCGGCGATGCTGGCACGGCGGTTGTCCGGGCGCCGGCCGTTGGGCTTCGACCTCATTTTGGACACTCCGTGATGGCTGGCGCGCGGCGCGCTGCTCAGAACAACGGTTCGTCGGTCCGATCCTCCATCGGATCGGTGCCCGAGAAGATAGGTTCTGGTTCCGAGGCGAGCATATCCGGCACCTTGCCGGCTTCGAAGATCTCGAAAATCGCCCCCGGTGAACCCGCCGGCGCCACCAGGCCGGACTCCGGGTCAATGCGCACGGTCACGATGCCAGCGGGCCGGGGGATCGTCGCGTCGGGCGTCCCTTTCAGGGCTTCGGCCATGAAGTATTTCCACACGGGCAGCGCCGTGCGGCCGCCTTCTTCCCTGTTACCGAGAGGGCGCTCCTGGTCGAAGCCCACCCACGCCGTGGCCACGAGGTCGCCATTGAAACCGCTGAACCATGCGTCACGGCGCTCGTTCGTAGTGCCTGTCTTGCCGGCGATGTCGGGCCGGCCCAGTTCGCGCGCGCCGCGCCCGGTGCCCCGGCGAATCACGTCGCGCATCATGTCGTAGACCATGTAGGCGTTGGTCGGTGAGATCACGCGCTCGGCCGGGTTCTCGTAACGACGCACGAATTCCGGCGCGTCTTCGACAGAAGGGCGCCAGGCCAGTCCATGTGCTGACATTTCTTCAACGCTGCGGTAGTCGGGGACCTCGCTGTCAAAGTCGCGCGCGGCGGCATCTGGCACCACGGTCATCGGTGCCGGCGCCACGGGTGGTCGCTCGACGGCCTGCTGCACCTCAAGGACTGTCCGCTCCGCCGCAGACAACTCGCATTCGCGGCACACTACGCGCGGCGAACTCACGAACACTTCATTGCCGGCCGTATCGACAATGCGCTCCACCACGTACGGCTCGACACGGTAACCGCCACTGGCGAACACCGCATATCCGGCGGCCATGTCCAGTGGCGCCGCACCGCCGCTGCCCAGCGCCAGGGAAGAGTCCCGTGGCAGGGCGCTGTCCGGCACGCCGAAGTTGCGGATATGTCTCACAGTGTTGTCGATACCGGCGCCGAGCAGCACCCTGACCGACACCAGGTTCAGGGAGCGCACCAGGGCTTCGCGCAGTCGGGTGGGCCCGTAGAACTGCCGAGAGTAATTCTCCGGCCGCCAGGTCGTCTCCAGGTTTGCATCGTCGAAGACCACCGGCGCGTCGTTGATCAGGGTTGCCGTGGTAAAGCCGTTATCCAGCGCGGCCGAGTAGATGAAGGGCTTAAAGGACGAGCCGGGCTGACGGCGTGTCTGTACGGCCCGGTTGAATTTGCTGGCAGAGAAATCGAAGCCGCCGGACAAGGCAACAATGCCGCCGTCTTCGGGACTCAGGGCCACGAGCGCTCCCTGCACCGTGGGCAACTGTATGAGCACCCAGCCACGGTCGTCGGTATATGTCAGCCGAATGAGATCACCGGGGCTGACCACGTCGGCTGCCGACGGCGGCGCCGGGCCGACGGCGTTATCGTTCACGTAGGCGCGCCAGTCCAGGTTAGTCCACGGAATGTTGGCGGTACCGTGGTCGCGAATGAATACAGTGGCGCTGTCATCGTCGCCCAGACTCAGGACCACGGCCGCATACAGGTTGCCGTAACGAGGCAGCGGCGCGAGCATGGCAGCCAATTCGGTGATGTCGTAGCCCCCGGGTCCGTCGGGGTCGGGCGGAATCCCCGTTAATGCATCGCGCCCCTCAGGACCTCGGTATCCGTGGCGCCGGTCGTATTCCAGCAGCGCGCTGCGCAACGCTACGTCTGCCGCCTCCTGCAGCTGGCTATCGACGGTGGTAACAACCTCATAGCCGGCCGTGTAGGCCTCCGGCCCGAAGCGCTCGATCAGTTCCGCACGCACCATTTCAGCGATATAAGGCGCGTCCAGCTCCACGCTGGGCCCGTGTAGCCTCGAGACCATGGGCGTGGCGACAGCCTGGTCGTATTGGCTCGTATCGATAAAGCGCAAATCCAGCATCCGCCGCAACACGTAGGCGCGCCGTTCGGTGGCGCGCACCGGGTTCGCTACGGGGTTCAATGCTGACGGTGCTTTCGGCAGGCCGGCGATCGTCGCCGTCTCCGCAACCGTCAGTTCAGCCAGCGGCTTGCCGAAATAGACCTCCGCTGCTGCAGCGACGCCGTAGGCACGCTGGCCCAGGAAGATCTTGTTCAGGTACAGCGCGAGAATTTCCTGTTTCGTGAACTCGCGCTCGATCTGGGTCGCCAGCAGCAGCTCCTTCGCTTTGCGCGCAAAGGTTCGGTCGCGCGACAGGAAATACACCCGGGCGAGTTGCTGGGTGATGGTGCTGCCACCCTGGCTGCGGGAACCGGTCACCGCGAGGTTGAATGCGGCCCGCAGGATGCCCTGGTAATCGAATCCAGGGTGGTCGAAAAAGCGGTCGTCTTCTGCCGCCAGGAAGGCCTCGATCAGCCGTGGCGGGATGTCGGCAAAGGCCACCGGGATGCGGCGCTTTTCACCGATCTGGGCCATTAGCCGGCCGTCGCGGGAATACACGCGCAGGGGTATCTGCAGCTGCACATCGCGCAGCGTGTCAGCCGACGGGAGGTCGGGACGGAAAAAATAGTGGGCGCCGGTGACAATGGCGAGCACGGCCAGCGCGCAGCTGATCGCGAGGCCCGCCAGCACCGGCAGCAGCCGGAGCCAGGGATTCATCTGAAAAACGAAGACATTCCCTTGCCTTGGGTATATCGATTATGCATATTGGCGGCGGTTTTGGGGCAAACCCGGTGAAAGTCGGGGGCGCAAAGCCACCGGTCTAAGGAATTCCGGAGGCACGGCGGATTGAGGGACTGCCGCGCCGGGGGCTGAGTTCTAGGACAGCGGGGCTGCCAGGGGCGGAGTGAGGTATCGATCTCCCGTCTCTGAACCAGTCAAATCTGTCCGGGCACAGCTGCTCGGTGCTTCCCCAGTACCCCGCTGCCAGTGGTTTTCCACCGGTTTGGGTCTGCTGCGGTCCGGCGCGTGATTTGCGACGGAACTCACAGTACTTTAACTGTCAGCAGATATATAGTTAAATCTGGTTGCTAATGCGCCAAAATATGTTGCTGGCGCAAGCTTCGGACGTAGAAGGGAAAAAGCGTGATATTCGGCTCGCGTTCCAAGCCACTGATTGGGCTTGACATAACTACGTCGTCGATCAAGCTCGTCGAGCTTGTATCGGCGGGCCGTTCCTATCGTGCGGAGTGCTACTCAGCGGAGCCCACGCCGCCTAACGCCATCAACGAAAAAACCATTGTCGATGCGGAAGCCGTCGGTGAGGCAATTCGCCGGGCGGTGAAGCGCGCCGGCAGCGATACCCAGGATGTTGCGATTGCCATCAGTGGTGATGCGGCGATTACCAAAGTGATCCAGATGCCGCGAACCCTGGGGGCGAATGAACTTGAAGGCCAGGTGGAGATTCAGGCCGACCAGTACATTCCCTTCCCGATG
The DNA here is from genome assembly GCA_964613615.1 of uncultured Chromatiaceae bacterium. Classification (GTDB taxonomy): domain Bacteria; phylum Pseudomonadota; class Gammaproteobacteria; order Steroidobacterales; genus J054. The sequence goes on from CAZTIB010000159.1 coordinate 9,594, forward strand.
GAAGAAGTGAGTTTTGATTTCGAGATCATGGGTCCGTCGATCAACGATCCGGACATGAACGATGTGTTGCTGGTCGCGACGCGCACCGAGAACGTTGATCAGCGCCGCGCCGCCGTGGAGGCTGCCGGTTTAACAGCCCGCGTGGTTGATGTCGAGGCCTTCGCGCTGGAGAACGCCTGTGCGCTGCTTGCTCATCAGATGCCCGACGCGGGCATGGAACATCTGATTGCAGTCGTTGACTTCGGTGCCAGCAATACGACATTCAGTGTGCTCCAGGATATGCGGGTGATCTACACACGCGACTTTTCTTTCGGTGGCCAGCAGCTCACCGAAGAGATCATGCGTACATACGGTTTGAGCCTCGAAGACGCTGGCCGCGCCAAAAAAGAAGGTGGCTTGCCGAGCAACTTTCAACCGGAAGTGCTGGATCCCTTCATTGACGACATGACCCAGCAGGTCAGCCGTTCGCTCCAGTTCTTTCTCGCGTCCGGCGGTGGCCGGGAGCAGCCGGACCAGATTCTCGTCTGCGGTGGTTGCGCCAACATTGCTGGCGTGGCCGACGTGATTTCGAGCAAGGTGGGTATCCCGACGGAAATTGGCGATCCCCTGGGGCAGATGAAGATTTCATCGCGGGCCAAGTCGCAAGGGGTGCGCAAGGATGCGACCGCGTTGCTGACGGCCTGCGGACTGGCGCTCAGGAGCTTTGACTAATGCCTCGCATTAATCTGCTGCCATGGCGCGAGGAACTCCGCGCGCAGCGGCGCAACCAGTTCTTCGTGGCGTTGGGTGGGGCGGCCGCGTTGGCCGGAATCCTTTTATTGCTGTCGTACTTTGTTTTCGACAGCCTGATTGGTGGCCAGCGCGATCGCAACGAGTTCCTGAAACAGGAAATCGCTGAGCTGGACAAGCAGATCGAAGAAATCCTCGAGCTCGAGACGAGTAAGTCTCGACTGCTCGCACGCATGGAGATCATCGAACAGTTGCAGCGCAGCCGGCCCGGCATCGTGCATGTGTTCGACGACATGGTTAACGTGATGCCGGAGGGCGTGTTCCTGAGTTCTGTAAAGCAGACCGGGCGCCGTTTGGAAATGGTTGGTGTTGCCGAGTCCAATACGCGGGTGTCGGCACTGATGCGCAACATCGACGGGTCCGAGTGGCTCACGAATCCCGATCTCGAGGTTGTGGAAGTGAAAACGATTGGTGGCCGCGGGCAGGCGGGTCCGAAGGCCAGCGAATTTACCGTGTTTGCCCGCACCGTCGCGCAGCCGGGTGAAGACGAAGAAGAGGAGGAGGGCGAATGAACTTCCTCGAAGAACTCCAGAATCTCGATTTCAACGATATCGGCCGTTGGCCGCTCGTTTTTCATGTGTTTTTCGTCGTCCTGTTCTTCGTGGTCGCCACGGGCGCGGGCTTCTATTTTCTGGTTTACGAAGAGCAGATGCCGCGCCTCGAGAAGGCGCAGCGCGAAGAGCGTGACCTGAAAAATTCCTTCGAGCAGAAGCAGAGGAAGGCGGCGAATTTCGATTCCTACAAGCAACAGCTCGCCGAGATACAGAGTTCCTTCGGCACCATGCTGAGGCAGTTGCCCGGCAAGACCGAGATCCCGAACCTGCTGGTGGACATCTCGCAGACCGGTCTGGCCGCAGGCCTCCAGGAAGAGCTGTTCCAGCCGATGGACGAACTGCGGCGTGATTTTTACGCCGAGAAGCCCATCAAGATACGGCTGAAAGGCACGTACCACGAGTTTGGCCAGTTTGTCAGCGACATTGCGGCATTGCCGCGAATCGTGACGCTCCACGACATCGAGATCGAGCCCGACGGCGGACGCGATGCGGTTGGCTCGGACCTGGTACTCAACGTGACAGCGAAGACCTACCGCTACCTGGAAGAGGAGCAGGAAGGCTAGGCGCGCAGGCCTGCCAGTGCACACGAGCATGAACCTTACGTCTATACACAAAATATTCGTCGTTACCCTGCTGGCGCTGCTGGCGGCCGGGTGTGGTGGCGACATGGATGACCTGATGTCCTACGTGGACGAGGTCAAGGCGCGACCGGGTGGCCGAATTGACCCGCTGCCGCAGATCAAGCCGTACCAGACCTTTAACTACGATGCCGGGTCCCGGCGGTCGCCCTTCGTGCAGGAAACGGGGCCATCGAGTGGCCAGCTTGCCGGGCCGAAGCCCGACGTCAGTCGCCCGAAGGAATATCTCGAGGGTTTCCCGCTGGACACCCTGAACATGGTGGGGACCCTGGAACGCGAAGGCCGGACTTATGGCCTCGTTCAGACGCAGGACGGCCTCGTGCACCGCGTGTTGCCTGGCAACTATATCGGGCAGAACGACGGGCGTGTCGTCGGCGTTTCGACAGCAGGAATAGAGGTAGAAGAACTGGTTCCCGACGGGATCGGGGGATTCTTCAAGCGGTCTGCGGCTATCGGCCTGGACTGAGCGACGCCGGACAACGAGGTCCGGCATCGCAGGGAGTACGTGGGAGTACGAAATGATGAGTACTGCAAGGCGAATCCTGGCGCAGCTGACGGGCCGACGGCCCGAAGGCCTGCTCGTGGGGCTCGGTGCCTTTTTGGTGATGTCTCTGGCCAGCGCCGTGGCGGTGGCCCAGGAGGCTGGTAACAGTCTCAAAGACATCCAGGTACAGGCCCTGCCGGGCGACCGCATCGAGTTGCAACTGGTGCTGGAAAATGCGGCACCGGCGCCACTCGCCTTTACTATCGACAACCCGGCGCGCATTGCGCTGGACCTGCAGGACACGACCCTCGCTTTGTCGTCGCGGCGCAAGGACGTCGGCCTCGGTGCACTCGATACGGTACTCGCCGCCGAAGCCGGTGGCCGCACCCGCGTCGTGCTGAACCTGGACCAGATGGTTGCGTATGAAACCCGTGTAGACGGCAACCGGGTGATCATCACCCTGGAAGCCGGCAGCGAAATGACTGCGGCCGTCACGACCTTCGCCTCAGCGCCGGACGAGAGCTTCGCGGGATCCACGGTAGCGGGCAGCAATATTCAGAACGTAGATTTCCGCCGTTCCGAGTCGGGCGCCGGACGGGTGATCGTCACGTTAAGCGAGCCCGGTATCCCCGTGGATGTCCGCCAGGAAGGCGGCACCGTCGTCGTGAATTTCTCTGGCGCCAGCATTGACGACAGCCTGACGAAGCGCCTGGACGTGATGGATTTCGCCACTCCGGTCAATACGGTCGACGTGTTGCGGGTTGGCCGTGACACGCGGGTGGTGATTGCGGCCACAGGCAACTGGGAGGAACTCGCCTACCAGTCTGACAATGTCTTCACGGTTGAAGTGCAACCCGTGCAGGAGAAGAGTCTCGACAAGCCGACCTTGTTCAGCCCGGACCGCGAATACAGCGGCGAACGCCTGACCCTGAACTTCCAGGACATCGAAACCCGCGCGGTGCTGCAGCTGCTGGCCGATGTGAGCGCCCGCAACATCGTGGTCTCGGACACGGTGCAAGGGAACGTTACGTTGCGCCTGCAGAACGTGCCCTGGGACCAGGCCCTGGATATCGTGCTGGCGGCCAAGGGCCTCGACATGCGCGAGAACGGCAACGTGATCATCGTCGCGCCGGCTGAAGAAATTGCCGCCCGCGAACTGGCGGACCTCGAGTCGCGCCAGGAAATCAAACAGCTCGAGCCGCTGAGTGCAGAGTATCTGCAAGTGAACTACGCGAAGGCGGGTGACCTGGCCGACCTGATCAGCGGCGGCAGCGGCGGCAGCGCACTGTTGTCCGAGCGCGGTTCCGTCGCCATTGACGAGCGCACCAATACCCTGTTGCTGCAGGACACTGCTGACCGCATCGGCGACATTCGCCGGCTGGTAAGCACACTCGACATACCGGTGCGCCAGGTGCTGATCGAGTCGCGCATCGTGATCGTGAACGATAACTTCAGCCGCGAACTCGGCGTGCGGTGGGGCCTGACCGTCGTAAGTGACGACATTGGCAATGTCGCGGCGACCTCTGGCTCGGCTGAGGCCAACGACACGATCATTAACTCGGCCATCGACAACATCAACAACACCGGCGATCCGTTCCCGGTGGAAACACCCGGCTTGAATGACCGCTTCAACGTCAACCTGCCGGTGGCCAACCCGGCTGGCCAGCTCGCGGTGGCGATCCTGGGCGACGATTACCTGGTAGACCTGGAGCTCAGCGCGCTGCAGAGCGAAGGCGCCGGCGAGGTTATCTCGTCACCGCGCGTGATTACGGCGAACCAGAAGGAAGCCAATATCAAGGCTGGTGTGGAGATTCCGTACCAGGAATCTTCATCCAGCGGGGCCACCACGACACAGTTCAAGGAAGCGGTGCTGAGCCTGACGGTGACGCCGCAGATCACGCCGGACGATCGCATCATCCTGGACCTGTTCGTGACCAAGGACAGCGTTGGCGAGCAGGTCACCACGGAACGCGGCGGCTCGGTGCCGAGTATCGACACCCGCTCAGTTGAGACACAGGTCTTGGTAGACAACGGTCAGACCGTGGTATTAGGGGGTATCTACGAGACCGAGCAACGCGAGTTGTTTACTAAAGTGCCCTATCTGGGGGATATCCCCGGTCTGGGCAGGCTCTTCCGTTCGACCCGGGTATCCACTGACAAGACGGAGTTGCTGATTTTCGTGACGCCAAAAATATTAAAAGAAGGCTCGAGCATTCTGTAAGGGAGGACCGGCGCTAGCGCGCTTGAGAGGAATTAACATGAAGAGGCTTCTTTTTATTGGCGTCACCCTGGCAGCAGGATTGCTGCAAGGTTGTGGCGGTGGCAGCAACAGTCTGGCCGACGGCCCGGGTGCGCCGGGCGGTGCGGGAGCCGGCGTCGCGACGGTCGAAGTTACGGCCAGTTCCGCCACGCTGGGTTCCAGCGCCGATGGTTCGACCTCGGTGCAGATCGTCGCGCAGGTGCGCGACGCGGGTAACGTGGCCCTGGAAGGCGTGCCCGTTACCTGGTTGTCGGACACCGGCCAGTTCCTGACTACCGAAGGCACGACGGATGCCAACGGCGTGGCCGTGGCCGACCTCAGCAATGGCACGGACCCGACCAACCGCACCATCACCGTGACGGTGAATGCGGGTGGCGTGACGCAGACCGTGATTGTAGACGTGATCGGCACGACGCTGGATATCAACGGCCCTCCGGCGCTCGCGCTGAACGACTCCGGCATCTACACCATCCTGCTGCGTGATTCGTTGCTGCAGGGCGTACCCAACATCACCGTGACCCTGACGTCGGTAACCGGCAATAGTCTGCCGGCATCTGTGGTCACGCCGCCGGACGGCAGCGATGCGCAGGTTTCGATCATGGCGGTTGCATCCGGCGCGGATACCATTACCGCCAGCGCGCTGGGCCTGGCAGGCACCACGGGCATCAACGTGTCGGACGACATTTTCACGATCCTGACACCCGTCGAGGGCGAGGAATTGCCGGTGCAGGTGGCCCACGACATCACGGTGCAGTGGATCCAGGGCGGCCTGCCGCAAATTGGCGCCAACATCATCTTTACGTCCACGCGCGGCACGCTGACCAGTTCCATCGGCGTCACCAATGGCGTGGGTGAGGCGACCGTGCAGGTCACCTCCAACTCCGCCGGCCCAACCATCATCACCGCCACGAATCCCGACGGCACCACGACCACCGTGGACGCGGAGTTTGTGGCGACCGTCGCTGACTCCGTCGAGCTGCAGGCTAACCCGCTGACTGTCACGGTGGGCACAACGTCTACGCTGACGGCCATCGTGCGCGATGACAACTCGGTGCCAAACCTGGTGAAGAACAAAGTCGTTGTGTTCCAGATTCTGCAGGACAGCACAGGCGGTTTCCTGACGGTCGGCGCAGCAGTGACGGACAGCCAGGGCGTGGCGCAGTCGGCCTACACTGCCGGTACGGTCGCCAGTTCTGTCGGCGGCGTGCAGGTTCGGGCCTTCGTCCAGGAAGTGCCGCCGCTGGTACCGGCCGTGGAAAATACGGTGGCCCTCACCGTGGTGGGTCCGGCCATCGACCTGTCCATTGGCACCGGTAGCACGATCTTCATTCCGACCACGGCGCTCTATGCCCAGGAGTGGAACATCATCGCGACGGACACTTCCGGTACCGCGCCGGCCCTGGTCTCCAATACGACCATTCAGGCCAGCATCCGCTCGGTGGGTTTCCGCAAGGGCTCGATGAGTTTGTACGATCCCGGCACGGGTGACCTGGCATGGGCCCCGGTCTTCCCGCCGCCGGTGCCGCCAGCGCTGGGAACGCCCGGTTATGCAGAACCATTCTGCCCGGATGAGGACGTCAACCGGGACGGCTTCCTGGCACCGGGCATGCCACCGGCTGGCGAAGACAATGACGGCGACGGCGTGCTGGAAGCAGGCAACCGCGCCACGCTGTCGGCGCTGGCGCCCACCGCGCCGACTGACGCCTGCGGCTCGATCGGCAGCCTCGGCGGGCCGACCACCAGCGTGCAGACGGACGCGAACGGCATTGCCCGGGTCTGCGTGGTTTACCCGCAGAGCGACAACCTGTGGGTGGATGTCGAGATCAAGGGCTTGCTGAATGTGTTTGGCACGGAGTTCCAGGAGGCCCGCCAGTTCGTGCTGCTGGCTTTGGCCGATGACCTGAACGACGAGAATTCCGATCCGAGCGGCCGGGTAAGCCCCTTCGGCACGCAGGTGGGTTGCGACAACCCGCTCTGACCAAGGTCACAGCGATACTGGGAAGCCGGCCTTGCGCCGGCTTCTTTTTGCCCGGCTCCCCGGACCGGCTAGACTCTTTTGCGTGTCCATACCCAACATCTTCCTGGTCGGCCCCATGGGCTCCGGCAAGTCCGCCGTGGGCCGCCGCCTCGCCCGCCTGCTTGGGCGCGAATTCTTCGACAGCGACGAGATCATCGAGGCCCGCACCGGTGTGGACATTCCGTTCATCTTCGAGAAAGAGGGCGAGGCGGGCTTCCGCAAGCGCGAGCAGGCGGTGATCGACGAAATTAGCGCGCGGGACGGCGTGGTGTTCGCCACCGGCGGAGGTGCAGTCCTGGTGCCAGAAAACCGCGCGCACCTCGCGAGTCGTGGCACGGTGGTCTATCTGCACACCAGCGTGGGTCAGCAGCTGCGTCGCACCCGCGGCGACAAGCGGCCCCTGCTGAACCAGGGTCGCCGCAAGGCCGTGCTGACGGAGCTGATGGAAGTGCGCGAGCCCATGTACCGGCAGCTGGCTGACCTGTTAATCGCGACGGACGGGCGCAGTGTGGCCGCCGTGGCCGCAGAAATCCGCGAGAAGCTGGGCGGCGAGGGCTAAAATGCGCCGGCCATGATTAGCCTCACTGTCGAACTGGGCGCGCGCAGCTACCCGATCCTGATCGGCAGCGGGCTGCTGGGCCGTGCCGGGTTGCTCGATGCCTATTTGCGCAGCCGCGACGTGCTGGTGGTCACCAACGAGACCGTGGCGCCCACCTACTTGGCGCCACTACGCGCCATGCTGGGCGATGCGCGCGTAGAGCAGGTGGTGCTCCCGGACGGCGAGGCCCACAAGACCATGGCCACCCTGCAGCAGGTGCTCGACCGGCTCGTGGAACTGCGCTTCGGCCGCGACTGCACGCTAATCGGCCTCGGTGGCGGGGTCGTGGGTGACATGGGCGGTTTCGCGGCCGCGATTTACCAGCGCGGCGTGGCCTTTATCCAGGTGCCGACCACGCTGCTGGCCCAGGTGGACTCGGCTGTGGGCGGCAAGACGGGTGTTAATCACCCCGGCGGCAAGAACCTGATCGGCGCCTTTCACCAGCCGCGCGTCGTGCTCGCCGACACGGACACGCTGCGCACGCTCCCCGACCGCGAGTTGTCGGCCGGGCTGGCCGAGGTAGTCAAGTACGGACTGATCCAGGACGAGGCATTTTTCGTCTGGCTCGAGCACCAGGCCGACAAGCTGCTGACACGCGATACTGCCAGCCTGCATCACGCGGTGCGCCGGTCTTGCGAGGTCAAGGCAGCGGTCGTTGCGGCCGACGAGCGCGAAAGCGGCCAGCGCGCATTGCTGAATCTCGGCCATACTTTTGGCCATGCGATCGAACGCGGCGCTGGTTACGGCGAGTGGCTGCACGGCGAGGCTATCGCCGCCGGGATTTGCATGGCCGCCCGTTTCTCGGCGCGGCTGGGTTGGCTCGGCGAGGCCGACGTTCGGCGCATTGCCAGCCTGTTCGAACGCCTGCGCTTGCCCGTGGCGCCGCCGGCCCTGGATCCTCGCGAATTTCTGGCAGCCATGAGCCTGGACAAAAAAGTGCTGGCCGGAGAAATTCGCCTGGTGCTGCCGAAGGCCATCGGCGAAGCAGTGGTGACCTCCGATTATCCCGACCACCTGCTGCTGGACGAACTCCGCGCAGCCTTCATGGTCTGACGGGCGCACTTTATGGTGAGTGTCCATCTCGTCCACCCCGGCGAAGGCATGGCGCCCTGGGCTGCGTGGGAAACCCTCAGCCGCGGCCGCCAGCATCCGGAACCCTCGCACGCCTACCGCGGCGAGTATCAGCGTGACCGCGACCGGATCATTCACAGCACCGCGTTTCGGCGCCTGGTCTACAAGACCCAGGTGTTCGTGAATCATGAGGGCGATCATTATCGGACCCGCCTGACCCACTCCCTGGAAGTCGCGCAGATCGCGCGCACGGCGGCGCGCTGTCTGCACCTGAACGAGGAGCTCGTAGAAGCGATCTGCCTGGCCCACGACCTTGGCCACACGCCCTTCGGTCACGCGGGCCAGGAGGCCCTGAACGCTTGTATGAAGCCCTGGGGCGGATTCGAGCACAACCTGCAGTCGCTGCGCGTGGTGGACGACCTGGAAGAGCGTTATGCACAATTCCGCGGGCTCAACCTGACTTACGAGACACGCGAAGGCATCCTGAAGCACTGCTCGAAACGCAATGCGAAAAATCTGGGCGAGCTGGGCCGGCGTTTTATTGAGCGAGGCCAGCCTGGCCTCGAAGCGCAGCTCGCCAACCTCGCCGACGAGATTGCCTACAACAATCACGATGTCGACGACGGCCTGCGCGCCGGGCTGCTCACCGAAGACGAACTCGCCGGCGTGGAACTGTTTGCGGATCACTGGAACGGTGTGCGGGATGCGCATCCACGCATCGGGCGGCGCGAGATGATCCACGAGACCGTAAGAGCCATGATCAACGACGTGGTCACGGACCTGGTAGATCACAGTCGCGCGGCGCTGGAGCGGGCTCACCCGGCAGACGCTGAGGCCGTGCGGCGGCGCGCGCGGCCCCTGATTGGTTTCAGCCGGCAAACAGCCAAACGCCATCGTGCGCTGAAAACCTTCCTGAACAAACGCCTGTACCGGCACGAGCGGGTCATGGAGATGACGGAGCAGGCCACCGCGGTGGTCACTGCGCTGTACGAGTGTTTCATGGGTGACGTTCGCGCGATGCCCAAAAGTCACGCCGAGCGCGCCCTGGAAGGTCAGGCAACCGCAGGCGATGCCGGCCAGGCGAGAGCCGTGGCCGACTATGTCGCCGGAATGACCGACCGTTATGCCCTGTCTGCCTACGCCCGCCTGGTCGGCGAGGCACCGGACCTGGAAATGCGCGCAACTGATGAGAGACGACAATGAATAATCGCGACCGTTTGATCTTTGCGCTGGACGTGCCGGAAGTGGGCCGGGCCCGCGAACTGGTGGCACAGCTCGGCGACTCCGTGAGCTTCTACAAGCTGGGCCTGGAGTTGATGATGACCGGCGACTATTTTGAGCTGATCGACTGGCTGCTCGAGCGCGACAAGAAAGTCTTCGCCGACCTGAAGTTCTTCGACGTTCCAGCTACCGTCGGCCGCTCGGTGGCGCGGCTGGCCAGCCGCGGAGTGCACTTCGCCACAGTGCACGGCAACCAGGCCATCATGGAATCAGCCGCGGCCAACAAGGGCGAACTGAAAATCCTGGCCGTGACTGCGCTCACCAGCCTCGACCGCGGCGACCTGGACGACCTGGGCTTCCAGTGCGACGTCCGCGAGTTGGTGCTGTCGCGCGCGCGCCGCGCCCTGGAGGCCGGCTGCGACGGTGTCATCGCATCCGGCCTGGAGCTGCCGGCAATCAGGGCAGCCATCGACCGGCGGCTGCTGGTGGTCACACCCGGCATCCGCCCGGTGGAGAACCGGCCGGTGGATGATCAGAAGAGAGTCGTTACGGTGGAGCAGGCGTTCACCGATGGCGCCGACTACATCGTCGTCGGGCGCCCCATCCGGGACGCAGAAGATCCGCGTGCGGCGGCGGAGGCTATTCAGGCCAGCATTGCGAAGGCGCTAAGTATCTAGATTGTCTCCGGGGCCTGCTGGCGCCGATGCTAAGAGTCGCGGCAGTGGACTGCCAAAGCGGCGGTCATGAGCCGTTGAGGTTGGTGGATTGCCGCCGCGGTGGGCCGGTCTCTCTTCCGGGCTAAACCTCCATCGGACATCCCTGTCCT
>CAZTIB010000160.1:0-2888 GCA_964613615.1 uncultured Chromatiaceae bacterium
CTCGATGCGGAAGCCCCGCAGTTTCACCTGGCCGTCCGTCCGCCCGAGCAACTCCAGCTGGCCGTCCCGCCGCCACCGCGCCCGGTCACCGGTGCGATAAACGCGCTCGCCGGTCGCGGCCAGCTCGACGAACTTCGCGGCTGTGAGTTCGTCCCGCGCGTGGTAGCCGCAGGTCACCCCGGCGCCGGCGATCAGCAGTTCCCCCGGCACGCCCGCGGGTAACGGCCGCAACGCGTCGTCGACAACCCACACACGGGTATTGGCAATAGGTCGGCCCACGGTGATGCCGTCCGCCGCGTCGAAGATCCGCACGCAGGTGGACCAGATTGTGGTTTCCGTCGGCCCGTAGAGATTCCAGACCTCGGCACCCGGGTTGAGCAAGGCCCTGGCCAGATCGCGGTCCAGCGCTTCGCCTCCGCACAGGATTCGCAGCTGGCGATCGGGAGTCGATGGGCCAGTCCAGCCAGAATCCAGCAGCATGCGCCAGGTTGCCGGCGTTGCCTGCATCACCGTCGCACCGCTGGCATCGAGCAGTTCGGCCAGGGCCTTACCGTCCGCGGTGGTCGCGGCCGGCGCAATCACGACTTCGGCACCAACACTCAGCGGCAGCAACAACTCGAGTACAGAGATATCGAAACTGAGCGTAGTCACGGCAAGCAGGCGATCAACGCTGGCCAGCCCCGGCTCGCGCGCCATGCTGTGCAGGAAATTGACGACCGCGCTTTGCGGCACTTTCACACCCTTTGGCTGCCCGGTGGAGCCCGAGGTGTAAATCAGGTATGCGAGCGCCTCAGGGGCGGCGACGGGACGCGGGGCAGCGCCGCGCGCGTCGACGCCGGTGACTTCGGCCTGCGCATTCAATGCGATCACCGTGCCCGGATACTCGGCAAAATTTTCCGGCGCATCCGTCAGCAACAAGGCCGCGCCGGAATCGGCCAGCATGAAGCGGAGGCGCTCTCCCGGATAAGCGGGGTCGAGGGGCAGGTAGGCGGCGCCACTGTCCAGCACACCAAGCACGGCGGCAAGCATCGCGGGCGAGCGCTCGACACAGATGGCAACCGGCACATTCTGTGCGGCACCCGCGTCACGCAGCTGCTCGCCGATAGCCGCCGCTTTTCGCAGCAGTTCCCCATAGCACCACGCCATGCCGTCACCGCGCACCGCAACCTGATCCACGTCGCGCGCTCCCTGGTTTGTCAGGAACTGCGCCAGGGACAGTTTGTGCGGATAGTCTGCTGCCGTGTCATTCCACGGCACCTGCTCCGCCAGCAGATCGGCCTTCGCCTGCAGCGGGAGTTCATCGATTGGTCGGGTGACGTCGTTCACGATAGCGTGCAACAGGGCCTGGAAAGACTCCGCGATGCCTGCGACGGTGGCTGCATCGAACAGGTCGGTGTTGTATTCGAAATTTGCCCATAGTCCGTCTTCATGCTCGGCAATGGACAACGTCAGGTCGAACTTGGCCGCATCGACCGGTGCGATAACGCCCGGCTCGATATCGAGATGGCTTACGGTTTGCTCATGCCACGGCGTGTTCTGCAGCACGAACATGACCTGGAATACCGGCGAGTAGCTCAGCTGGCGTTCCGGCTGCAGGGCTTCCACCAGGCGTTCGAACGGCAACTCCTGGTGCGCAAAGGCAGCCAGCGAACTGGCGCGCACCTGCGCCAGGAATTCGCGAAACGGCAAACCAGCCGGACACTGCGCCCGCAGGACCAGCGTGTTGGCGAAGAAACCCACCAGCGCTTCCAGTTCCGAGCGCCGTCGTCCCGCCACGGGTGAACCAACCACCACGTCGGTCTGGCCGGAGTAACGCGCCAGCAGGACCTGAAAGGCAGCCAGCAGGACCATGAACAAAGTGGCCGATTCGTCCTGCGCCAGACGTTTCAGCGCAGCGGTCAGCTGCGGTTCAACAAAGTGCGCCCAGCGGCTGCCCCGGTAACTCTGCGCAGCCGGCCGCGGCCGGTCCGTCGGCAGCGGCAGCAGCGCAGGCGCATCAGCCAGCGCATCACGCCAGAAGCTCAGCTGCCGCTCGAGTTCTGGCCCGGACAGCCAGTTGCGTTGCCAGACCGCATAGTCCGCGTACTGCACCGGCAATTCCGGCAGCTCCGGAGGCTGGTCCTGCAAAATGCCTTCGTAGGTCGCCGTCAGGTCGCGGAACAACACACCCGACGACCAGGCATCGGCAACAATGTGATGAATCACCACCAACAGCTGGTGACGCTCGGCGGCTTCGCGCAGCAGGTAGACGCGCAGCAACGGGCCGTGCTGCAGATCAAAAGGCGCGCTGGCCAGCTCGGCTGCCTTGTCCCGCAGGCTGTCCTCGTCGGCCTGCGGCATGTCGATGAACTCCAGCGGCACCGGCATGTGCGCCCGGACTACCTGCGCCGGTTCGCCGTGCACCACCGCGAACACCGTGCGCAGACTCTCGTGCCTGGCGACTACGGCAGCGACGGCTTGCTGGAGGGCGCCGACATCCAGGGGCCCGGCCAGGCGCACGGGCAGGCGCACGTGATAGGCCGGCCCCAGGCCTTCCAGCTGATCGAGAAACCAGAGCCGGGCCTGGGCAAAAGACAGCGGGAAGACATCGTCTTCCGGCGTGATCGCTGCGGTGTTGACCAGTGCGTCCATCGGCGACTACACCACGGCTCGTCGACCGCCGCGCGGCTGCCGGTGGATGGCCGGCGGCTGCGACGCATCGCTGCCCGCTGCCACGGCCACCGCAAAGTCTGCCAGCTGCGGGTAAGCAAACACCGTGGCAAGGGGCACTTCCACGCCGAGCTGATCGCGAATGCGGGCAATGAGGCGGGTGGCCAGCAGCGAATGCCCGCCGAGGGCAAAGAAGTCCTCGTGCACCGCCACCGTCTCCAGCCCCAAAAGCTCCGCCC
>CAZTIB010000161.1:0-23530 GCA_964613615.1 uncultured Chromatiaceae bacterium
ACCTGATGACGCTGCAGCCGAAGGAAGAGCATCCTCATGGACTCAGCGACTGGGACTTCGACGTGTTGTTCACGAAGGACAAGCCGATCGTCTTTGCCTTCCACGGTTACCCGTGGCTGATCCACCGATTGACCTACCGCCGCAACAACCATCGTAACCTGCACGTGCGCGGCTACAAGGAGGAGGGCACAACGACCACGCCCTTCGACATGTGCGTGTTGAACGATATCGACCGCTTCCACCTCGTGGGCGATGTGATCGACCGCGTGCCGCAGCTCGGTTCCCGGGCGGCCTACGCGAAGCAGGCGATCCGCGACAAGCTCATCGAGCACAAGCAGTACATCCACCAGCACGGCGAAGACATGCCGGAGATCACTGGCTGGCAGTGGGGCGAGAGTGCGGTGGCGGGCCAAGGGAGTTCGACGGAGTCAGATAACGTCTGATCTTCTAAAGCAACAGGATCACGCTGCCCGCAGCGAACTTAGCGAGAACCGACATTGCGCAAGGCCAGGCTGATTAACACCGTACCCAGAACGGCGTAGCCGGCCAACAGCACGCAAACGAACTCAATGGGCAGGCCCTGGTCCATGAGTCCACCGAGGATTACGGGTCCCAGTGCGGAGGCAAAAACGTTCAGCGCTGTGACCATGCTGCGTATGGCGCCCAGATTGGCGGCGCCGTACAGCTCGGCCCACAGGGCCGAGGCTGGCGCGACCAGCAGCCCGCTGCTGATGCCCATCAGGCACAGATAGGGCCAGGCTACCCAGGGCGCATCCAGCCAGGCGATCAGCAGCAAGCCGGCAGCCAGGGGTGGCAACATGAAGGGCAGCACGCGTGCCGCACCAAAGTGATCAACCAGTCGGCCGGCCACCAGCGCAGCAAGAATTCCGGCCCCTGCGTAAAACCCGTAACTGCCCGTGATCCAGGCATAACTCCAGCCCTTGGCATCCGCCAGGGTCAGGTGATGGAAAAACATTGCCGTCAGAATCAGCGGTGGTGCTACGATCCCGGGCAGCACCAGCAGGAAACGCGGATCGCGCAATACCGTCCGCCGGGTCCAGCCCTGACCGTGGGCATTGCGGGCTTCGCCCTGTGCCTGCAGGGTCTGCAGGTAGGCCTGGTGTCTGGCCGGGTGGTCGGCCAGCAACCACGCGACAGCCGGCACAAAACCCAGTGCCAGGATGAGGCCCACCCCGGCATAGGTCCAGCGCCAGCCAATGGCAGCGATGGCCACCACAACAACAATGGGTAACAGGGCTTCCCCGGCAGCAAAGCCCAGGCTCGCCAGCGCAAGAGCGCGGCCGCGGCCGGCCTCGAAGTAACGCGCCATGCTGGTCATTGCGACATGACTGGCCAGCCCTTGTCCCGCCTGTCGCAACAAAAAGATGACCGCCACCAGCATGACCAGGCTGTTGACCAGGGCCAGGCCGAAGCAGGCCAGCGCCAGCAGTCCGCAGACGGTGAGCGAATAGAGCCGCAGATCAACCCGATCGATGAGTTTGCCGGTCCAGGTGAACACCGCAGCACTGGCCAGGGTGCCGACCATGTAGATGGCGCCCCATTCGGTCTTGCTGAGATCGAAGGCCTGCTGAATATCCGGGCCGAACAGCCCGATGAAGAATGTCTGGCCGAAACTCGAGGCAAAGGCCAGCACGAAGCCGAAGCTCAGAAAGCGTCGGTGGCCGGTGGCAAAGCTAAGGTAGGCGGCGAAGGGCATGGAGCTCAAGAATGCCCTGCCAGGGCTGATCCGGGACAGCGAGTCTCAGGGATTAGCGACCCGCGTTGGCGACCAGTGCGCCGTAACTGACGGCCTGTTGCTCGATGATGAAGGCATCGACGTTATGCGGCAGCCAGCGTTGCTGGCCGTCACGCTCCGAAGTCGCATCGAGATACTCACCGATCATGCCCTGGAGTTGCGGCGTCAGTTTTTTGGTGGCGACCTGGGCAATAAAATCAGCAATCTGGATGCCGGCCGCTGAGGCTGGGTTGAAACATTGAGTCACGTTCAGTCGGGCCTCAATGCGCTCGCGCTGATAACTCAGCCCGAGCTGGTTCAAATAGGCGTCCAGGTCTTCGCTGAACCAGGCCTCCCGATCAGCTTCGACTTCCCAGAAGGACGACGATAGTTCGTTAAGGGTGTCATTGGCCGCCAGCAGGATCACCAGGCGACCGCCGTCTTTGACCAGGCCGAGGGCTTTTTCCACCGCCCACGCTGGATCAGCCATGTAGTAAAGGGAGTGCACCATGATGACCAGGTCGTAGCGACGCGGATCATGCAGGTCTTCAAAACCGACATTCCGAGCTTCAACCTGCACCCGGCCATTGGTCTTGTCGCCCATCTGGGACAGGAAGCGTTCGCACTGGCTCGCGTCAGGTTCCAGGCCGACATAGGCCACGACCTCCGACTGCTCGGCGCTGGCCGCCAGAATTTCCTTGTCCAGGTCACCTGCACCGCAGCCCACGCTCAATATCGACGCCCGTTCAGCGCGCAGTTGCGGAATCAGGGCCTCGCGGGTCCAGGCCAGAATCCGGCCGCGCTGATCGCTGGCCGCTTCATAGATGGCCAGGCTGCTGGCGTAGTGCTCGCCTCCCAGGGGTACGGGCGTCGCGCCCTGCTGGAGGACTTCGCGGATGGCGGTGATATTCACGCAGTTATTCTTCTAACGCTGGCGGCGTGCTATGACACTGGATGGGCTCCCTTGCTGTCAAGCCGGGCTCGCCGGATGCGTCGCTTTTGTTCACTTCTCTGGGGTATTCTGGTTGCCCGGCTGCGCCCCGACTGCACCAGAATGGTGGCCCGCCTCGCTCCCACGGTTGATTGATGCCCCACCAGCGCCCCTGTGCCCTTGCCCGCTCTAGCTGCCGCAACCTCCTGCTTGCCGGCTTGCTGGCGCTGGTTCTGGCCAGTCCCCCGGTGACGGCGAAGGTGGTGGTGGGCTCGAAGAATTTCACCGAAGGTGTGGTCCTGGGCGAGCTGATTCGCAGCCTGGCGGCCTCGGCGGATGGGGAGGCAGAGCACCGACAAGCGCTTGGCGGCACCCGGCTGGTGTTTAACGCCCTGGTGTCAGGTGAGATCGATGTCTATGCCGAATATACGGGCACGCTGACCCACGAAATTTTTGCCACGCAGAAACCGGAGTCGCTGGCTGCGCTGCGGGAACGGCTGGCCGAGTCCGGCCTGGTCATGAGTGAGCCCCTGGGTTTTCGCGACAACTTTGCGCTGGGCATGCGTAAGGATGTTGCTCAACGGCTTGGCATTCGGCGTATCTCTGACCTGCGCGATCATCCGGAGCTGGTGTTTCGCTTTGGTACGGAATTTACCGAGCGCGGTGATGGCTGGCCGGGACTGCGGCGGCTGTATCAATTGCCTCAGCAGGATGTGCTGGGTGTCGAGCATGATCTTGCCTATCGCGGCCTGGCGGCCGGGGATGCAGACCTCACGGATCTGTATACCACCGATGCCGAAATCGCTTACTACGATCTGCAGGTGCTGGAAGACGACCTGGATTACTTCCCGCCTTATGACGCGGTGCTGCTCTACCGGTCTGAACTGGCCGAGTCCGAGCCCGCAGCGCTGGCAGCCATGCTGCGGCTCGAGGGCCTCATCGACGAACAGCAGATGATTGCCATGAATGCCCGCGTGAAACTCGACGGCGAACAGGAACAGATGGTGGCTGCCGATTTCCTGCGCGCCAGTCTCGACATGAGCATGGAGGCCCGCGAGACCACCCGCACCGAGCGGCTGCTGCGATATACCGGCCAGCATATCGCGCTGGTGGCTGCATCCCTGAGCGCCGCCATCCTGATTGCGATCCCCCTGGGTATTGTTGCCGCCCGCCTGCCGCGGCTGGGGCAGATCATTCTCAGCCTGGTAGGAATTCTGCAGACGATACCCGCGCTGGCCCTGCTGGTTTTCATGATCCCCTTGTTCGGTATTGGCGCAGGGCCGGCCCTGGTCGCACTCTTTATCTACAGCCTGCTGCCTATCGTCCGGAATACCTATACCGGTCTGACGGGAATCGCGCCGGGCTTGCAGCAGTCCGCGGAAGCCCTGGGCTTGCCGGCCGTGGCGCGCTTGCGGTTGATCGAGTTGCCGCTGGCTGCCCCCTCGATACTGGCCGGTATCAAGACAGCTGCCGTGATCAACGTGGGGGCGGCAACCCTGGGTGCCCTCATCGGGGCCGGTGGTTATGGGCAGCCTATTCTGACCGGCATTCGCCTGGATGATGTCGGCCTGATCCTGGAGGGCGCCATTCCGGCAGCCCTGCTTGCCGTGCTGGTGCAGTGGCTGTTCGAACTGCTGGAACGACTGGTGGTGCCGCGCACCCTGCGCGCTGCCGTGGAAAACTAAACATGGCCGCCGACACCTTTCAACGTAGTTGCGAACACTGGAGTGATGCCGGCCGGGCCGAGATGGAGGCCTTCTACGAGCTTGCCCGTGTTGATTACCGCTATCTGGCAGAGACTTACGACTGGGCCGGTGCCTTTGGCCAGTTGCTTGCCCGCGGCGGGCCCCTGCGGCTGGCTGACATTGCCTGCGGCAGTGGCAAGTTTCCCGAAGCCCTGCTGAGCTACGCGGGCCTGGAGCAGCTTGCCGGGCTGAAAGTTCACTACGATTTGTTGGATCCCAGCGATTTTTCCGTGCGGGAGGCGAAGCAGGTTTTACAGTCACCCTTTGAGGCGGGCGCTGAGTTTTGGTGCACCCTGCAGGACTGGGACTGCGAGGCAGGTGCCTATGACCTTGCCTGGGCGACCCACGCCTTGTACTGCGTGCCGGCTGAGGAGTTGGCGGCGGGTCTTGAGCAAATGGTGCGTTGCCTGAAACCCGATGGCCTGGGTTTTGTGGCCCAGGGTTTGCGCGATGGGCACTACGTGGCTTTCTACGACGTGTTCCGCGATGCCTTACAGGATGGCCAGGGCACCCCCTACAGCGACGGCGCCCAGGTAGAAGCAGCCCTGCGGCAGCTGGGCGTCAGCGTTCAGAGCCGCCAGTTGAACTACACCACCGTCGTCTCCGCCGGGCGTGAGGAATTGCTGGAGTCTTACCTGCAACGTTGTGCCTTCGACGACAGCGTGTCGCTGGAAAATATGCTGAGCACCGAGCCCTTGGCGACTTACCTGGCTGCCTGTTATCACCAGGACAGCCATGAATATCACTTTGAACAACGCATCGGCCTGAGCTTGTTCGCCCATAGCGACGCTGGGCTGATTTTGCGTGATCGCTGAGCCCGTCTATCCCATGAGCAATAAGTCGCTGCCCAGGTTGAACGCCCAGGACGAAGTCATCGCCCAGGAGTGGCAGGGCGATAACCAGCAATGGTGGAACTGGTACATGGGCAGTGCGGACAATGCTTCGGCAGCAGTTGAGCCATCGGCAGAAGTTGTTCAATTACCGGTAGTAGCAGGTGAAGCCGCGACGCTGGCCACCATAGACGAAGAGCTGAACGGCACCTATGCGCTGAATCCAGAGGCCATCGCGCGCTTCCGACGTGACGGCTATGTGAAATTGCAGCAGGTGCTGTCCCCTGCGGCTCTGGGCCTGTTGCGCACCGAGATGGAACGTTGCCTGGTCGCGGACCTGGGCGCGAATCCGGGGCTGGAGTTTCGCAGCGGCGAAATGATGTGGCTGAGCAATGAGACTTTCTGTGCCTTCGTGCTGAGTCCGCGGCTGGCTGAGATCGCTGCCGCGCTGCTGGGTGTGCCCAGTGTGCGGCTTTATCATGACAACGCCTTGGCCAAGGAGCCCGGCTGTGGCCGCACGCCCTGGCATTGCGATAAGGATCATTTTCCCATCGCCAGCCCGGATATCTGCACGGCCTGGATTCCCCTGCAGTCCGTCCCCCGCAGCATGGGGCCCCTGGCCTTTGCCGTGGGCATGGATATCCATGAGCTCGTGGAGTCAGTGCCCTTTAGCAAATTCGACACCAGCTACGATCGGGCCGTCGCGGAAATTTTTCAGGCCCATGATGTCGCCGTAGATGACGGGCCTTTTGCCTTGGGGGAGATCAGTTTTCACCATGCCTATTCTTTTCATACGGCCGGCCCTAACCGGACCGATGAATCACGCATGGTGCTGGCGACGACCTATTTCGCTGACGGCGCGCAGGTGGTGCCCCGACCCACCATGATTTCCGGCGACTGGCGAAAATTCATGCCGGGTGTTGAGGCCGGCGAAACTATCGCCAGCGCCTACAATCCGGTGTGTTTCCCACCGGCGGACTGAATAAAAGGGGTCGAACCGTATTAATTAAAACAATCGGTTCGACCCCTTGTTATTGGAAGTTTTGCGATTGAAATCATCGAGCGCTACGGTTACCGGGTCGAGTAACGGGTTTGGAAGGCATTCCAACTCTTTGACAGCGCGTCTCCCGGAACCCTTGTAGCTCCATACGTGCTCTGAAAAAAACCTAGGCCCCGAAAGAGGAGAAAATCATGCTCGTCCCAATCATGCCTCGCGATCGCGCGAACGGGTCCCGCGGATTCTGGGTCCTGGCCATCGGTCTGCTAATTGCAGGCGCGGTCGCAGCCCAGGCGCCGGACACATCAGACATCGACTGGTTCACCCTGTTGATGGGCATGTTTGGCGGACTGGCGTTGTTTCTGTTCGGCATCGATCAGCTGTCGGGGGGCTTGAAGGCCGTAGCCGGTGTTCGCATGTCGGACTTCCTGGGCAAATTCACCCGTAACCGCTTTACGGGCGCCATTACCGGTGCGGTCGTCACCGCGATCCTGAACTCATCATCGGTGACGACGGTGCTCGTGGTGGGCTTCATCACCGCGGGCATCATGACGTTGCAGCAGTCCCTGGGCGTGATCATGGGCGCGAACATCGGCAGCACGATGACCGCACAGATAGTCGCCTTCAACATCACCCAGTACGCGCTGTTACCGGTCGCGATTGGCTTTGCGTGCATGTTCCTTGGCAAGACCGAGCAGCTGCAGAAATCCGGGCTGGTGATCTTTGGCCTGGGGCTGCTGTTCGGTGGTATGGGCATCATGAGCGAGGCCATGTACCCGCTGCGCAGCTATGAGCCGTTCATCGACCTGATGGCCCAGCTTGAGAATCCGGTACTCGGTATCGTCGTCGGCGCGGCCTTTACCGGCCTGGTGCAGTCCTCGGCAGCGACCACCGGCATTGCCATCGTAATGGCCAGCGAAGGCCTGTTGACGCTGCCGGCGGGCATCGCACTGGCCCTCGGTTCCAACATTGGCACCTGCGTGACGGCACTGCTCGCGGCCATGGGTAAGCCGGTCGCAGCGCGCCGGGCAGCCGCGGCCCACATCCTGTTCAACATCATCGGCGTGATTATCTGGATTCCACTGATCGGTCTGCTGGCGGAGTGGGTGGTCGGGCTATCCCCGGCTTACCCGGACCTGTCGGGCACCGCGCGGGTGGCTGCAGAGGCGCCGCGCCAGATTGCCAATGCTCACACGCTCTTCAACGTCGCCAACACGGTGGTATTTATCTGGTTTACCGGGCCTTTCGCGCGGCTTGTCGAACGCGTCGTGCCGGAGAAAGTGGCGGTGGGCAAGGCTATCATCGAGCCGAAGTTTCTGGACGACGGGCTGCTGGATACCCCGTCCCTCGCCCTGAATGCGGCGCGGATGGAAGTCCAGTATCTCGGCAGCCTCGCAACAAAGATGGTGCGCCAGATCGGTCCCGCAATCCAGGGCGGCCGAATGGCGGACATCAATGCGCTGGAGCAAATGGATGACCAGGTAGACGTACTGCACGCCAGGATCATCGAGTACCTGAACGACATACACAAACGCGCACTCACCGAAGAGGAGACGGAGAGATTTCTCAACATTATGCGCGGTGCCGATGAGGTGGAGCGCATCGGCGACGTGGTGGAGAGCGACCTCGTGCCTGTCGCGCGCACGATAGTGACTGAGCAGCGCGTCAGTACCGAAACCATGCGTCATACCTTGATGGCGCTGTACGAGCGCGTGTGCGTCGCCGCCGAGACGGCCATCGAAGCCATTGGTGATCTCGATACGGCCAAGG
The DNA here is from genome assembly GCA_964613615.1 of uncultured Chromatiaceae bacterium. GTDB lineage: Bacteria > Pseudomonadota > Gammaproteobacteria > Steroidobacterales > J054. The sequence continues at coordinate 8,009 of CAZTIB010000161.1, forward strand.
CGAGTGCCGTCGTGAATATGAAGGCGGAGATCAATGCCCTAATCCAGGATGCGCTGCGGTATCAGGCGCAAACGGTATCGCCCACAGAACCCGGTCTGCTGGAAGTCGTCAGAATTGAAGACGAAGTCATTGACGGGCTGAAGCGCATTTACTCCCTGTCAAAACGGCTGGCGAAACTGCTGCTGCCCGCGGTTGTGTTGGCCAAGGAGGCCTGACGCGTGGCGATACTGCTGCTGCCGACTTTTTGCGCCGGGCGATAGCGGATAAAATCGTCGACGTGATTTCAAATGCCGGGACTGGCGAAAAATGGTCTAATCTCCGGAGACAATTAGAACAAAGAGGCCGCTATGAAAGCCAAAGACCTGTGGTGGGGCCCACAACTCAATGCCCTCGCACAAGAAATGTCGAAGCTGGCGATTGCCTGCGATATCGATATTCTGAAACCTGGCATTGGAGTGCAGGTGCTGCGCAATGACACGAGCATCTGTGGCCGGTCGAACCCCGAGGCATTTCGGAAGTTGCGCCAGCATGCAATGGCATTTTACGAGGTCAAGGAGAATGCGCTTGAGCGTCTGGATGCCAGCGAACTCAGCGAGATCAACGATCACATGATCGAAGCCGTTCGGAAGCTTCGTGAGGCGGGTCGTTCCGGCTAGGCGTGCCTGGCGGCGCGAGTCGGCTTTGCGCATGGCAGGCAGGAGCGCTGGCCGCATGGAGGTTAGTGAATGAGGTGGTGCGGTTTTGGTACGCTGCATCCTCTGGTGAGCGCAAAGGCGGGTGAGAATTTTAGTTATGTCAAACAAGAAAAAGAACAAGCATAAAGACAGTGACGGAAAGCCCAGCGCTAAATCGGAAAAAATAACGCGCAAGGTCTTCGAGAAAGAACTGATCAAGCTGCAGACGGAACTCTGCCACCTGCAGGATCACGTGGTCGAGCACGGCATTCGGGCCATCGTGATCTTCGAAGGCCGCGACGCTGCGGGGAAGGGCGGTGTGATCAAGCGCATCACGGAGCGGGTGAGCCCGAGGGTGTTCCGTGTTGTCGCCCTGCCGGCACCGAGTGATCGCGAAAAGACCCAGTGGTATCCGCAGCGCTACATCCAACACTTCCCGGCCGGTGGCGAGATCATGCTGTTCGACCGCAGCTGGTATAACCGTGCCGGTGTCGAACATGTGATGGGTTTCTGCACGAAGCAGGAATATGAGAGGTTCCTCGCTGAGGCACCCCTGTTCGAAGAGGAGCTCGTGGAACAGGATATCCGGATCATCAAGTACTTTTTCGACGTGAGTCCGGAAGTCCAGGAGGAACGTTTTCGCGCGCGTATGACCGACCCGATGCGCCATTGGAAGCTGAGCCCGATGGACGTAGAGTCCTACCGGCGCTGGTGGGACTACACCGCTGCCTATCAGCGCATGCTGGAAGCTACGGATACACCGAAATGTCCATGGTACCGGGTACAGGCTGACGACAAGCGCCGGGCGCGGCTGAACTGCATTTCCCACCTGCTCAGCCTGTTCGACTACGACGAGCAGGACTGGAAGGCGCCGAAACTGGGCAAGCTCAAGGACAAGAAGCCCGGTACGCCCGAGGAACTCACCTTCAAGCACACGGTGCCGTCGGTCTACTAGCTCCCGTTCTTCAGCACCGACCACGCTGCGAGTTTCTGCTCGAAATTCATCGCGGCCATTGCCGGGCTCGTGGACGGCAGGCGTTCATGGGCAAGATAGGGCGTGTGCAGCTGCACGTTGGGCAGCACGCGCTTGCGGTAGATGTCCGCGGCCTTGCTGCCGTTGAAGTACACGCGTTTGATGGTCCGGTGACGACGAAAGAAACTCTGGAAGTCGTTCAGCTCGGCCGTGCGCATGTCGATGCTCGAGTCCAGGCTGCCTTCGCGTTCGCAGGCCTTCAGGACGTCCCATACTGCGACGCCGTTGTCCTGCAGAATCTGCAGCCGGTCAGCGTAAGGCAATTCCGGCCCGGCGCCGAAGAGTTCCCCCATGATGGCCCAGAACGCGTTGCGTGGCAGGCCGTAGTACTGGTGTGCTGCGAGTGACGCTTCGCTCGGCATCGATCCCAGTATCAGCAGCCGCGGTTGCCGGCCGACGATCGGGGCGAAGCCGGTCAGCATCGACGGTTTCGCTGCATTGCGCCGACAGTCTCAGTCTGCCTGTCCATCCAGGGCCGCGTTAATACGTTCTGCCAGCGCGGCACAGTCGGCCGGCGACGCAATGGCCACCGGCATGTCGCCGGGATTCGTGAGCCACACCGCCTTGCCCCAGCGCGGGTCGTGCTGGAAGCGCGGAAAGATGTGCCAGTGCAGGTGCGGCACCATGTTGCCGAGGCTTTCCACGTTCAGGTGATCGGGTTCGACGGCCGTCACGATCGCGTGGCACGCATCGCGTAGATCCGCCGCGCAGGCCTGCCATTCTTTGGCGCTGAGCTCATCGATGCGCGTCGCGTGTCGACGATCGAAAATCAACACGCCATGGCCGCGGTAGGCCTGGTTGCGGTCCAGATAGAGAGTCGACGCGGTGAGCTTCCGCACGCGGTAGCGTTCGTCGTCGCAGTCCGGCAACTCCGCGTCGAAGGGGCAGTCCGTACCCGCTACCCGGTCTGCCCAGTCCGCACCCATCGTGTTACTCGTAGCGCAGTGCGTCGATAGGGTTCAGGTTGGCCGCCTTGCGCGCCGGCCAGATGCCGAAGAACAGGCCCACGCCGGCGCTGAACGCAAAGGCAATCGCGACGGCCTGTGGTGACACGATGGTCTGCCAGCCGGCGAACTGCGCGATGGCCGCCGAGATGCCGGTGCCGAGCAGGATGCCGATCATGCCGCCCAGCAGGCACAGGATCAGCGCTTCCACCAGGAACTGCATCAGGATATTCATCCTGGTAGCGCCCAGTGCCTTACGGATGCCCACTTCGCGGGTGCGTTCGGTAACCGTGACCAGCATGATGTTCATGATGCCGATGCCACCCACGATCAGGCTGATGCTGGCGATGCCCGCCAGTAGCGCAGCGAAAATATTCGTGGCCGCTGCGCGCACGTTGAAGAATTGCGTCGGGTCACCGATGCTGAAGTCATTGTCTTTACCGGGCAGGATCTTGTGCTCGCGGCGCATGATCCGTTCCAGGTCGATGATGGCCTGCTCCGGCGTGAAGCCGGGCGCCACCTGCGCGTTGATCCGGTCCAGCGACTCCGTGCCGAAGACGCGGAACTGGGCCGTTTCCAGCGGAATCCACAGCTGTTCGTCGACGTTGCGCCAGCCCACCTGGCCCACCGGCTCGAGGATGCCGATGACTTCGAAGGCAATGCCGTTCATGTACAGGGTTTCGCCGAGCAGGCCGTCGGTCTCGGTGTCGAATTTCGCCGCGACCCCGTGGCCCGCGACTGCCACCCGGCGCTTGGCGCCGCCATCGGCATTGCTGTAGTTGCGGCCCGCGGACAGTTCGTAGCCGTTAACGGTCTGGAAGTTCGCCGTGGTACCCACGACTTGCAGACTCTGGTTCTTGTTGTCCAGTTTCACCTGCAGCCGGCTGGATTTTTCCGGGACCACGGCCGCTACCGTCTCGGCGTCTGCCGCCACGGCCCGCGCATCGTCGCTGGTGAGCGTGCCAGCCTCCTGCGACACGCCGCGGTGCATCTGCCCACCGCTGCTGATGGAAAGAATATTCGCGCCGAGGGCCTCGATCTGGTCGTCAATCGCGCGCTGCGCGCCGCTGCCCAGCGACACCATCGTGATGACGGAGCCCACGCCGATGATGATGCCAAGCATGGTCAGGAACCCGCGGAACAGGTTGGCGCGGATGGACTGCAGGGCCACCGCAATCATTTCACCGAAAAGCATCGCAAGACCTCCTGGCTAGTTCGGGCGCCCACGGTCGCCGCTGCTGCGTTCCCGGCTCGCGTTGTTGTTACTGTTGCCGGACATGCCCGGCAGGCCGGTAAACTGGCGCATCCGCTGCTGCAGACGTTGCTGTGACTGCACGAGCCCGGAACTCGGCAGCAGGATGACGGTGTCGCCGGCATCCAGGCCGGAATTCACCTCACTATAGTCCAGGTCCGTGAGGCCGGTCTCGACATTCACGGCCGCCAGCGTGTCGCCCTTCTGCACAAAGACCCAGTAGCGGTTCGCAAAGCTGTAGCCGTCGGCCGGCGCGGCGCCCGGGCGCGCATCCGGCCGCGCGGCGCCCTCACCCAGCTGCTTGCGGACAGTGTCCGATGACAGGCCCACGAGCTGGGACGCCACCGGGATATCGCGCGCGGTGCGCAGCGCCGCAGTGGGCACCGCGACCACATCCATGCTCTCCGCCACGCGAATCTCCACGTCGGCGTTCATGCCCGGCCGGAGCAACCCGGTGGCATTGTCCAGGATCATCAGCACGGAGAAGGTCGTCACCGTTTGTTCGGCCATGGCCTGCGGTTCCACCTTCAGCACCTCGCCGTCGAAGGGCTGGTTGGGATAGGAGGTCACGGTGACCTTGACCGGCAGGCCGGGCTGAATCTTGCCGATGTCGGTCTCGTCCACCAGGGCCTTCACCTGAACGCGGCTGAGATCCGCCATCTTCATCAGCAGCGTGCCGCCGCCCACGTCCATGGTGGGCGACGAGATCACCTGGCCGGTCTCCACCAGCTTTTCGATAATCGTGCCCTGGATTGGCGCGCGTACGTCCGTGTCTTCCAGCGCGATGCGGGCATTTTCCACCTCGACCTGGGCGCCGACCACCTCGGCTTTCGCATTGGCCAGTTCCAGGACGGTCTGCTCGTAGTCCACCTCGTTGATGGTCTTCGACTCGAACAACGTCCGCGCACGCTTGGACTGTGCCCGGGCAATAGACCGGCGGGCCTGGGCGGCTTCCAGCCGGGCTTCTGCCTGCGCCATCTGGTTGCGCGGCGTGCGCTTGTCGATCTTTACTAACCGGGCGCCTTGCTCCACGAAGTCGCCGGTTTCTCCCGGGATATCGAGAATTTCACCGGAAGCTTTCGACTTCACTTCCACCGTCAGGAAGGGCTCGATCACGCCGGCCGCTTCCACGCTGACGAGGATGTCGCGCTGGACCACCTCGCCGGTTCGGTAGGTCGTCACTTCGATCGGTTCTTCGCAGCCCTGGATCAGCAGGCTCAGGCCGAAGAGAGGGAGTAGTTTTTTCACGTTCTTGAATTCCTGGTGTCGGATTCCACGCGGCCGTCGAGCATGCGCACCATGCGTTCCGCGTGTTCACCGACTTGCCGGTCGTGGGTTACCAGCACGATGGTGTTGCCTGCGCGGTGCAGGGCGTCAAAAAGTTCGAGGATCTCGCGTGCCGTGGTGGAGTCGAGATTCCCGGTGGGTTCGTCGGCCAGCAGGATGCTGGGCTCGGTGACCAGCGCCCTGGCCACCGCAACCCGCTGGCGCTGGCCGCCGGACAGTTCGTTCGGGCGGTGATCGAGGCGGGTTTCCAGGCCCACCTGCTCCATGGCCTGCACGGCCCGGGCATGGCGTTCTTTGCGGCTGATGCCGGAGTAGATCAGCGGCACTTCCACGTTGTGGAGCGCGGTGGCCCGCTGCAGCAGGTTGAAGGTCTGGAACACGAAGCCGATTTCCTGGTTGCGGATCCTGGCCAGCTCACGGTCGTTCATGCTCGAGGCCAGCTGCCCGTTCAGCCAGTACTCGCCGGCGTCCGGGGAATCCAGGCAGCCGATCACGTTCATCAGCGTGGACTTGCCGGAGCCCGACGGGCCCATGATGGCCACGTACTCGCCGGGCCGGATGCTCAGATCGAGTCCGTCCAGCGCGTTGATCACCGTGTCGCCCATCTGGTACTGGCGGCGCAGCCCGCGAGTGTAGATGACTGCATCGTCAATACGAGGCGTCGTGGATGCAGAATCCGGTGAGCTCGCGGGCGGGTTAATCGCGGTCGCTTCCATCCCTTAATTCTAAGGGTTGCGCGATCCCAGCAGGCTTGCCACCGGTAACATCTTGTAACGATGCAATTGCCGGGGCGGGGCTGAGTCGCTTACGGTGCCTCCCGGCTCTTATCAGCATAAATATTAATAGAAACATACATATAGAATTTCTTTCTAGAATGCTTAGAGATAAGGATTGGGGGATCCTCTGTGGGAGCGGCTTCAGCCGCGATCTTTATTTGGTCACCACCTCTCGCTAAACCGAGTGTGGGGCGTTGAAGAGATCGCGGCTGAAGCCGCTCCTACGAAGGTTTCTTATGCCCCCGGGGCTTGAGGTCGGGCCGCGGCAAGGCTGCCCTTAGCCGCGCCGCCAGCGGTGGAAGCGCTCGGCAATCTTCAGCGCCAGGGGCGAGATCCTCGCCTTCTGCCAGTTACCCGCGGCGTAGCGATTCGCCTCGGCCAGCGTGGGGTAGATGTGGATGGTATTCAGGATTTTGCGCAGGCCCATCCCGTACTTCATCGCGGTGACATACTCGGTGATCAGCTCCGCGGCGTGGTGGCCGACCACCGTGGCGCCGAGGATCCGGTCGCTGCCTTTTTTCGTCACGATCTTCACGAAACCGTGGGCCTCGCTGTCGGCGATGGCGCGATCCAGGTCGTCGATGCCGTACTCGGTAATCTCGTGCGGGATGCCCTGGTCTTCGGCATCGGCGGCCGTCAGGCCGACGTGGGCGATTTCCGGGTCCGTGAACACGGCCCACGGCATCACGGAGTAGTTCACCTTGAAGCGCTTGATGCCGCCGAACAGCGCGTTCATCGCGCAGAACCAGCCCTGGAACCCGGCAGCGTGTGTCAGTTGATAAGGCCCCGTAACGTCGCCACACGCGAGAATATGGGGCTGAGATGTCTGCAGGTACGCATTGATTGGAATGGTCCCATTCTGATTCAGTTCAAGCCCCGCGTTGCCGATTTCCAGCCCATCGGTGTTGGCACGCCGGCCGACGGCGACCAGCACTTGGTCGAAGCTGATCTGTTGTTCCCCATCGGCGCCGGCGCAGACCGCCACCTTCTCGCCGTTCCGCTGCTCGAAACGCTCGGCCGTGTAACCCGTCATCACGCGAATGCCCGCGGCCGTGAAGCGCGTGGCCAGGGTCGCGGATACGGCCGCATCTTCCCTGGCCAGCAGTCGCGGGCCCTTTTCCACCTGCGTGACCTCGCTGCCCAGTTGTGCGAAGGCCTGGGCCAGCTCGCAGCCGATGGGCCCGCCACCAATTACCAGCAATCGGCGCGGCAGCTCGTTGAGTTGCCAGATCGTGTCCGAAGTCAGGTACGGGATATCTGCCAGGCCCGGTACGGGCGGGACGAAGGGCCGGCCCCCGGTGGCGATCACGATGCTGCGGGTGGTGATCGTTCGGCCGTCCACTTCTACGGTCCACGGCGAGGTGATGCGTGCCGAACCGCTGATGCAGTCCACGCCGAGGCTCGTATAACGCTCCACCGAGTCATGGGGCTCCACCGTCGCGATCACGTCACGTACGCGTTCCATGACCTGGGGAAAGTTCACCTGCAGCGGGCCGGCCTCCAGGCCGAATTCATTGGCGCGCCTGATATACGACGCGATCCGCGCCGAGCGGATGATGGCCTTGCTGGGCACGCAGCCGGTGTTCAGGCAGTCGCCGCCCATCTGCTCGCGCTCGATCAGTGTGACCTTGGCCTTCGCGGCGGCGGCCACGTAGGCCGTTACCAGGCCGGCTGAACCCGCGCCGATAACGACGAGGTTGGTATCGAATTTGCGGGGCGGGGCGCTAGCTGGTTCTGACACGACGAATTAACTCCACGGACTTCTTGGCGAGCAGAGGGAACACGCCGAGCAGCACAAACGAGCCGATGAGCCCCGGCGACAGGATGTCGCTGGTGCTTTCGAGTTGCGCGAGCTGCGTGCCGGCATTCACGTACACCACGGTACCGGCCAGCATGCCCAGCTGGCTGACCCAGTAGAAGGTCAGGGTCTTGAGCCGGGTCAGGCCCATGGCGAGGTTGATCACGAAAAACGGAAACAGCGGCACCAGGCGCAGCGTGAACAGGTAGTAAGCGCCTTCATTCTCGATGCCCTGGTTGATTTTCTGGCTGGTGCCTGCAAATTTCTGATCCACGTAGTCGCGCAGCAGGTAACGGGACAGCAGGAAAGCCAGTGTGGCGCCGAGGCTGCTTGCGAAAGACACAAGTATGGTGCCGATAACCAGGCCGAATACCGCCCCTGCTGCCAGGGTCATGATTGCGGCACCGGGGATGCTCAGGCCGGTGATCAGCACGTACAGGACAAAAAACCCGCCGATCGCCAGCACCGCGTTGTCGGTCACGAAGCCGGCAATGTCCTGCTGGCTCGCACGCAGCACCTCCAGGGACAGAAAGCGCCCCAGGTCGAACCAGAAGAACAGCCCCACGGCGATCGCCACAATCGCAATCAGCAGCAGTTTTTTCTTGTCCACCCGGTGCCTCCTGGCAGCCATTGCGGTGTTTCGACCGCGTTTGCCCGCCCGGGTTCACGCCCGCTTTCACCAATCTGTGAAACGCGGGTAACCTGTAGCCGGGAGCGGGCGGCTGCGTGGAGACCATAATGTACGAGTTCGAGGATTTCCTTATCGCCGGGCGTTGGACCCCACCTTTGGGTGGCCGGCCCCTCGATGTGGTCAACCCGGCGACGGAATCCGTGGTGGGCCGGATCAGCCTCGGTGACGCTGACGACGCCGACCGGGCGGTGCGCTCGGCCCGGGCGGCGTTTCCGGCCTATGCGGCCAGTGAGCCCACTGAGCGCCTCGACCTGATGCGCCGTTTTATCGCGATTTACGAGCGCCGCTACGAGGAGATTGCGCAGGCGATCACCGCGGAGATGGGCGCGCCTATCAGTTTGTCGCGCCAGTCCCAGGCGGCGATGGGTGTCGGGCACATGCAAGCGGCGGTGAAAGTGCTCGAGTCTTTCGCATTTCGCGAGCCCCGCGGGAACAACGTGGTGGTGCACGAGCCGGTGGGCGTGTGTGCCTTCATCACGCCGTGGAACTGGCCGATGAACCAGATCGCCTGCAAAGTGGCGCCGGCCCTGGCTGCCGGGTGCACGGTCATACTGAAGCCCAGCGAGATTGCCCCGCTCAGTGCGCGCCTGTTCGCGGAGATATTGTACGAGGCCGAGGTCCCGCCCGGGGTATTCAACCTGGTCAACGGTGACGGGCCGGGGGTCGGCCAGGCGTTGTCAGGCCATCCGGAAGTGGACATGGTGTCTTTCACCGGTTCCACTCGCGGCGGGATCGCGGTGGCGAAGACCGCTGCAGACAGCGTTAAGCGGGTGCACCAGGAGCTGGGTGGCAAGTCGCCCAACATCATCCTCGACGGTGACGTGCTGGAGCAGGCGGTGACCGACGGTGTGCTCGACTGTTTCCAGAATACCGGGCAGTCCTGTAATGCACCGACGCGGATGCTGGTGCCGCGAAGCATGCATGGCCGCGCCATGGAGTGTGCGCGTGAAGCGGCCGGCGGCGTTATCGTGGGCGACCCGCTGGATGAGTCCACGGACCTGGGTCCGGTCGTCAGCCAGCTGCAGTTCGACAAGATCCAGACCATGATCCAGGTGGGGATCGACGAAGGCACAATATTGGTGGCGGGCGGACCCGGACGCCCGGCCGGGATGCGGCGCGGATACTTCGTCCGGCCGACGATCTTCGCTGACGTCGACAACTCGATGCGGATCGCACAGGAGGAAATCTTCGGCCCGGTGCTGTCGATCATTCCCTACGATGGCGAAGTCGAGGCCGTGCGGATTGCGAATGACACGCCCTACGGGCTGGCCGCCTATGTGCAGGGCAGTGACGTGGAGGCGGTGCGCCGGGTGGCCGGCAGGCTGCGTGCGGGTATGGTGCACTGTAACGGCGCATCCATGACCCTCGACTCACCCTTCGGTGGTTACAAGCAGTCGGGCAACGGCCGGGAATGGGGCCGCTATGGTTTTGAGGAGTTTCTCGAGACCAAGACGATACTGGGTATCGCCGCGGGCTAACCCGTCCCCACGACCGGCGCGCTAATGATCGGCGGCTGCAGCCAGCGCTGCCGCTTTCCCGCCCGGACGCATGGGCACCGCATCGAGTACCCAGCCCTTGTGCTCACGGCGAGCCGGGCAGGGGATCGCATAGGCGACGCGCTTGCTGTCTCTGTCGACGCGGGCGCTGTCGATACGCCACCCCCGCGCTTCCCAGTCGTGCAGATAATCGCGGTAGCGCGCGATCGGCGTATCGGCGCCGACAAGGAACTCGTGGTTGTTGCTGTCCGGTGTCTGCACCGGCTGAATGGCCTCTAACACGTCGCGATCCTGCAGCGCTACGGCCTCGTTGCGGCCCATAATGCGCTCGTCGTCCGAGGCGTCTGTGAGGAAATTGCGGAGGTTCACCAGGTACAGGCGCGTGTTGCTCTCGTCCACCGGCGTTTCAAAGAGGTACTGGTGAATCTGGATTTCGGGCGTCGGGTGGATGTAGGTCCAGATGCTGCACGGGCCGAAGTGGCCGGTACCGGCGCGGATAATCGCGTCTTCTTCGCGGCCCGATGCTTCGCGCATCTTTTTCTCGGCGAGCGGTGGCGCCAGGCGCTCGGACCAGAAGCCTGTGCCCCATTCGGTGTCTTCCAGCGCGGGTGCCGGGACCTGGTAGTCGTCGTTCGCACCGGAGTAGCCGTGGGTCGGGTGCACGTACTCGTTGTGTGCAGGGTCGATGCCGTTTTCCATCGAGCGCTTGTAGTCGAAGGCCCATTCGAAATGCTGGATGGTGGCGGCCCAGCCGTCGCGCGGCCCGTCCGGCCCGTACTCGTGGTCGGGTATCTTGAGAATCGGCGGACGCTCGGCTGCCGGCAGGTCGCCGAGAAACGCGAAAACCAGTCCATAGCGCTCTTCGGTGGGGTACGCATCAACGCGGGCGCGTGCAGGGATGTTCGGACTCGGCCCCAGCGATGGGATCCGCTGACAGTTGCCGTGACCATCGAATTCCCAGCCGTGGTAAGGACACTGCACGCAGTCGCCGCGCACCTTGCCGCCGGCGAGCGAGCCGCCGCGGTGGATACAGGTGTTGCTCAGGCAGCGCGCGCGGCCCTCGCTGTCGCGAAACAGCACGAAGTCGAGGCCGAGCATGCGGCGTTTGAGGGGCTGATCGGTGAACTCGCCGGCGACGCCGGCCACGTACCAGAAATTGATGAACATGCGCCTGCCCTCGTCGTGTTGGCGGGGCGCCGGCGGATTGAGAGAACGAGGCCGGCGCCTGGCCGGCCTCTACGCTCAGGTGCAGCCGAAGGCTTGCACCAGTCACCCCACCTGTTGCGTCTTGGCAACGTCGCTACCAGACACTGGAATCGACACTAGCAGACTTCTCCAGCCCCGCCACGCGCTGAAATTAAACGGTCCGCGCAGTGGTGACGGCCGCCTGCTCCGGTCGGCGTGTTGGCGCCAGTTGCGTTCCCCCGTCAACCGGGTAAGGTCCGGCTAACGGTCAGGGTCGCGGTGCCAAAGGGTGGGGCTTGGCTTGCCAAAGGCAAAATGTCATATTCCTATGACCTTTTAGGGAGTGGAGCGCGGGGGCGCCGTCACGTGGGGGGGGAACGCTTGATGGGACGTTATGCAGCGCCGCGGCAGCAAGCCGTGGTGCGCACCTTGGTCGGGCTGGCCCTCGCCGGACTGTGCCTGCCGGCCTGGGGGCAGATGGAAGAGGTGGTGGTCACGGCGCGCAAGAAGGAGGAAAGCCTCCAGGACGTGCCCATGAGCATTTCCGCTTTTACCGCGCAAGATATCGAGCGCAAGGGCATCACCAACATTGCCGATGTGGCCAAGTTCACGCCAAGCGTGCAGTTCGACGAGTCTTTCACCCAGAGCGACACGCGCATCACGATCCGCGGGCTGGCCCCGACTCGCGGCCGGCAGAACGTGGCCGTGCTCGTGGACGGCATCGACGTGTCCAGCGAGGCCGTTACCAGTTCCGGCGGATCGCTGCTGATCAACACGCGGCTGCTCGACCTGGAGCGCATCGAGGTTCTGAAAGGGCCGCAGACAGCCTTGTATGGGCGCGCTGCCTTTGCGGGTGCCATTCAATACATCACCAAGAAGCCATCGGACACTCTCGAGTGGGACGTGTCGGTGGACGGCAACGACAAGGACCAGTACAGCCTGAATGCCGGCCTTAGCTTCCCGATCTTCGCTGAAAAGCTGGCCGTGCGCTTCAATGCATCCGCCTGGGACGAGGGTGGTTATTACAACAACCAGCTGACGACGGATACGCTCGCCGACGATGAAGGCTACGGCTTCTCTGCCAGTACACGCTCGGCCTTCGATAACGGCCTGACTTTGAATTTTCGGGCGGAATACACCCATGACGAGGGCAAGCCGTCGGCCCAGACTTTCCTGCACTTCAACACGGTGGCGACCGTGCCGGATGAGGCCTTCCCGACCTATACCAATGCCCAGGGGCAGGTGGTGCCGGGCGCTGACATCACGCAGTGCTATCCGAGTTTTATCCAGGCCATCTCGACCCAGGCCACGACGCCCAGCGACCGGACCATCGTCGAGCGGGCGCGGCGCATCGTGGCGCCGGAACTGGCCAGCTCACTGGGCTTCCCCGACCCGGCTACCGCCACCGATGCCGACTATGCGGCAGTGATCGCGGCGAACCCATTTCTATACCCCTACTGCGAGGCCCAGGTCTTTTCGACGACGGGCAAAATTCCGGACGGCGACGAGTTGACGCAACCGTTCATTGGCACGGATCCGAGAAAGCCCGGGCAGGACTATGAGGGTTTCGACCGGGATTACTGGCGGGTTGCATTGAACGCCGAGTGGGCGCTGGAGAAGGGCAGCTTCAACATGTGGCTCGGCTACCTGCGCGACCAGAACGACGAGACGCAGGACACGAATTCCTTCGGCGTCCCGTCCACGAACGAATTTCGTGACGGCAACGTGAATACCTTTTCCTTCAACAACGAAAAGAAGACGGAACAGTTTAACTTCGAGCTGCGCTACGCCACGGACTTTGAAGGCCCGCTGAACCTGTCCCTGGGCGGTCAGTACTGGCATGAGGATGTAGATAACGACAGCAAGTCAATCACCGCGCAGGGTTCCGGCAGCCATTGCTTCTGGAGCAGCCCTGCGGGAATTCCAGTTCCTGGCATCGACGATGGGTGTCCCGGCTATACCGAGACCAGCATCCTGCCCTACCAGCAGGCCGCCAGCGATTTTCGCAGCGGCGTGGCGAGTCCGGCGAATCGTGAAACCGATCACTACTCGTTCTACGGGGTGGTGGACTTCGAATTGGCCCCGACCTGGACGCTGTCCCTGGAGGGCCGCTTCAGCTGGGAGGAAATCGATGTCGCCGGCCCGCTGCCTTACGACCCGGGGGCGTCGGGCGGGCCCGGTGGCCTGAATCCCTGCGGTATCTTCTTCCGTGCCTGCGAGCCCTTTGATCAGTGGCTGGCGGACGGCAACTTTTTTGCCGACTCTTTCGATGCCCAGGATCCTGACGACGGGCCCGGTCTGCTCGCCAATATCCCGGAGATTTGCATAGAGCAGGATTCGGCTCGCGTGCAGCGTTCCATCGATTTCGGTCCATCGGACGACGTGAACGGCGACGGTTTCGCCGATGGGATCGACACTTTTAACCCCTGGTGCGTTGCGGGCTTGAACGACCAGGAAAGCTGGTGGTCGCCGAAAGTGGCGATCGACTGGGCTGCCACCGACAACATCAATCTGTTTGCGTCATGGTCCAAGGCCCGCAAGCCGGGCGGGTTCAGCACGCTGACCATCGGTTCGTCGTTTCTCGACCGCGAGATCGCGGAGTTCGAACCCGAGAAGATGGACGCGTGGGAGCTTGGTGCGAAGAGCGATCTGTTCGACCGCACGCTGCGTGTGAACGGTGCGTTGTTCTTCCAGGACTTCACAGACAAACAGGTGCTGACCTCGGCGCTGGGTAACGATGGCCGCCTGGTATCGAAGATCGAGAACGCGAGTGCGGCGCAGGTCTGGGGTGCCGAGATCGATGTCGTATGGGCCCCAATCGCACCCTTTATTGGGGGTAACTGGACCTTGTCCGCCGGCTACCAGTTCCTGGACTCCAAGTACAAAGACTTCCGCGTGCGCACCGGCAGTTCGGTGCGCACGGCGTCAGCCGGCAACTGTGTACCGGTTGCGTCCGAGCCGGGTGGGCAGCCGGACCTTTGCGAGATCGATTTCAGCGATAACGACCTGGAGAACGCACCGGATGGGTCCTTCTCCGGGCAGGTCCGATTTCAGCGCGGCCTGTTCGGGGAGGTGGGACTGTTCGTCGAAACGGATATGCAGTGGGTGGACAAGCGCTACACGGACGAGACTAATATCTCCTTCACCGACGATATCTGGAACACCGACTTCCGTATCGGTGTGCAGGGTGCTAACTGGGACGCGCTGGTGTATATCAACAACGTGTTCGATGACGACACCACGCAATCCACCGGGGGCGGCCCCGGCCTGGGCTGCTGTTTCGTGCTGGGCAGCGATATTGATATCGCCGGCGTAAGCCCACCGGCCGCAGACACCGTGATGGTGGACCTGCCGCTGTACCGGTCAGCCTTCCTCCGCCCGCCGCGCGTGATCGGGGTGCGTGGCAGTTATCGATTCGGCGGCAACTGACGTCACGGCGCAGCACATGTCGCCGACGATGGCCCATCGGGTTGCCGTGCCCCGGGTTTAGAGTTGCGCCGGGCAGCGCTGTTGATGGAGTTAATGTAGTGCGCGATCTCGTCAAGCAGTTCGTCGATCAACGCCTGTCACGCCGCGATTTCGGCGCCGGTCTTGCGGCGCTGGGCTTCAGCGCTGCCGCGGTGCAGTCGGTGGTGGGCGCCCTGGCCCAGGCCAGCACCGGCAAGGCGGCTGCTGGGGTGCGCATGGAGGGCACGGGTTCGGAGGTCATGCTGGCCACGCTGCAGGCGGGCGGCGTACGCAACATCTTCGGCACCACGGCCACCGGCATGTCGCCGTTCTTCGACGCGCTGGCGCTGCAGTCCGACACGCGAATGATTCTGTCGATTGCGGAATCCCAGGCCACCAGCATGGCCCACGGCTACGAACTTGCCAGCGGCGAGACCGCGGTGCTGTTCGTGCCCGGTGTTGCCATCCCGAGCACGATGAACAACCTGTACAACGCGTGGAAAGACCGCTCGGCCATTGCGGTGTTCTCCGACGGGCCGAGTAACGAGTTACCTGGCCGCGATGCGTTTCAGCAGATGCAGGACTGGCTCGAGCCGATGAACCAGTTCACCAAGTGGGTGTGGCAGGTGGATAACACCCGCCAGATCGGCGAGATGACGCGCCGGGCGATGAAAGTGGCCGGTACGCCACCCGGTGGACCGGTGCACGTGCGCTTTCCGCTGAACATGCTCGGCGCGCCGGGTGTGCGGACCAGGGTCTATCCCCAGTCGAGCTTCCACGTGCCGGTGGAAATGCGCCCGAAGCCGGAGCTGATCGAAGCCACAGCCAGGGCACTGCTGGAAGCAAAACAGCCGATGATCTGTGCCGGTGCCGAAGTCACACGCGCCGGCGCCAACGACGAACTGGTGGCCCTGGCCGAGCTGCTCGGGGCGTCGGTGG
>CAZTIB010000162.1:0-5286 GCA_964613615.1 uncultured Chromatiaceae bacterium
CGCCGCCATGCGCTGCGGATTTCATCTGCGTGGGCCTCGATGATGCGTCGTACGCTACCCAGATCCTTCCGGATCAGGCCATGATTTTGCGCCAGTTCGATGGTGGGTTCCATCCAAAACTTGGCGTCGCCACGCGCGCACTGTACATGTACATGCTTTCGGGGTTCCTCACGCGAGAAAAAGAATAGCCGGTAGCCGCGTTTCCGAAGGATCGTAGGGCTCAATCCCGACTGCCCTGTGTCGCGCCCGCCATTCCGGCAGCATGCGAGCCCACGGTAGAGCCCGCACCGCGTGAATTAGGCGACTGTCAACTGTTTCTATGCTGGTTGGCATTTCTGCAGATCTCCGCATAATTCGCCGCCATGGGTCGCAAGATTCAACTGATATTTCAGGCCTGCGGCCTGGCTATGCTGGTGTTGCTAATTGTTCGCGCGCGCAGCGGCGACTGGAGCACCCTGAACTACCTGATGCTGGCGGTGGCCGGCGCCTGTTGCCTGCTGGTCTTCGTGCGCTTCGTTTACGTATTCAACTACAGCTACGCGCTGGCCGCGATGCTGAACGGCGCACTGTTGATGGCGCTGCGGCCCTCAGCCGCAAGCGCGCTGCTGGGTGGCGCGGCCGTACTCTACGGCGCGAGACTGTTCTGGTTCAGCTGGGCCCGCCAGCACGGGCAGTCTTATGCGCCGCGCATGGCCAACGTGATCCAGGCTGACGAAGCGATGCCGAAGCCGGTGAAGCTCGCACTGTGGGTGAACTGCAGCCTGCTGCTGACCTACCACTTGATGGCGGTCTACTTCGCCTCCGAGGCCGCGGAGTTGTCGCCGGGCGTGTTGCTGGGGGCGCTGACGATGTATGCCGGTACGCTGATCGAAGGGCTGGCCGACTGGCAGAAGCAGCGGGTGAAAAACGCCACGCCCGATCAGCCCGTGCTGCACGGCCTGTTCCGCCACGTGCGTCACCCGAACTACCTCGGTGAGATCCTGCTGCAGGTGGGCCTGGTCATCGCCGGCCTGTCGGTTGTGGGCACCGCCGGCGAAGCCCTGGCCGTGCTGATCGCGCCCGGCTACATCATCGCGCTGATGATCACCGAATCCCGGCGCGTGGACGGCGAACAGGAAACCCGGTACTGGGATCACCCGGAGTACCCGGCCTGGCGAGCCCGCACCGGCTCCCTGCTGCCGCGTCTTTAGTTGACCAAGGCGGCAGCGTTTACCATGGAATTTTCGAACCCTTGTGCGACATGAAGGTGCCGCTGAGTTCCAGGTCGTACTGATCGATCACGTTGATGACAGCCTCTGCGCTGGCGGCTGGCGTCAGCAGCCGCATCTGGAATTTCGATCCGGCGAGCGCTGTGCGCATCATGTTTGTATCCACTGCGCCAGGTGAGATCAGGGCCACGGTAATGCCGCGGTCCTTCACGGCCGCCGACACCGCCCGCATATTCATGTTCAGTGCCGACTTGCTGGAGTTGTAGAACTGAATGGTGTCACTGCGAATCAGGGTGATGGATCCCTGCGTGCTGGTAATGGCGACAATCTTCTTCTGCTCGCTCGCGGCGACGTTTCCCAGGAAAGCCTGGGTCATGCGCAGCGGACCGGCTACGTTGGTATTCATCACACGCAGGAACAGATCGTAGTCGTAGTTGCCGAGCATCTGCGGTTCTTTCGCGCCGAGAATGGCAGCATTGTTCAACAGCACGTCGATGGGCTGGCCCTTGTACTTCTCCGCCAGCGCGTTGACTTGCTCCAGATCGAGCACATCGAGCCGTTCCACGCTGACCTTCGGATTGTTCTTCGCAATCGCGTTCAGCTCATCGGCTTTCTCCGGCTTGCGCGCGGTGGCGATGACAGTCCACCCGCGTTCGCTGTAGTTGCGCGCCAGTTCCAGGCCGATGCCGCGATTCGCGCCGGTAATCAGCACGGTGCCGGTGATGTCCGAGCGCCTGGCCGGATCCACGAGGAGATCTTCCGGGCGTGGTGCGCGGTCGTGACGCCCGGCCAGCGCGTCGCCGACCAGGCTGAGCAGGCCGAGGGCGAGCAGCAAGGCGGGCAGCTTCGAAAGGAATTCTTTGCGCATCATCGTGTGCTCCTGGGATTGCTACGTTGCGGCAGTGCCGGGCACAGGCCGCGAAAGGGTCGCATAAGCTAGCAAAGGGCGGCCGAGGCGTCCCGGTCACCCCCGTTGAACGTGGTCCGCAGACCGTAGGTTGGCCAGCTGCACTATGGGCCAGGCACCCCGGGCGCGCTAAGATAAAAGTGGCAACACGGGGTCAGTCATGAGTCATACAAGCGGCGACAAGCGGGAGCTCGATCCACACATCGCCTACTGCGGCCTCGACTGTTCGGGCTGCGATGTCTATCGCGCCACGGCTTTCGACGATAACGACCTGCGGCAGGACTATGCCAAGAAGGTTTTTGCGCAGTTCAAGATCGAAGTTGAGCCCGCCAGCGTGAACTGCCACGGTTGCCGGGACGAGCGCCCCAAGAGCGGTTACTGCGCGTGGTGCCAGGTGCGCACCTGCGCGATCGACCGGGGTTACGAGAACTGCGCCCACTGTCCCGACTACGCCTGCGACAAACTCGACAAGGTGCACGCCGCGATGATTAACGTCGGCAAGGCGGTAGACGGTGTGGCCAGCGCAAAGATCAACCTGGAAGCCATTCGCCGCGAGCAGGGTCTGGGCTGAAGCGGCCATGGCGGAAGCGACAAAACCTGGCGCGTGGCAGATGCCTGACGGCGACTATGCTGGCGATGTGACTGCCGCGGCAGCCTGGGAAACCCTGACGGGCGAACTGGCCGCCGTGCTGGTCGACGTGCGCACCGAGGTGGAGTGGAACCTGATCGGCAAACCGGACTTGTCGACCCTCGACAAAGAGCCCGTGTTCCTGCAGTGGGTCAAGATGGGTGGCGTGAACAAGAACTTCGTGGCCGAGCTCAAGGCCGCGCTGGAAGAGCGGAGCGTTGCGCAAGACGCACCAATCTATTTCATGTGCCAGTCCGGCGGCCGCTCGAAGATGGCCGCGATGCAGTGCACGGAGATCGGCTACACGCGCTGCTACAACATTGCCGATGGCTTCGAAGGCGACCTGGACGAGCACCGCCATCGCAACAGCGTCAGCGGCTGGAAAGTCGCCGGCCTGCCCTGGCATCAGACCTAGGCTCCCGTCCGGCAGCTGGCGCCGGACCCACCGGTGACCCAACGTGATCTCAAGCCACTGTTTTTATTGATTAAAATTCTACTTTTCCGAACCGGGTCACTAGTCGGGCGGACTGTTTCAGCTATTCAAAAGCCTTTTTATTTGTATTTTTATTCAGTAGAATAATCGTATCCCGCCGTTGGATGCCGCCATGCCACAGCCCGTTGCACAATCGGACGACGACCGGGCCCGGGTGCTGACCCAGGCCCTGGCCGAAGCCGCGCGTCGCCTCGGGCTGAAGTCCACGCAGCTCAAGACCATCGTTGGGACCAGTCAGCCCACGGCCTCGCGCTTGCTGAACGGCAAGTACCAGCTCGTGCCCGATTCGAAGAGCTGGGAACTCGGCGCCCACCTGGTGCGGCTGTACCGTTCCCTGTCCGCGATGGTGGGCGGCGACGATGCGCTGGCTCGCGACTGGCTCAATGGAGCGAACGACGCCTTCGACGGGCGTGCGCCCTTACTCGTCATTCAGCGCGTCGACGGACTGGTGCATGCCTGCGACTACCTGGACGCCCACCGCGCTCGCGTCTGAAGCGCGACCCTGGCGGGGCAGCGCGTGGCGGGCGGTGGAGGCCCAGCACCAGGTCGCAACCATGCGCCTGACCCGCGGACGGCTGCGCGACCAGGCGCTGCTGGAAGACATTCTTGACAGCGTGAAGCCGCCGCAAGCCCCGGGCACCGAGCGCCTGCACTGGTTGCTGGCCACCCCGTTCCGTTACCCGCCGCCGCCCCACGGGTCGCGTTTTCGCCGGCCTTTTGAACCCGGCGTGTTCTACGCTGCCGAAGACCGGCGCACGGCGTGTGCCGAGGCCGGTTACTGGCGCTGGCGGTTCTGGCGCGACAGCGCGGGCCTGCGCGAACGTTCCGCCGTCGTTACGTTGACGCTGTTTCAGTGCCACGCCGCCACCGATCGGGCTCTCGACCTGACGTTACCGCCCCTGGCCGCCAAGCGCGACGCGTGGACCGACAAGCGCGACTACTCGGCCACCCAGGCCCTGGCCGAGCAGGCCCGCGCGGCCAACCTGCATTGCCTGCGCTACGAATCCGCCCGCCGGCCTGCCGGGTACTGCGTCGCGTTTCTGAATCCCAGGGTATTTCGCGGCGTGCGGCGACCCTTTCGTGACCGGCAGCAGAACTGGTCGTTGCTCATCGTGCCGCCGAACCGCACGGTCTGGCAGCGGCCCCTGGCCCGGGAGCAGTGGGCCTTCGACTGGGAAGACTAGCCGGGTCTGGGGCGCCGCAGGCGACGGCAGCGACGCGGCACAGGCCTTGTCAGGACGAGGCCAGCGGCCGAGGTGCGGGTTGGGGGTACCAGCAGCGATCGCCGCGGCAATGGGTCTGCAAGCGTGCGGGTTAGACTATCCGCGTACATACCGTCCAGCGGGCTGCAGCCGGCCTTCACGGCCCTTGCCATAGCAAGGCCCGAGCCGGCTGGCGGGCCCTGGCGCGGGCAAGTGGCTGGAGAACAATGATGCGGCTTTATACCTTCACTATTACGCCTAACAATCGGAAGGCCGAGGCCTTCGTGAAGCACTTCGACCTGCCTGTGGATATTCACCACGTGAGTTTCAAGGATCGGGAAACACAAAGCCCCGAGTTCCTGGCCATCAACCCGATGGCCAAGGTGCCGGCGCTGGTGGACGATGACCTGAAACTCTGGGAATCGAACGCGATCCTGGCCTATCTCGCCACGGTGTTCCCACAGACGCATGCGATACCCACAGATCCGAAAGGGCGCGCCGATGCGGACCGGGCGGAGTGAGCCGCCCTCGGCCAGGATGGCAGCGACGTCCGCCGCTGTTTCGCGCATATCTCTATCCAGCTTATCGTGCAGGCGCCGCGCCTTGTTGCTGATGGCCTGCGCGTCTTTCCTCGCTATTTTCTCTGCCTCCGCTTTATCGTTGATTGCTTTCAGTTCCTTGTTGCGCTCGCCGACCTCATGAGCGAGATATTTCCTGATTGCCTCTGCTGATACCTTGTGGCGAATGTCGCCGCCATCTTCCGATTTGCCCAGCGTGTCAAGCATCGTTTCGATCAGTGCTTTCTGCTCCGGGATCGGGAAATATTGCGCGTTCTTTTTCACGATGGA
>CAZTIB010000163.1:0-7348 GCA_964613615.1 uncultured Chromatiaceae bacterium
GCGATCTGGTTCAGCAATGTCGCGGTGGCAGCCCTGGTGGGCTTTACCGTCACCTATTACGTGCTGGGCTACTCGCTGTTGCCTGCGCTGTTCGTTGGGACGGCATTAAGCGCAACCAGCATCGGCGTATCCGCGGCGGTCTGGCAACAGGCCGGAAGACTGGAAACGGAAGACGGGGCGCTGATCATCGATGTGGCGGAGCTGGACGACATCACCGCAATCCTGCTGATGGTCCTGCTGTTCACCGCGGCACCGCTGCTCGTGAACGGCGAAACCCATCAGCTTGGTGAGTTGCTGCCACAGACGCTGCTGTGGATGCTGGGCAAGCTGGCGGTATTCCTAATCTCCGTATACTTGTTTGCGCGCTTCGCCGAGCAGCCCTTTACCCGGTCGTCTCATGATCGCGGCGGCCTGACAGTGGCGGTAACCGGCATGGCCTGCCTGATAGCGGGTGTCGCTGCCTGGATCGGATTTTCCACGGCCATCGGTGCGATGTTCGCCGGGCTGGCCTTCAGCCGCGACCCGGAAGAGTTCCAGATCGACCAGCAGATCGAGCCGCTCTACCAGTTGTTCAGCCCATTCTTCTTTGTCGCCATCGGGCTCGGTTTCGCGTGGGACAGCGCCGGGACTTCCCTGGCCGTCGGGCTGACGCTGTTGGCCGCCGCGCTGATCGGCAAGCTGGCCGGCGCCGGCCTGCCAGCCATGCTGATGCTGGACGGCCGGCGCGGCTGGCTGATCGGTATCAGCATGGTGCCGCGCGCCGAGATCGCGATGATCATCATGTTGCAGGGTGCACGCATGGGCGCCGACTATGTGCCTCCCGAGGTGCTGGGCGCGATGAGCCTGGTGGTGGTCGCAACCGCGCTGCTGGTGCCGTTGTGGCTCGGACGGCTGATGCCCGCGACAGGCGCGCCGCAACGCTCGCCGGACCGGACTGATAAACTGCCGCCATGAACGACGAACCAAAAATTGCCGTATTCGTAGACTTCGAGAACCTGGCGCTCGGGGTCAAAGACATCAAGGGCGCAGAGTTCCAGATCGAACTGATCACCAAGCGGCTGCTGGAGAAGGGCCGGATCGTCTACAAGCGAGCCTATTGCGACTGGAGCCAGTACGAGAAATTCACCCGGGAGTTTCACCGCCTCGGCATCGAGCTGGTGGACATTCCGCGCTCGCGCATGAGCGGCAAGAACAGCGCCGACATCCGGATGGTGGTGGACGCGATCGACCTGTGCTATTCGAAGACCCATATCGATGTGTTCGCACTCCTCACCGGTGACAGCGACTTCTCGCCGCTGGTGTCCAAGCTCAAGGAGAACGACAAACGGGTACTCGGCTGCGGGGTGCGCAACTCCACGTCGAATATCCTGGCCTCGAGCTGCGACGAGTTCGTGTACTACGACGACCTGATCGAGGTGTCGCGCAAGCGCAGCACGCGCAAAAAGCGAAGCAGCAAGGGCAAGGCCAAATCAACGAAGGAGCAGGAGGCGCTGGACCGAATCGCGGAGACCGTCGAGTCGCTGGAGTCGGACTACGACCCGGTCTGGGGCTCCATGGTGAAGCAAACGGTAAAACGCGTGTACCCCGGTTTCAGCGAAGCCTATTACGGATACAAGAGCTTTTCGGACCTCCTCGAAGATGCCGCCAAGCAGGGCCAGGTCGTGCTCGAGTTCGACGAAGCGCGCGGCAATTACAAGGTGCGCACGCCGGCCTGAAGCCAGACCTTGACGGCCAGCCGAAATGGCCCGGCCCTGCGGGCTGAAAGCAATCTCTATGAAGCGTGAACGGAAAGCCGCCAGACGATGTGGACCGGCGGCTTCGCTATGCCTGCTCGTTGCCGCCGGCAACGTCGCTGCGGTGGAGGTGGAGCGCATCGAAGTCATCAAGCGCGGCAAGACCTTCGTGCTGGAAGCGGAGAGCGTGGTCGCAGCGCCGCGCGACTTCGTGTTCGACATCTTGATGAACTTCGACCACTTCCATCGCCTGGTCGCCGGCATGGTGACGACCCGCTACCTGCCACCCGACGAAGACGGCGTGCTGGTGGGCTACACGCTGGTCAGCAGCTGCGCGTGGATCTTCTGCACGCGCTTCGAGAAGGTGGAACGAATATGGCCCGTGCCAACCAGCGACATTGTCACGGTCGCCGACCCGGAACGGAGCGACTTTCGCTTCTACACCACGCGATGGCGCCTGGAAGATACGACCAGCGGCACCCGGATGCACTTCACCGCGACCATGCAGCCTGACTTCTGGGTGCCACCCGTTCTCGGGACATGGGCCGTGAAACGGAAACTCGACTACACCGCTTTGGAAATGGGCCAGGTCGTGGAATACCTCTACGCCACCGGCACTCCGCTGGCCGACCTGCCAGCCACCCCGGGCGAGCGCTGAACTAACGCTTTTTCGGCCTCAGCGCCTGGTAGTCAGGCCGCTGCTCTGCCCACTGCCTGGCAGACTTTTTCGATGCCGCCAACTCCACGGTCTGGCCGCCGGTGACACGCGCAATCCGTGCCCCTGCAGCCGCGTCTGCTGCCGACTCCGCCTGTTCATGGCTACCTGCCCAGGCAACTGGCGCCGCGCCCAACAACACGACCAGGCAAAGACACAGAATTTTCCTCATCGACCTACCTCCGCATTGTCGGTCATTATAACGGGCGTGACCTGCAGACTGTGTACGCAATACAGATAAGGCAAGCAACGCGTGAAGTGGCTAATGGGACAACCCTTACCCGCAAGAATTCGTGGAGGACGCGGTCGTAACCCGCGACTGCCTGATGAAGTGGATGGCAGACGGCAGCAACAGGGAAATGACCACCGGGTATTCCGTGGACAACCCGATAGGCGCGATCCTGGCTTTTACCCGTTGCGGCAATCGGGACGGCTACACGATGGGCTACAACGAGAACGCCTATCGACAATCATTCATCGATCTCTGGCAATTCCTGCAACGCACGTGGCAGCTGGACGGGCCGGCGATCCCAATGAGCTAAGGAGAACACCATGCCCAGAATCAGCCCCATGGTGCGCACCGCACTGTTCGTCAGCAACCTGGAGCGGTCGCGCGTCTTCTACCGGGATCTGATCGGCCTGGACGAGACCTGGTTCGAAGGCGAGCTCACCGATGGTAATGCCCATGAACTTCTCGGCATGCCGGCCGGCAGCGTCACCCGCGCCTGCATCCTGAAAGCCCCGGGTCCCGCCTGGGGGATGGTAGGACTATTCGAAATCACTAATCCCAAACCGCCGGCCGCAAGCAGAACGCCGGAGTCGATCAACCAGGGCGAAACCTGCCTGGTGTTCTACTGCGCCGATCTCGACCCGGTGACCGACGCGCTGCGCGCGGGCGGGCATCACATACTGTGCGCACCGGTGCGCCTGCGCATTGGCAAACAGCAGAAGCAGCGCGAGATGTGCTTTCGCGACCCGGACGGCGTGCTGATCAACCTGATCGAGTGGGATCCAGCCGAAGAACGGCGCCCGGAGCAGAGCTGAGCCTCCCCGGACCGGCGGAACTGCGTCGCCGTTCGCGCATGCGGGCCGCTGAGCGCATGGCGAAACGTGAGCACCATCACACAGCGCCGCCCGGACGCGCGTTAGCGTAATGAAGCCAAAGTCTTCATGGGCGCACCGGGAGGACCCGAATGGACTACCGCAAGATTCTGATACTGGCCGCTATGGCAATTGTCGTGCAGGGCTGCGCGAGCATGAGCGGACAGGAATGCATGGTCGCCGACTGGCAGGCCATCGGCTATGAAGACGGGGTGCGCGGCGCCAGCGGCGACCGCATTGGCAATCACCGCAAGGCCTGCGCGAAGCACGGCCTGGCCCCCGACCTGCAGGCTTACCGGACCGGCCGAGAGGCGGGTCTGCGTGAATTCTGCCAGCCGGAAAACGGCTATAACCTTGGAGTGCGCGGCGCTTCTTACGCCGGTGTCTGCCCCGCAGACCTGGATGTGGATTTCTTCGCGGCCTACACCGATGGCAAGCGGCTGTATAACCTGCGCAGCTCCGTCAGCCAGGTTGAAACGCAGATTCGCTCGAAGGAGCGCCGGCTGGACGACATCGAAGACGAGCTGACCAACGCCGGCATGCGCATGATCAGCGACGAGTCTACCTCCGCGGAACGCGCGTCGCTGCTGACCAAGACCAAGAACCTGGCCGAGGAATACGGCACTATCGAGAACGAGCTCGATAACCTGAAAATTGAACGGGCAAATCGCCGGCAGGAACTGAACGAATACGAGGCCACCCAGGCGCGGCTCTGACGCCGCTATTCGGCCGGTCGCACCTCGAAATCGCGTTTCGGCGCGGTGCCGGTGCGCAGGTAGTACTCGAAGGCTTCGTCGGTGCGGCCACTCATGTACGGCACCATGTAGAGCACCGCCATGCCTTCCAGGTAACGGGCGTGGTCTACCGGACCAACGTCCAGGCTGTCGAAGCCGAGTTCTTCCACCAGCGCCGCGACCCGCGCCTTCGCCGCCGCATCATCACCGGCCAGCGGAATCGTCACCGGCCCGCCTGCCGCCGCCGGATCCGCCATCACGTGTGACCCCACCGCGTTGAAGGCTTTCACCACGGTCGCTTTGGGCAGGCGTTGCTGAATGATTTCGCCGGCCGACGTGTCCACAGACATTTCCATCAACCGTTTGTCGTTCATCTGCAGCGCGTTGGTAATGTCGATCACGATCTTGCCGTCGAGCGGCCCGACAGCGGCGAGCGTCGTATCGATCGCCTGCCACGGCACAGCAAGAATCACGATACCGGCGGTGTCCACCGCGTCCCCGGGCAGGGCGGCGCGGCTCTGCGGGCCGCTTTCGGCGACCAGTGCCGACACCTTGTCACTGTCGGGCGTGCGCGAGCCGTAAGTCACCGGGTAACCCAGGGCGCCAAGGCGCGGACCAAGGGCCCCGCCCACGCGGCCGGTGCCGATGACCGCAATGATCTCTCTGTCGTCTGCAGTATGGCCCGCGCCCGATGTCATCAGCGTCATCAACCCCAGTGTGGCCATCGATAACAGTCTCCCCATGTTCCGGCTCCGGCAGCAGTCGATTTAGCAATGGCTCAGCAGCAGCTCCAGGTGATCGAGCAGGCTGCGCGTCTCGAGGTAACGCGAGCGCACGGTTTCCTGGGCGGCAGCACCCAGACTCGCCGCAAAGGCCGGGTCTTCGAACAGGTTGTCCAGCGCCGCTGCGAAGGCCTCGGGATCTGCCGGGCCGTCGAGCAGCAGGCCGTTTTCGCGGTCCGTGATCTGGTCCTGGATGCCGCCCACGCGGGTCGCAATGACCGGCCGCGCCTTCCACATGGCTTCCGTGACCGTGAGCCCGAAACCCTCCTGCACGCTGTGTTGCACCAGCACGGCAGAGTGCCGTTGCAGCGCGTTGACCATGGCCCCATTCTCTTCCACGTCCACCATCGGCAGCATGACCAGGTGCACCCGCGAGCGCTGTTCGTGGGGCAGGTTGCACCAGGCCAGGAACACCTCGCGGAAGGTGTCCGCGCTTTCCGGATCATCGGCAATCCCGCTGACGCTCGGGCCGGCGAGGATCAGCTCAGCGCCGTTCTCCTTGCCACGGTCGAGCCAGCGCGCGAAACCTTCCATCAGGCCGATCTGGCCCTTCAGCGGATCCCACCGCGAGACCTGGGTGACCAGCGGCGTGGTATTGCCGGACGATGGCCCGCAGCGAATAATGTCGGCGTAGCGGTCCACGCGACCGCACGAGCCGTCGCTGCGCAGAAATTCGAAATCCGGCAACCCCGGCATGGGCCCGAACAGCACTCCCATGTGGACCAAAATGGTCAGGACCTGGTTGTCTTTCAGCGCCTGGTTCTTCGGCGTGAAGGCGTCAATGCTGGGCGGCAGCACCTTGGACTTGCCGTGGTCCAGCGCATCCGGCACGTACTCGGACCGCGAGAACACGTATTCCGTCACGTGGGCGAGATACGGCGCCAGGAATTCCCACGCCGCGGTGGCCTCCGGCGTTGGCGTTGCGCGGCCGATATGGCAGCGCCAGATCACGCGCACGCCGTGCTCCTCGAGCATGGGGGCCAGGCCAATGGTTTGCGGATCGTGCAGTATTGCAATGTCGCCCGGGCGCACCAGTGCCAGCAGCTCCGGCGCGTTGTCCTGCAGCGTCGCTTCGTAAACCTCGCGCGCCTTTGCGTCCAGCGGCAAGCCGTCGCCATTTTCGCCGTGCAGCGCGTGGTGCAGGCGCTTCGTCACCCGGAAAAATTCCGTATCGCCGCTGATCACCAGCCAGCGCGTATTGATCTGCAGGCCCCGACAGTAGCCCAGCAGTGCCGGCAGCATCTCAGCCACACCGCCACCCGCCGCGGTGGAGTTCACGTGCCAGACCACGCGCCCGTCGATCTTGTCGGCCAGCTGTGCGGCCAGGGCCTGGATACGCTCGACGACACCACTCGGGGCGATGTCCGCGTAGCGCTCGATGGGCATTGTGTGCAGGTCGACTTCTGTTACACGTGGCATAGGGAGTCCCGGTTCACGGCGGCAGAGTGTTCAGACAGTCAGGGCAGAATGCAAGCTTCGGGGCCCTGGGCGGGTGATTACTCTGCCCGTTCCACCGTCACGGGCGTGGCCTTGAACGCGGGTGTGTGGCTGCGCCGGTCCACCGCGTTACCCGTCAGCACGTTCGCTTCGGGGAAATAGGCGCCGAGCCCACCTTGCGGTAAGTCGAAGGCGTGAACGGAGACCCCCGCCATGCGCCCGTGATCGGAGATCACATTCACCTTGTCTCCATCCCCCACGCCGAGGGCCACCATGTCGCCGGTATTCATCAGCACGCACCACCGGGTCTTCGTACCCCGATAACTGTCTTCGCGCTCGTAGATGATGGTGTTGAACTGCCCCTCGCTGCGAATCGTCGTGAGCGTGAACGGCCGCTGCCGGCTTTCGGCCGGCATAGGCGCAACGCGAAATACAGCCCGCCCGTCAGCCGTTGGAAACTCCGGCCGGTGCAGCAGGCGCCCGCCCACGTGAAACTCGCGGCGCGTGGCATCGATGTCTGCGAGGCCCTTCATGCCAGGCACGGTTTGGGAGATGACCTGGCGAATCTGCCGGTGCTGGTGGAACTCGCGAAAGTCCACCGGGCAGTCATCCAGAACCAGTTCAGCCAGTTCGCTCAGTATCGCGACTTCCGGACGCACGTTGTCCAGCCGGGTGATACCGCCGTCGCTCATGCGCACGTAGTTGAACATCGACTCCTGGGTGGTCGGCTCCCACTCTTCGTCCCGGGCCGCCACGGGCAGCACCAGGCTCTCACCCGTGTCTACACCGCAGATATGCCCGCGATTCAGGGTCGTGGTCATGAACAGCTTGAAGCCGATCCGATCC
>CAZTIB010000164.1:0-3615 GCA_964613615.1 uncultured Chromatiaceae bacterium
CGTGATGTCGGTGATGATCTACCGGGCACCGAAAAAGCCCTCGGAGGTCGGCGAATGGTGACTCGTTCGCACCAGCAAGCCGGGGCGACGGCGACACCGCGTTGGGCGCTGCTAGCACTGGTGACGGCGCTGATACTAAGCGTCGGCAACGGGGTCCTGGCCGCCGAACTCAGGCTGCGACCCGGGATGACCGGCGTTCCGGACCTGGGCGCCACGAGTTGCGAGACCTTCAACCAGATGCACCCCGCCGGCCCCACGGGCATGGAACAGGCAGTGCTGACCTGGGCCCAGGGGTATTTCTACGCACAGTCGGGAAAAACCACGAACGAGATCCTGGCAGCGCTGCCCGACGGCGGTGCGGAGTGGAATTTCGACACGCTAACCGGCCACATCGTTGCGTATTGCGCTGCCCGCCCGGAAGCAGCGATTCCCGACGCCGTTGCCGACTTGTGGGCGCAGCTCAAGCCTGCTGCCGATAACTGACCCCGCCACGGTCGCCGTCTCGAACAAGGAATCGCGGCTGAAGCCGCTCCGACCGAAGACCTGGATCCCGGTAGGCGCGGCTTTAGCCGCGATTCTCTGCTGCAGGTTCATCCCGAACCGTCGGCACGAATCGCCCGGTCGCCACCCGCCAGCCCTGGACGATCAGCATCGTCGCCGCGGCGCCCATGCCGGCCATCAGCACATAGCGGTTGAAAGCCGGCAGCGGCCCGGCAATCGTGAACTTCATTGCCCACCAGCTGACCAGGATCCACACCAGCGTTGGAAAGAAAGAACAAAAACCTGCGGCAATGGCCAGTCCGCAGGACGCGATTATCCCCACCGGAATCAGCAGGGCCAGGACCGAACGTTCAACGGCAGGGTCATAGGTGAACACGGCGATCAGGACCGTCAGGAACAGCACCAGCAGCCCAGGAATCGCCGGCTGGGGCCGACAATTGGCAACGATGTTTTCAACGAGGCCCTGGGGTGCGCGCGTGGCTGGCTCACCCGCGATACCTTCGCTTCCCTGGGTCTCGGGCCCATTCACGTCCGCCATGGAATCCTCCGTTATCGCTGACTATCAGTGCCTAGAGTGCGACACTGCAACTATGCCAGTGCCACTCGCAACGCGAAGCCTGCTCGCCCGGTGAAGTTTGAGTGGAAATTCTCTTTGTGTGCAAGCCGTGGAGAACACCATGACTGAACTGAGCATCCGGCGAGGCAGCGCCTGGCCGCACGAGACAATCGAGCAATTCCTCAGTGAGACGGTAATTCCAATTCGCCTGGCTGCGGCGGATGCCAGTGGCTCACCTCCTGGGACTACCGCGAACGCATGCGGGACGCCGTTGCCACCCATTAAGGACCGGCAACACCTGTTGCAGGGGGCGGCCTCCTTTAGCTGTTTGTTCTGCGGACCGAAACCCGCTGGGGTTTTGTTCCCGTGCGGTTCCATGCTCTGATCCTTGGCTCCGCAGTTGGCACGGACAGCATTCATGACAGAGCACGAGACTGCAGCGAAACACAGCGCGGCAACCTGGCCGACGCCGGCAGTGGCTTGGTTCGGTGTGGGCGTACTCGTGGTGGCCTTCATATTCTCCATCGCCGACCGGATCATCATCAGCCTGCTCGTGGACCCCATCAAGGCCGACCTGGACCTGACGGATACCGAGATGGGCTTCATGATGGGTATCGCGTTCGCCATCTTCTACGCACTGATGGGGCTGCCGATCGGCCGGTTGGCCGACAAGTACAGCCGGCGGTTGATTATCGGCACGGGTATCTTCCTGTGGAGCATCATGACCGCGGTGTGCGGCCTGGCCCAGACCTTCTGGCAGCTGTTCCTGGCACGGGTGGGCGTTGGTGTCGGGGAAGCGACGCTATCGCCCGCCGCGTATTCCATGATCGGTGACTACTTCCCGAAAGATAAGCTGGGTAGAGCCTTGGGTGTTTACCAGTCCGGCGCCTTTTTTGGCGTCGGCCTCGCCTTTATTTTTGGTGGGCTGGCCATCCAGTTCGCCAAGGGTGCGGACGAAATCGCACTGCCGCTGCTCGGCACGTTAAAGCCCTGGCAACTCGCGTTCATGATCGTGGGACTGCCAGGCGTGCTGGTGGCAGCCCTGATGTTTCTGGTCACGGAGCCGACGCGGCAGGGAATTACTTCAGCGGCCGAGAATGAAATCAGCCTGGGCCAGACCTTCCGCTTTGCGTTTCGGCGCTGGCGCGTATTCATCGCGCACTACACGGGCTTTGCCCTGCTCGCACTGCCGATGACCACGCTTGCTACCTGGATACCCGCGTACTTCGGGCGGGTATTCGGCATGGCACCCCCTGAAACCGGCTTGAAGCTCGGGCTTATCGTGTTGATCTGCTCGCCCATTGGTGTCATTGGCGGCGGCTGGTTGTCGGATATCCTGTTCCGGCGTGGCTACCAGGACGCGCCGCTGCGCGTCGCCATCATGGCTGCCGTCTTGATGGTGCCCGTCAGCCTGATCGCAACCCGGATGCCGGATCCGGTGCTGGCCCTGACACTGATGTGCCCCTTTGCATTCGGCGCGAGCATCTCCATGGGCCTGGCCCCGGCTGCTTTGCAACTCGTCACACCGAACCGGCTGCGCGCCCAGATAGGTGCCGCATGGATGCTGTTCCTGAACCTGATTACGGCCAGCATCGGCCCGTGGGCCGTGGGCTGGATCAGCGATGCTTACTTTGGCGACCCGCTGCGCATCGGCGATTCCATTACGATCGTCAACGTGGCGTCCGTCGCGGTGGGCGGGCTTATATTGTGGGCCACGTTGAAGCCGTTCCGAGCGGCCGTGGAGCAGCAGAACGTCCTGTAGTCGCGGCTTCGACACCATTGACCTGGTGGGAGCGACTGCAACTCCATTGACCTGGTGGGAGCGACTGCAACTCCATTGACTTGGTGGGAGCGACTGCAACTCCATTGACCTGGTGGGAGCGACTGCAACTCCATTGACTTGGTGGGAGCGGCTTTAGCCGCGACTGGATTGGCACCGGCCTGGAATCGCGGCTAAAGCCGCTCCCACCGGGTGGGGATGTTGACACCGTCAGGAAAAGCCTCGGACCAACGCAGCGTGGCGCACCAGCACGGTCTCGACGCGCCGGAGCAGGTCACGTTCCATCACCGGCTTCAGCAAGAAATCTGCGACATCGTTGCGTAACGCATGAACAGCCGTTGACACGTCGGCTTCCGCCGCCAGCATGATTACCGGAATCCGGATCGCGCGGCCGCGCAGACTGCGCACGAGATCGAGACCCGTCATGTCAGGAAGTGCCAGCTCTGAGACCACGCAACTCCAGTGGAAGATATGGTCAGGCGCAGACAGCAACTCAGTCGCACGTTCGAAATCTCTGATCTGGTAGCCGCTCCGCCGCAGAAACGAGCCCAGCTCGCCCCGCGCGGAATGGTCCGCGTCTACCAGCAGCACGGTGTATTCGCAGGTTTGAATCTTGGCAGCTGCCATTGTAAATCTTGCAGCGGCGTGTGACGCACGCGGAGTAACTAAGAAAAAAGTATCCCGGCGCCGCCGCGGACCCGCTATTGGGGCATGTACTTACGGCCTGGCGGGGTCGGGGCGAACTGGGGAGTCACTGTGCGTGGCAAGGCCACCGTTT
>CAZTIB010000165.1:0-8869 GCA_964613615.1 uncultured Chromatiaceae bacterium
ATCGGCCAGCTCATGGACCAAGAATTTTCCGAGGCAGAGCGCGACAAGATCAGGGAAATTGCGCTGGAGCATCCCGAGGTGGCCAACCTGCACGATCTGCGGACACGCCGGGCCGGACTAACGGCCTTTATCCAGTTTCACATCGAAATGGACGGCAGCATGCCGCTGGCCAGGGCCCACGAGATTTCCGACCAGGTGGAACTCGCAGTCAGGCAGGCGTTCCCCGACGCCGAGGTCCTGATTCACGAAGACCCGGAAGGCGCCGAAACCATTCCGACGTTCCTGCGGGCCTGAGGACCCGAATGCCGCGTTATTCTGCTGCGGCGTCCTGCGCGGCGCGCGCGGCGGCGCGTTCCCGCCACTGCTGGCGTTGCTCCTCGATCAAACCCTCGAGGGTCGCAATCTGTTCGGCCGTCATGATGGAATTGATCGCGCTGCGCATTTCGCTGACCTGCCGGACGATCTCCGCCGCCGACTCCGCCGCCGCCTGCGCCGCGCGCTCCGTATCCAGGCTGTAGTCCGGGTCTTTCGGCGCCACGTTCATGATCGACCAGACGGTGTTGCCGCCGCGCTCGAACAGCGGGCGCAGCCGCGTGCCGTAGTCCATCACTATCTCGGCCATGATGGCCTGCTGCTCCGTGCTCAGATTCAGCTGGTCGCGCCATTGGGCCAGCATCTCTTCCTGCCGGCCGTCCGCCAGCGCGGCCATGTCGGCATGAGAACCGGAATAGGCGCTGGCGCCACTGATCGTGTCGGTTTCGGCGGCCACCGACAGGCCGCCTGCCAAACCAAAGGCTGCGACGACTGCGGCGGCGTACCTGGATACGGGGTGCATTGCTGCGCTCCATCAACGGCCTATTTCTGCCCATCACGATATACCCGGTGGCGTCACCTGCCAAGCGTCGTTCATGCCCTGGCATTGGCCCTGGCGCGCGGTTTGTACCCATTGATCAGTGCGTTCACCGACTCTAGGCTGAAGTGTCGGCCAACGGGCCATGCCGAGACTGCACCAGACATATGACAATTGACGCATTCCCTGCCCGGCGGCCTCCCCGCACGGTCTTGCCGGCCATGATCCTGCTGGCGACGGCGCTCGCTTGTTTGACCATCGCCATCGCGGCCCTCGGCGCCGATGCACCGGGTGCCGGCGACGGGCCCGGCATCCTGGTGTTCGGCGGGACCCGCGGCGTGGGCCTCGAAACGGTGCGCCTGTTGCGAGCGCAGGGTCAGGCCGTGACCGTGCTGGTGCGCCCGACGTCGGACACTGCAGATTTGAAAGAAACGGGAGCAACACTGGTCACAGGGGATGCGCTGGACCAGCCGTCGGTGGATGCGGCCTTCGCATCCGGGGCTTTTCGTGCCGTCGTCAGCACACTGTCCGGCAAGGGCAAAGACGGCCGTTATGCCGACTCCGACGGCAACATCAATGCGATGGACGCGGCGCTGGCCGCCGGCGTGCAGCGCTTCGTGCTGGTGAGTTCCGTCGGTGTCGGCGACAGCAAAGACGCTTTGCCGTGGATTGCCCGGGTCATGTTGAAGAGCTTCCTGGCGCAAAAGGGCCTGGCGGAAGACCACCTGGTTGCCAGTTCACTGAACTACACGATTATCCGGCCCGGCAATCTGAACAACGACGAAGCAACCGACAGCGCCGTGCTGACCGAAGACCGGTCCGCCGGCGGGTCCATCAGCCGCCGGGACGTGGCGCGGCTGCTCGTCGGCGCCATCGACGATCCCGCCACCTACCGCCAAGTTTATGCCGCGATCGATCGCTGATCGCGAATGGTAGGAGCGGCTTTAGCCGCGATTCCCGCAGGCCATGTCGGCCCAATGATCGCGGCTAAAGCCGCTCCCACAGGGCCAGGGGGAGGTTGATTCGCCGGAAAACGGGGCAGGCCTATTTTTCGGGTAAGCGTATGGGAGCAAGTCTTCTCGGTTGCGGCAAATAGACCTGACCCCTTTTCCCCCGACCCCTTTTCCGTTCGCATGTCGAGCACGCTGTTACTGAATACGCACGGTCACGCCTGGTGTGATCCTGTTTCAGTGGCTTTCCAACGACCGAAAGAAAGTCGGTACTTCCAGTAGTCGATCGTGTTGCCGAGCAGATTGCCCGTTCGGATCAGGCGCAGCACCATTTCAATAGTGTCGGCCAGCTCGGTGCCATAAGCATCTTGCACAGTTTGCCGAATATCCGGATCCGGGTTGCCTTCAACTTCCGCCCAATGCTGTGCATAGACCAGGGCGGGTAGCTCTTCAGCCGGGGCATCATTGAGGCTGCCATCCAGCAAAGCCCTGATTTCCGTTTCGGACAAGCCGGCCTTCAGCGCTTCCCCGGTGTGGAAGCGGACGCAATATCGGCAGCCGGTGACGGCCGTTACGGCCAGCATCAGGCGTTCCCGAAAGGCAGGCGACAACAGGTCGCCTTTCATCGCCTCGCGAATCTTGTCCCGGTGATGAAAGGGGTAACTAACGTCCTGCCAAAATTCGCGAAGACTGCGATAGTAACGTTTGTTAAACCGATCAGACACGCGTACCAGGCTCCGGGGCACTCAGTAGAGCAGCTCGGTCCAGCGGCCGCCGGCGGTCAGTTCTGCCTTGCGGCGTTGCCATTTCTCGGGCGAGCCGGCCATGCTTGTAAGTACCTCGTCGAGCTCGTCGCGGACATTTTCCAGGCCCGCGACAAAAACATAGGTCTTCGGATCTCCCAGCATCTCCCAGATCTCCTCCGAGCGTTCCTCGAGACAGTAGTCCCACGCGATGGGATCGGCCCAGTGAGGCCGTGGCGAGACTGCCTTGAAAGCCTCAAAAGTGTCCTCGTCGTAGTACAGCGCGAAGTCGTCGCGATGCTCGTTCATGTACACGAGCTCCAGTCCGGTATGTGCACCGTAGAAGAGCCGCACCTTGCCACGCCAATCGCCGATATCCTGGTAGATGTGCTTGACGAAGGCACGGAATGGCGCGATGCCGGTGCCGGCGCCGATCAGGATCAGGTTGGCGTCCTTCTCCTCGGGCACCTCGAATGCGTAGCCGTACGGACCCGTGATCAGCAGGTTATCGCCAGATTTGCGGTCGCAGAGGTAATTTGAGGCAA
Organism: uncultured Chromatiaceae bacterium; assembly: GCA_964613615.1. Taxonomy (GTDB): domain Bacteria; phylum Pseudomonadota; class Gammaproteobacteria; order Steroidobacterales; genus J054. Next base: position 3,089 of record CAZTIB010000165.1, read on the forward strand.
CGCCCTTAAATCGCTCACCGCTGTAGTCGTCGATGTAGGACACGCGGCGTACTGCAATCGTGATCTGTGGCTTGCCCGCGGTTCCGCTGGACGGTGTATCGGCCACCGTGTAGAGGCGGAAGTGATAATCGTGGCCGAACTGGTGCGGGCCCGGCACGAGAACACCGATGCTTTGCCCGAGGTGATAATGGAAATCCGACCTTTCTACCTCGAGTACGATTTCACGGATCTCGGCATCGGCTTCTTCAGACGTCAGGCGCTCACTCGAGCGCACGATTGCCTCGAAGCGGTCTTCTTTATTGTAGTCATCAAGCCGCATGGTCAGGATCTCCTCGTTGTAAACCGGTGACCGTCGTCTCCCGGTCGCAGGGGCTGGCGCATCCGCATCGCCCGCAGCTGCTGCGCCCGGCCAGGGCGTCATCGTCACTGTCCGCCGGCAAAAACCGCCGCCGCCACGCGTTCTGCACGCCGACCCAGACCAGTAGCAGCAAGGGCGGCAGCAGCAGGGCCAGCAGGTACTCCATCAGCATGCCTCAGGCCCCCAGGCCGGCGAAACCCATGAATGTCAGCGACAGGATTCCAGCCACGATCAGTGCGATGGCGGTGCCCTGTACGACGTCGGGCACCGTCGCGAATTCGAGTTTTTCCCGGATGCCCGCCATCAGCACGAGCGCGAGGGTAAAACCCAGGCCGGCACCCAGTGCATACACGATAGCCTGCCCAAAGTCATAGCCCTTGTTCGTCTGGAACAGGGCCAGGCCGAGGATCGCGCAGTTCGTCGTGATCAGCGGCAGGAATATTCCCAGGGCCCGGAACAGGGCCGGACTCATTTTCTTGATGAACATCTCGACCAGCTGGACCGTCGACGCGATGACCACGATGAACGCGATGAGTTGCAGAAACTCCGCGCCAATGGCCACGAGCAGGTGATGAATTGCGTACGCGCACACCGAACTCACGAGCATCACGAACACCACCGCCCCACCCATGCGGGTGGCCGTCGCCATCTTGGCCGAGACGCCGAGAAACGGACAGATGCCCAGGAAGTACGCCAGCACGAAATTGTTCACCAGCGCGGCGTTCACGAAGATCGACCAGAGCGACTCCTCGTTCATGGCAGCGCCTCCTGCATACCGGCTGCGGCGGCCTCCCGGCGCCGTTTCAGATGGTTGATCAGCAACAGCCAGGCCGCCAGCGTGAAAAAACCACCCCCGGGCAGGATCATCACGACCCACGGCTCGAAGCCTGCAGGGAACAGCGCCACGCCAAACAGTGACCCGTTGCCGAGAATCTCGCGTACGCCACCCAGGCAAAGGAGGGCCAGCGTGAAACCGACGCCCATCCCGAGACCGTCAAGCGCCGCGTAGCCGATACTGTGTTTCGACGCGAAGGCTTCCGCCCGGCCCAGGATCAGGCAGTTGACCACGATCAGCGAGATGAACGCCCCGAGCGCCTTGTGCAGGTCCAGGCTGATGGCCTCGATGGTGTAGTCGACGATGGTCACAAACGTGGCGATGATCAGGATGTAGGTGGCGATGCGCACCTGCTTCGGTATGAAGTGGCGCAGGGAAGACACGAAGATATTCGACATCAGCATCACGAATGTCGTCGCCAGACCCATCGCCAGGGCATTCACGGCCGAGTTCGTGACCGCGAGCACCGGGCACATCCCGAGCACCTGCACGAACACCGGGTTCTCCCGCCACAGGCCCTTGATGAATTCGTCCGTCGGTGTCGATGGTGTCGGGTCAAGAGCCTTCATCGATTTCTCCCGCATCGAGATCGGCGCGCTGCTGCCTGATCAACGGCACCCAGCGCGAGCTGCTGGCGGCGAGGATGTTGCCGATGGCCTTCGACGAGACCGTCGCACCGGTGATACCGTCCACTTGCCATGGCTCGGTCTTCTTGCCTTTCTTGACGGTTTCGATGGGATTGCGCAGCGACGTGCCCGAGTCGTCCAGGCGCACGTCAAGCGCCTCGAAGTTCGCCAGGAAGTCCGGGTCGGTCTCGATCTTGTTGCCGAGACCCGGGGTTTCCTTGCTCGCGAGCACCTGCACGCCGACGATCGCGTCGCGCTCGGGCGCGTAACCATAGAGTAGACCGATCGTGTCCGCATAGCCCATCCCGCGGGCCTCGATTGCCACGCCGACCAGTCTGCCGGCCTGGTCGAAGCCCGCGTGGATACGCTCGCCCCTAGCGTCTGCGGCGCGCTCGAAGCCGCCCGCCGGGGTCAGGACGAAGGTCCGGCGCGTGGTGGCTGCGGGTAGCACGGCAAACACGGCCCGCTCCAGGGCAGCAGCGCGGTTGGCCTCGATCACCGGGCGAGTACCCGCGAACACGAATACGATCAGCAGCCCGCACAGCATGCCGATGCCGACCAGCGCCCGGTACATCGGCCAGGCCGCTGCGGGCTCTGCGACCGGCATCTCGTTCACGGTGCCCCCGGCTTCCGCGCGCCGTACACGCGAGGCTGTATCAGGCTATCGATGTGGGGCGAGACCGCGTTCGCGATCAGGATCGCGTACATCACGCCCTCGGGCAGTCCGCCCCAGAGCCGGATTGCCACGACGAGTGCGCCGATCAGCGTGCCGTACAAAACACAGCCGAGGCCCGTCAGCGGCGAGGCCACCATGTCGGTGGCCATGAACACGGCACCCAGCATCAGGCCGCCGGCAAACAACATGAACACCGGGCTCGGATAGGCAACGGGATCGACCAGGTAGAAGATCCCGCTGATGACGAACACCGTGACGAAGATCGCGCAGGGAATGCGCCAGTTCATCATGTTGCGCGCGATGAGATACGCACCGCCGAGCAGGATCAGGAGGCTGCCCGTCTCACCGGTGGAGCCGCTCGTCAGGCCCATCACGAGCTCGGCCGCAGCCGTGACCTCGCCATCGAACTTCATTGCCGCCAGCGGCGTCGCGCCGGTGACCACGTCGTAGACGGGTGACGCGAATGGCAAGGTGAGCGTGGAGGAAGGCAGACTGGTGAAACGGTCGCCCCCGAGCGGTGCATACCACGTGGTCATCGCGACCGGGAAGGCGGCCTGCAGGAATGCGCGTCCCACCAGTGCCGGGTTGAACGCGTTGTAGCCCAGGCCACCAAACAGGAACTTCCCGAGGCCGACTGCAACGATGCCACCGACAACCACCATCCAGAGCGGCAGCCCCGGCGGCAGGGTGAGGCCGTACAACAGTCCGGTTACGGCGACGGACCAGTCGCCCAGCGTCGATGTGTCCCCCCGGGCCCGGCACAGCAGATGCTCGGTCACCAGGCAGCTCAGCGTCGCCGCAGTCAGCGTCAGTAGCGCAGTGAGTCCAAAAACATAGACCGCGAAGGCGCAGGCCGGCAGCAGCGCGAGCACCACGTTGCGCATGATGATGTCGACGCTGGTACCGCTCGCAATATGCGGCGAGGTATGGATCTCGAGCGTCTTGTCCGACGGCGGCATCAGGCGGTCCTGCGCTTGCGCACGATCGCCTTGGACAGGCGGAAGCGTTGTACCAGCGGTATGTGAGCAGGACGGACGTAGGAGCAGGCGCCGCACTCGAAACAATCCATCAGGTGGAAGTCGTCGGCCATCGCGTCGTACTCGGCGTTCTTCGCCAGCAGCCCCAGCTGGCACGGATTGAGATAGATGGGGCACGCGTCGACACAATAGCCACAGCGGATGCAGGGGTACTCCTGCGGCTGGTCACCGGTCTGGGCTGCAGTGAAGGCCACGAAGCCCGACGTGCCCTTGGTGATCGGAATGTCGAGACTGGACAGCGCCTGCCCCATCATCGGGCCACCGAGAAACACGCGGCTGACAGCCTCGCTCACCTCGACCTGTTCGAGCGCGAAGCGCAGCGGTGTGCCGATCGGGATGCGGTAGTTGCCCTTGCGGCTGACGGCCGGGCCAGTGATGGTCACGACGCGCTCCTGGATGCCGCGGCCGTGGGGCAGCAGGCGGCCGATCTCGGCAGTCGTCGCGACGTTCACCACGACCACGCCCAGTTCCACAGGCAGCCCGCCGGAGGGCACCTCCCGACCGAGCAGCACGGTGATCAGCATCTTTTCTGCGCCCGCCGGGTATTTCACTTCGACGACTTCCACGGTCACCGGGAGATCGGCAGGCACAGCCGCACGCAATGCGTCGACTGCATCGAGCTTGTTTGCTTCCACACCGATGATGGCCCGCTCAGCGCCGGTGGCCTTCAGCAGATAGCGGATCCCCATGTGGACATCGGCCGTTTGCTCCAGCATCACGCGATGATCGGTGGTCAGGTACGGCTCGCACTCCACGCCGTTGATGATCAGGGTGTCGATCGATTGGCCGTCGGGCGGCTGGAGTTTGACGTGGGTCGGAAACGCGGCACCGCCAAGGCCCACCACACCGGCCGACTGGATGGCGGCGACGATCTCGTCCGCCGTCGCGGCGCTCAGCTCACACGGCTCACCTTCGACGGTTTCCTGGGAGGAGCCCGGGTGCGGCTTGAGATAAATCCCGGGCACCATCTGGCCGCTGATGCTCGGCACCAGGCCGATACGGCGCACGATGCCGGTGGCCGGCGCGTGCTGAGGTACCGACAAGAAGCCGTCGGCCTTCGCGATGCATTGCCCGCGCAGCACCTCTTCGCCCTGGCGCACGACCGGTACCGAGGGCTTGCCCATGTGCTGTGACAGCGGTATCACGAGCACGGGCGCGAAGCGGAACTGCCGGATCTTCGACCCGCAGGTATCCGCCTTCGATTCCGGCGGATGCACGCCGTGACCGAAGCTCTGGTAGCGGTGCAGAAAACTCGGCATGCGCGCGGCCGTCCTGGCGCTCAGTTGTACTTGCTCCCGCGCGTAATCCATTTGTCGATGTCCGCGGCCGAGCGATCACGCGGCAGCCCTGGATGTATAACCTGCGCGGTGCATTTCTCGGCGGCTTTGACCAGGTCCGTATAAGGTCCGCCCTCCGGATCCTTCAAGTAGGCTTTCTTGTCCTCGTTGTACGCGAATATCGACGAGTTGAGCCGCATGCATTCGTCGCAGGCGGTGCACTCGTCTGTGTCGAGCCATGCCGCCATGTAGTCGCCCACCGCCTGCGGCTCACCGGCGGCCGCGGGCGCTTCGGCCGCGGCCGCAGGGGCGGCTCCCGGCGCGGCTCCGCCTGCGACGATGGCCGGCATGGCGCCGCCCTCGCCACCGGCGATTTGCGCCAATCCCTGGGTGATTTTGGCAAGCACATCCTGGCGGATGCGGCTCTCGATTTCGGCCAGCGGCGGCTCCTTGCGATCCACGCCGGCCAGCGCCCGCAGCATCTGCCAGAAATCCCGCCGGTCCTCGCAGGAGCGGACCATCGCCTCGTCGACGAGCAGCCGGCTCAGGTGGTTCTTGCGATCCACCGTCCAGATGTAGGGGAACAGGTCCTCACGATCTGCGTCGGCGAGCTCCAGGAACTCGTGCAGCGGCACCATCTTCTCGTTCCAGGTGTCAGGCGGCGCGGCCCTGAAGTGCTTGCGGAAGCGCACCTCCGTTATCGCGAAATCCGCGAAGGTCATCGGCAGTTCCATCGTCTTCTCGCGCGCGCCTTCGCGATAGGTCAGTGTGTAGCTCGGCCAGGCGGCATCGAGATCGGGATTGCCGCCGACGTCGAAGCACTCGGCCGGGGTCGTGCCCAGGTCGGGGTCGTACTTGAACAGCGGATAGCCCCGGGACTCCACGACCAGCTTCGCCTGCCGCTCGCCCATGTCGTCGCCAATGCCGTGTTCGGGCTGGCACGAGGTATACATGTTGAACAGCGCCGGGCGG
>CAZTIB010000166.1:0-6106 GCA_964613615.1 uncultured Chromatiaceae bacterium
GCACGCCGACGAAAGCCCAACCGCTGGCCCTGGTCGGCAAGGGCATCCTGTTCGATACCGGTGGCAATAATCTGAAGACGCACAAGTCCATGCTCGACATGCATGAAGACATGGCCGGCAGCGCGGTGGCACTGGCCACCCTGCAGGCCCTGACAGAGCTGGAATACCCCCGGCAGGTGGACTGCTGGCTCGCCATCACGGAAAACCGCATCAGCGCCGCCGCGTACAAACCCAGGGATGTAATTACCGCCAGCAACGGCGTAACCATTGAAGTGATTCACACCGATGCCGAGGGCCGCATGGTGCTGGCCGACACGCTGGCCCTGGCCGGGCGTGAAAAGCCCGGCCTGATCCTCGACTATGCAACGCTGACCGGTGCCTGCGTGTACGCCCTCACGGAACGTTACAGCGGTGTATTCGCCAATCGCGACAAGCTGCACGCAGCCCTGGTCGCCGCCGGGCACCGCAGCGGCGAGCGGGTCTGGCCCTTCCCGCTGGACGCGGACTACGACGATGCGTTGAAGTCGAAAGTCGCCGACGTTCTGCAGTGCTCCACGGAAGGGAGCGGCGATCACATTCTCGCCGCCCGTTTCCTGACACGCTTCGTGCCCGATGCCTGCGACTGGGTGCACATGGACCTCAGCGCAGCGAGTCGCAAGGAGGGGCTCGGCCAGGTGCCGGGCGGCGCGACGGGTTTTGGCGTGCGGTGGACCCTGGAATTCCTGCGGGATCAGGAATGAGCGATACCGACGCGCCGCTCATCTCCCAGCGTTTTCGGGGCTTTCTGCCCGTGGTGGTAGACGTGGAAACCGGTGGCTTCAATCACCAGACCGATGCGTTGCTGGAAATTGCCGCAGTAACCCTGCGCATGAACGACGCCGGGGAAATCAGCCGGGCGGACACGGTGCGCTATCACGTCACACCGTTCAACGGCGCGAATATTGAAGCAGCAGCCCTGCAGGTCAATGGCATCGACCCGCATCACCCCCTGCGCCCGGCCATCGCCGAGCGCGACGCCCTGCAGCGGGTCTTCCGCGACGTGCGCGCCGAGCTGCGGGCCACGGAATGCCGCCGCGCGATCCTGGTGGGCCACAACGCCCAGTTCGACCTGAATTTCCTGAACGAGGCAGTGGCGAGAACCGGGATCAAGCGCAACCCTTTCCACCCCTTCAGCATCTTCGACACGGCCACCCTGGCCGGGGTGGCGCTGGGCCAGACGGTGCTGTCGCGCGCAGTGGCAGCCGTGGGCCTGCCGTGGGACACCGACGCAGCCCATTCGGCCGCATACGACGCCGAGCAGACCGCCGATCTGTTCTGCATTATCGTGAACCGATTCCGGCCCTACTATGAAGCCTCCCTGGGCGCATGAAGGGCTCGCCAGGCATAGCACTCAGCCCGTCACGCAATTGAATAACCGGTGCGCCTCGCCTATGCTCGTTCGCCTCTGAAAGGGGCGCCGGATCGGCACGACACGGTTGGGCGACCCGGAACTGGTTGACTCACGGGGTAAGTTTCATGAATCCACTGAAGAGTGCCTGGGGCACGATTATTTCCGGTTTCGTCATCGCTGTGGTCATCGCGCTGGCGACGGACGTCACCGGCCCGGACAGCGCCCGCATCATGATCTGGGCCCACGTGCTCGTGGGCATTACGTGGGTCGGGCTGCTGTACTACTTCAATTTCGTGCAGGTGCAGGCGCTGGCCGCGGCGGCCGCCGACGAGGGTGGCCCTGGTGGGGCCGGCATTACCAAGTACGTCGCACCCCGGGCCCTGCTGTGGTTTCGTTGGGCAGCGCTGGCTACCTGGCTGACCGGTGCCATTTACCTGCTGGAGAAAGGCGAGTTCCTCAATGCCTTCACCCTGAATGGCGTCTATGGCCTCACCATTGGTATCGGTGCGTGGCTCGGCACGATCATGCTGTTTAACGTCTGGATCCTGATCTGGCCTAACCAGAAGAAGGTGCTGGGCCTCGTCGAGGCCGGCGCCGATGAAATCGCGAAGGCCAAGAGCACGGCGCTGATGGCTTCCCGCACCAATACCATGCTGTCGATTCCCATGCTGATGAGCATGGTGGGCGCGCACCACGGCTTTATCCTCTAAACGGCAAGTAGCCGCAGAATCATCTGCTGCCCGATGGCAGCCGGTCCACGCGCGGGGGCTGTTACACGAGTGACAGCCCCCGTTGCATTTTCAGACCGCGACCAAAGGCCCCACTGAATGCCTGATGCCAAACTCATTGCGCTGCCGGCGGACATCGACGAGCAGGTCGCGGGCGCGCTGCGTGAAGACCTGGGCAACGGCGACCTGACCGCGGCACTGGTCCCGGCCACGCAAACGGCAGAGGCCGACATTTTCGCCCGGCAGGGTGCTGTGATCTGCGGGCAGGCGTGGGTGGAGCGCGTATTTGCGCAAGTGGACCCGGCTATCCGGGTTCACTGGCAGATCGACGAAGCGCAGCGAGTGGTGCCCGATGCGCTGCTTTGCCGGGCCAGCGGTCCGGCGCGCAGCCTGTTGACAGCAGAACGGACGGCCCTGAACTTTCTGCAAACCCTGTCTGGCACCGCCACGACCGCGCGGGAGTACGTCGATGCGGTGGCCGGCACCGGCGCCACGATCCTGGACACGCGCAAGACGTTGCCGGGGCTGCGCCTCGCGCAGAAATACGCAGTCAGGTGCGGCGGAGCCTGCAACCATCGCATCGGCCTGTTCGATGCCATTCTGATCAAGGAAAACCACATCACGGCAGCCGGCAGCATTGCCGCCGCCGCCACATCCGCCCGGGCCGCCGGGGTCATGGTGGAAATTGAAGTCGAACGGCTGGAGCAGATGGACGAAGCCCTGCAGACCGGCGCTGACCGGCTGCTGCTGGACAATTTCACCGTCGCTGCTCTGCGCGACGCGGTGGCAAAGCGCGCGGCGACGGCGCCCGGCGTGCAGCTGGAGGCATCCGGGGGCATCACGCTGGCGAACATACGTTCAGTGGCAGAAACCGGTGTCGACTTCATTTCCGTTGGTGCAATCACAAAAAACGTGCATGCCGTGGATCTGTCCATGCGTTTCCGCTTCAAGGACTGAAAACCGCAACCGACATGCCCGAGCAGATCGCCGACCGTCGCTACTCGAAGCTTGCGAAACTGTTCCACTGGACGGTCGCAGGCCTGATCCTGTTCCAGATTCCGCTGGCCTATTACATGATCGACCTGCCGCTCAGCCCTGATAAGCTCGAGAGCTATGCGCTGCACAAGTCCATCGGTATCACGATTTTCACGCTGTCTGCGGCGCGCCTGGCATGGCGGTGGATTCACCCGCCCCCGTCGTTGCCGGCAAGCCTGAACAGCAACCAGCGCCGCCTGGCACGGCTGACACACTGGCTGCTGTACCTGGTCGTCTTTGCCATGCCCGTGACCGGCTGGCTCAGCTCTTCCGCCGCGAATTTTCCCGTCAGCCTGTACGGCTGGTTCACGCTGCCCAACCTGGTGGCTCCCAACCGTGAATTGCATGAAACGCTGGAACTTACGCACCGGATACTTGCCTACATACTGGCCACTGCGTTCACGCTGCACGCGGGCGCAGCCCTGTATCACCAGTTTGTATTGCGCGACGGCGTCCTGGGCGCGATGCTGCCGGGCCTGTCCAGCAGGAGACGAGCATGACAAGAACCGGTTTCGCCGCATTGCTCGGCGCTGCCCTGTGCAATACAGGGGCCCTGGCGGAGAACTGGGTGGCAGTGCCGGCCAACAGTACCGTCAAATTCAGCGCCGTCCAGCAGGGCGCAGAGTTTGAAGGCGTGTTCAGCAAGTTCACCGCGACTTTTGATCTCGATCCGGCCAACCCGACGCTCGCGCGCATCGAAGCGACCATCGACATGGATTCGGTAGATACGCTGTACGACGAGCGCGACGAGTACCTGCGGGGTGAAGAATGGTTTCACGTCGAGCGCTGGAACACGGCGCGCTTCGTCACGGAGCGGATAAAGAAAGCCGATACCGGCTACATGGCGGATGGCCTGCTGACGATGCGCGATCAGACCCAACCCGTCGCCCTGGCCTTTTCCCTCGAGCAACTGCCAGACGGCCAGCTGCGCTTCGCAGGCAAGACGCTGATCCGGCGGCTGGAATTTGGCGTCGGCCAGGGAGAGTGGACCAACACCGAGTGGGTGGGTAATGAAGTGACGGTAGAAGCCGACCTGGTCCTGGAAACCGCGCTGCCGTAAAGCGCCCCCGAGCCGTCCTTTGCCCGGATACCGGCCATGAGGGGCATTTGACACCGCGCCAGCAGGCTCGACACTATCGCCCTCCCGACGCAAGCAATGGAGACTCACGCATGACCCAAGCCTGGAAAACACTCGCTATCGCCCTCTGCCTGGTATGCCCCGGACTGGGCATCGCGGCAGATGAGAACCCCGATGAAGAAGCCGCCCACATCCGTCATGCGTTGATGGAATTGATGGGGTGGAACATGAAGACCGTGGCGGCAATGTCGACGGACAAGCAACCCTACAACCAGGCGCAGGCCGAGATTCACGGCCAACGGCTGGCTGCGCTGGCTGGCATGATCAGTGACGCTTTTGCACGGGATACTTCCGGATCGGACGTGAAGACGGAAGCACTGGACGCGATCTGGCTGAACCAGACGGAGTTCGAGATGAATGCCGTCAAGCTCGGCGAAGCCGCCAGCAACTACGCAGCCGCTACGGCGGAAAACGAAGCCGCGGCCAAGAAAGCTTTTGTCACACTCGGGGGCAGCTGCAAGGGCTGCCACGAAGAGTTCAAGGCCGAATAAACGGGACGGGGCGCCTGACCGGCGCCCCCGGTCAGGCGTTGACGGCCGTCATTAGCACGCGCTGCGGTTCGGACACTCCGTAACCCTGGGCGTAGTCGATACCCATGCCTTTCAGCATGGTGATGATCTCCTCGTTCTCGGCAAACTCGGCAATGGTCTGCTTGCCGGTCAGGTGACCGATCTCGTTGATGGATCGCACCATTTCCCGGTCGATGGGATCGTGCAGAATCTCTTTCACAAAGCTACCGTCAATTTTCAGGTAGTCCACCGGGAAGTGCTTCAGGTAGCCGAATGACGACAGCCCGGTGCCAAAGTCGTCCAGTGCAAAATTGCAGCCGAGCTCTTTCAGCGCATTGATGAACCGGCTGGCCTGGGCATAGCTGGCGATCGCTGCCGTTTCCGTAATCTCGAAACAGATCTTGGTGGCGTCCAGCCCGCTGGTCTGGAACTGATCCACCACAAAGGGCAGAAACCCGTCGTCCGTCAGGCTTTGCCCCGACAGGTTGATTGAACAAAGGCTGAGGCGCTCGCGCTCGTCCGCCTCCGAAACCAGCCAGCGGAAGGCCTGATTCACAACCCAGCGGTCGATGTTGGGGGTAATGCCGTAACGCTCGGCAGCCGCAATGAACAATTCCGGCGACACCAGCTTGCCGTTCTCATCACGCATTCTGAGCAACAGCTCGTAGTGAGATCCCTCGTCCTGCCCCTGCAGCGGCAGGATAGTCTGGCGGAACAGCTCGAAGCGGTTTTCTTCCAGCGCGTTACTGATGCGGGCCGCCCACTGCATTTCACGGCGTCGGCGCATCAGATCGATATCATTCTCCTGGTAGCTGTAGATACGGTTGCGACCGGCTTCCTTGGCTGCCTGGCATGCGCTGTCTGCCGCCGACAGCAGGGCCGCCACGTCTTCCGTCTCCGGCGACACGGGCACTACGCCAATGCTGGCACCCAACTGGAAACTGCGATCGTCCCAGCTGAAACGGTGTTCGCCAATGGCCTCGCGCAGCTTGTCGGCCATTCGGACGGCCTCATCGAGACTGCAGCTTTCGAGCAGCAGGCCAAACTCGTCGCCACCCAGCCGGGCCAGCGTGTCGCGCCAGCGGATCTTGCCTTTCAGCAGGGCGCCGAGCTGGCTCAGCAGCGCATCTCCGGCATTGTGCCCGCAAGAGTCGTTGACGATCTTGAACTGATCGAGGTCGATGTAGCACAGCGCGTAGGAGGTCTCTCGCGCCTTGGCGCTTTTCAGGGAGCGCTCCAGCCGGCTCTCGAACTCGCGCCGGTTCACCAGCCCGGTCAGGATGTCGTGGCTGGCGTGATAGCTGAG
>CAZTIB010000167.1:0-4147 GCA_964613615.1 uncultured Chromatiaceae bacterium
CAGGGACCGACCCCATTTCTGAAATGGGGTCCGTCCCCTTTTCCACGCAGCAAGGCCACGGACCGGCCGCCGGTAGTGGGCCATGAACAGGTCCCTCTACTACCCCATGGGTCGCAACGCCGACATGGACGCCGGCGGTGCAGCCGACCTGCAGACCGACATCATGCGCTTCATGGCGATCCTGTCGCTGTGCCTGGTCGCGATCTTCGCACTGGTGCAGAGCTTGCCCTTGAACCGAGTGGTGCCAGTCACGCCGACCGAAAGCCTGACTGAGCCCGCGGTGGTAAAACCCGAAAAGGGGTCAGACCCCATTTCTGAAATGGGGTCTGACCCCTTTTCCACGCCGCAGCCAACAACGGTCCGCGAGCCGGTAACGGCCCAGCCGCAACCCGCAGAGGTCGTTGAGGAAGCGACGCCCGTCCGCGAAATCACGTGGCGGGATCTGATCAGGAAGCCGGCACCCGTCGCAGACAAAACCCCCCCCGAGTCAACGCAGGCGCCGGTACCCCCGGCACCCCCACCGGAACCGGCGGCGCGTGAGCTTGCAGAAGCTCCCGTGCCTCCAGACACCCCGCCGGCGCCTGCGCCTTCTACCCCGCAACCGGTCGCCGAAGAGCCGCTGGCAACGTCACGGGAATTGGCGAGTGAGGTCGTACCCGTTGAGGAAGCTACGGAGGCGCCGGCCGACGTCCCTGCTCGCGAGGGCTTCACCCTGCGCTTCGAATCCGACACCGCGCTGACCCGCCTGGTCGCCCGCAACGAAGTTGGCCTGTACGCGATCGGCCAGGAACGTTCGCTGCGCATGAGCGTGAATCGCGGCGCGGTCACATTCTGGCCCGCGTCGGCACCCAACCAGTTTCACGAGATGGACCCCGGCACGGTCCCGAACGAAGTCGTCACGGCCCTACGCCGCTCCGGCACCCTGGGCCCTGACCTGGGGCCTGACCCCGCGGGGTCTGGCCCCGAATTGAAATGGGGCGTCACCCTGCCCGTAAGGATGCGCCAACAACTCGACGGCTACCTCACCGAACATTCCTCCGGCGCCCTCGTGATCGAAGGCGGCGGCAACCTGCGGCTGGAGCCCTGACATGAGAGTGCCCTGGCTAAACCCCTTCACCGCGATGCTGCTGTTCGCATGCATCGTGGCGTGGTCGGCTGCCGAGGCGGGCGCCGCGGACCTCACCACGTGGACCGACCGCGAACTCGCCCCGTATGTCGCGAGCCAGCTCACCGAGCACCCGCGCTTCAAGGGCGAAACGGTGGTGTTCGTCGGACTCGACAAAGGCACACCGGCACCCGTCACGAACGCCCTGGTACTGGCGCTGCGCGACCGGCTCGTGAATACCCTCATCGACAAGCCGGGCATCTCCATCGGCCGGGCTTCCGGCAACGCGGCAGCCAACCGCGACGGGCCAGCCGTCGACTGCACAAGCAATGCCGTGCACTACTACCTCGGCCTGGAAGTCACGCGACTCATCGATGGCCAGCACCGCGTCACACTGCGCGTCCTCGACGCGGAAGACCGCAGCTGGGTGACAGGCACGGGCAAGACCTGGACCGGTCGCCTGACCAGTGCCCAGCGACGCGCTTACGAACAGGCCATGACCGACGAATACTTTCGCGGCAGCCGCGAAGTCCCGTTCTCCACCGCGCAGACGGACCTGCTCGCGACCAGCCTCGCCCACGAGCTGACCTGCAACCTGTTACGCCAGGTGTCCGGCGAGTACGTGATCGCAGCAGACGCACCAACAGCAAACGCCGCGCCTGTACCCGGCGCGCTGGAACTCGTGCGCAACAACCTGGCCGGCAATCCCGGGCTGCAGATCTCGTCGAACGCGGGCACGGTGAACGCCCGGCTGGAAGGCAAGGCCCATGCAATCGCCGGCGACCTGCACCAGTACTGGGTCACCCTCACGCCCACGGGCAACGCTGCGCTGCCCGCCATCAGCGCCAGCACCTACGTGCGGCTGCCGTACACGTCTCAAGCTACAGTGGCGCAAGCAGAACCGACCTTTACGCCGGCACCCATGCCCATCACCACGGCCGGCGGTCTGCTGACACCCCTGCGCGTGGTGGAACCGCGCCAGCGCCGCGCGTGCAACCGGCGCGGGTCTTATCGCCGGGCGGGCCTGGTGACCGCGGACCACACCATCGCGCGCGGTGACTGTTTCCTGCTCGAGACCCGCGCGACGCGCGATGCGGCCGTCTTCCTGCTGAACTACCAGGTGATTCATGGGCTGGTGAGCTTGTCGGGCCTGCACTGCGGGCACGCGTCACCCTGGATCAACGCCAGCGCTGGCCAGCCCCTGCACTTTCCCACGGCGAACGACGTGCGGCAGTCCGCCTCCGCCTGGCAGGGCCACGCTGGCCTGGAGAGTTTCTATGCCCTCGCGGTCAGCGACAGGAACGCAGCGCATGAACTGAGCGTGCTCATCGATCGGTTACCGACCCGGTGCACGTTGTCGCCCATGCAGGGTCTGGAAGGCCCCGAGCTCCAGGTTTGGCTCGGCGAGCTCGGCCAATTCACCAACCGCTGGCAACACGCGCTCGACTGGCAGGCCGTGCGGGTCGAGCACAGGTACTGAGGACAGAACAGTGTTTCGATTACTGGGATTCATGACGGGCGCGGCGCTGGTGATCGGCGCGATGGTAATGGTCATGGGCGCGCCGGCGTTGCGTGATGACCCAACAGTTGCGGTAGCGAATACCAAAGAGCAGATGCCCGAACCGCCGGCACCGGAAACGCCCGTCACCGCGCCCACCGAGACCCTGGCCGAGATCATCGTGACGGCAGAACGATTGCCCGATGTCGCGGTGCCGGCCGAGTTAGTTACCGAAGTCGCGGCACCCGCGGACCCGATCTTCGATGCCCCGCCGCCCCCGAGTGTTGAGCCGGCGTCGCCAGCCGCAGTGCTGGCCGAGGTCGAAACCCCCATGGACACCCTGTCCGAAGCCGCCGAGCCGGCGGCGCCGGCTCACGACTCATCGTGGCAGTCCGTCTGGAACCCGTTCCGCAGCCAGATTGCCGCGAATGGTTTTGCCGCCCGGCTGCATGCCGTCACGGAAATCGACTACCGCGTGGTGCGGCTGAAGCCCGGCGCCTACCAGGTGGCGTTCGCGTACACGGACGACAGCGAACGTGCCGCGAAGATCACGCAAATCCAAAACGCCACGGGGCTGGACCTGCCGGAGGCGAGACAATGATCGGCCTGCGACGCACGCTGGTCGTCATTCTGCTCTCGGTGCTTGGCTGGAGCGTGGCCACGGCACGCACCGAACCGCCACTGGAGCAGGCCTGGCGCGACTATCTCGTCAACGATACCGACCTGGCGCCGAGTTACACCTTTCCGCATTCGCATTGCTTCGTGCGGGCTGCCAACGCGCACGGGCTGCCGGAGACCCTGTTGCTGGCGGTAGCCCGGGGCGAAAGCGATTTCGAGGCAACCGCACGGTCGAAGGCCGATGCCTACGGCGTCATGCAGATCCTGTGGCCGGCCACGGCGAATGACCTCGGCATCCACCGCCTGTCTGAACTCTACGATCCCTGCACGAACATCGATGCCGGCGCGCGCTATCTGAAGCAACTCTTGTCAAAGTACGACGGCAACGTCCACCTGGCGCTGGCGGCGTACAACTACGGTCCAGGACGAATCGCGACCAACGGCCAGAACATCCCGTCAGGCGCCGAGTGGTACAGCAGCTATATCTTTCGCCATCTCGGCTACGTGCTCGGTGACCGGGTGGCAATGAACCCAGCGGCAAGACAGCTGTATTCAGAACTCGGCCGCACCACGGTCATCCGCTTCGGCGAACCCTATCGCGCGGCGGCTTTCATCGAACGCATGGAAAGCTATACACCCGACCTGGAACTGGACTGGTTCCGCCAGGGTGTCGGTGAATTCATCGTGGTCCTCAGCTACGGCGATCGCGATGAGTTCACGCGCAGCGCGAACCTGCTGAGCCGAGCCGGTTTCCCGCTGCAGTAGCCCAAGAAGAAGGAACACATGATGCGCTATGGCTTATTCACACTTGCAACCCTGGTCGCCATGGCCCTTGCGACTCCCGCCGTCGCGGAGGTGTTCTACGACGAGGCGCCCGTGCTCGACACGCAACTGATTTACGAAACACGCCAGGTGCCGGTCGAGGT
>CAZTIB010000168.1:0-14584 GCA_964613615.1 uncultured Chromatiaceae bacterium
CCCATGGTTATACCATCGAGGTGCGCGATGCCGCGGCTATCGAGAACGAGGCCGATTTCCTCGGGCTGATCGCCGATGCGATCCTGCGAAAGGGCCGCAAGTGAGCACCGCGGCGGAAACGCGCTTCTATGACGTGCTCGATCATTCCATGGCCTGTCGGGAAGTTGGTAGCGGGCCGCCGGTGGTATTTCTGCACGGCAATCCAACCTCGAGTTACCTGTGGCGCCACGTCATGCCCGAGGTAGCCGGCCAGGCGCGCTGCCTGGCGCCGGATCTGATCGGCATGGGCGAGTCGCAGAAGCTGTCGCACCCGACCTCCTCGAGCTACCGCTTTGCCGAGCACCGGCGCTTTCTCGACGCGTTGCTCGAGCAGCTCGACCTCGGTGATGCAGTCACCCTGGTGCTGCATGACTGGGGGTCCGCGCTGGGCTTTGACTGGGCCCGGCGCCACCCGGAGCGCGTCAGGGGCCTGGCGTACATGGAGGCCCTGGTCCGTCCGCTGGCGTGGGCCGAGTGGCCGGAGGCAGGACGCAGCCTCTTCCAGGCCTTTCGCAGCGCGGCCGGAGAAAACCTGATTCTCGAGAAAAATACCTTCGTCGAGCGAGTGCTGACCGGATCCATCATCCGCGAGTTGAGCGCAGAGGAAATGACCGCCTACCGGGCTCCATTTGCGACGCCCGGCGAAGACCGCCGCCCGACCCTTAGCTGGCCGCGCGAACTCCCGATTGACGGCGAACCGGCAGATGTTGTGGCCATCGTCAGCGAGTACGCCGCGTGGCTGGCCCGTTGCGAGACTCCAAAACTGTTCATCAATGCAAAACCGGGCGCCATCCTGACCGGGGCACAGCGGGAGTTCTGCCGCACGTGGCCCAATCAGAGCGAGGTGACCGTGCGCGGCATCCACTTTATCCAGGAAGACTCCGGCCAGGAAATTGGCACGGCGATTGCCGACTGGCTGCGTCGGCTGGCCTGATTCCATGGGCTGGTACGCCGACCGTGTCCTGCCCGCGCTGGTGGCGCGCGGCATGGAAAACAAGCAGATGACCAAGTACCGGCCGCTGGTGCCGCCCCTGGCGACCGGGCGCGTGCTCGAAGTTGGCATAGGGTCCGGCCTCAATCTTGAACACTACGGCAAAGACGTGACCCACGTCTTAGGGCTGGAGCCGGCGGGGCAACTGCTGGAGAAAGCCGCCGAGCGCGCTGAGCATGTGCCGTTTTCCGTCGACCTGATCGAGGCCGGTGCCGAGGCGATCCCGCTGGAAAACGACAGCGTCGATACCGTCGTGACCACGTGGACCCTGTGCTCGATCCCGGAACTGGAAACGGCACTGCTGGAGCTGCGCCGTGTGCTCAAGCCGTCAGGCCGACTGCTCTTTCTCGAGCACGGCCGTGCGCCGGATGCGAACGTCGCCAGGTGGCAGGATCGGCTGACACACCTTAGCCGCCCGCTGCTGGGGTGCTCACTGAACCGTCCAATGGATCAACTCATCGACGCGGCGGGGTTCCGCATGTCGGAGCTGCGCAAGGAGTACTTCGACGGGCCCCGCTTTATCTCTTATCACTACGTTGGACAAGCCCAGCCGCGTTAGGTACCGTCCGCCGCTCACCCGAAGCGAGACCCCCTATGTCCATCAAGATTCTGTCCGTCGCCGTCGCCGTCGCTGTCGTGCTCGGCACCGGTTTATACGCACCCATCGTCGATGCCCAGCAGGAGCGCGACGCCATCGAGGTCATACGCTCACAAATCGCCACGGATCGCCAGGCACTGGTGGCCGAGAATATGCAGCTGAGCGAGGCGGAAAGCGAAAAATTCTGGCCGGTCTACCGGGACTTTCAATATGGCCGTGCGCCGCTGGTCGATCGCCGCCTGGAAAACATCAAGGCCTTCCGCGACAACTACTCAACGATGACGGACGAGCAAGCCAGGAACATCGTTGACTCTGTCGTGGAATACGAAGACGACATGTTGAAACTCCAGCGCCGGTACATCAAGGAGTTTCGGAAGGTGCTGCCGGAACGCAAGGTGATGCGCTACCTGCAGATCGAGCGCAAGCTCGACGCCGTGATCGACTTCGATCTCGCCCGGGTGATTCCGCTGACGGAAGCCACGGCACAATAAGCAGCGCGCACGGCCTGGCCACCCGCCCGTGCGGTCATTCATCTGATGGAGACCACCGGCCCATCCCTGTCATGACCGGCAGGCATGGGCTAGACTGAAACTCTCCCCTCAACAAGGAAACCCGCGCAGACGGGCGCCCAGGCCATGACAAAAAACAACCCTCGGCCGCTGGACGGCATTCGCGTCATTGAAGTCGGTCAGCTGCTGGCCGGACCTTTCACCGGCACCATGCTCGGCTACTACGGTGCCGAAGTGATCAAGGTGGAAACACCCGGTGACGGCGACCCGATACGCAAGTGGCGAATCATGAAAGACGGGATGGCCCTGTGGTGGCACAGCCTGGGCCGCAATAAGAAGTGTGTCACCGCCAACCTGCGCACGGATGAGGGCCGTGACCTCGTTCGCCGGCTCGCCGAGACGGCTGACGTGATCGTCGAGAACTTCCGCCCCGGCACCATGGAAAAATGGGGCCTCGGCCCCGACGTGCTGCAGGCCACAAACCCGAGGCTGATCTACGCGCGGATTTCCGGTTACGGGCAGACGGGGCCCTATGCCTCGAAACCCGGTTTTGCCTCCGTCTGCGAAGGCTTTGGCGGCTTCCGCTACGTAAACGGCTACCCGGGTGAAGCGCCCGTTCGGCCGAACCTCAGCATTGGCGACACCCTGGCGGGCATGCACTCGGTCATCGGCATCCTCCTCGCCGTGGTGAATCGCGCCCGCGACCCGGAGCACAAGGGCCAGGTCATCGACTCGGCCATTTACGAGGCCGTGTACAACCTGCTGGAAGGCGTGGTACCCGAGTACGACGGCGCCGGTGTGATCCGCGAGCCTTCAGGCTCGACTATCACCGGCATCGTGCCGACCAACACCTACCGCTGCAAAGACGGCAAGTTCGTCATCATCGGCGGCAACGGCGACTCGATTTTCAAGCGGCTTTGCCACGCCATGGGCCGGGATGACCTGGGAGAGGACCCGCGCCTTGCCGACAACGCCGGCCGGGTGGAGCATGAAAAGGAACTCGACGACGCGATCCTGGCCTGGACCGGAACCCTGACCTCCGATGAACTGCTCGCGGCACTGGAAGAAGCGCGGGTGCCCGGCGGCCCGATCTACAGTGTGGTCGACATGCTCGCCGATCCGCAGTACCAGGCCCGCGACATGTTTGAAACCGTGCAGATCAACGGTGAAGACCTGAAGATTCCCGCCATCGTGCCGAAGCTGAGCGACACGCCCGGGCGCACCGACTGGCCCGGTCCGGACGTTGGCGCACACAATGAAGAAGTCTTCGGCAGCGTGCTCGGGATGTCAGAGGACGAGTTGGCCGATCTGCGGGAGCGCGGGGTCATTTAGGCCGGGGACAAGTTGCTCGGGGACATCCTACGGCAGCCGCTGAATGTCCCCTGTCCCCCGTCAGGCGGCAGCGACTCCGGCATCGGGCCGGGCTGCGGTCGCGTTCCGCGCATAGTCCCAGATTCGTGCCTGACAGGCTCGATCCCGGCTCGCTGGCGACGGCTCCTTGTGCGTCATGTGCTCCCAGTACTGGCCAGTATCACCCGCGACTTCCGGCACGCTGGCAAGATATACGTACGTTCGGGTTGCCCGGTCAGCCGACTGCAGCAACGGCCAGAAAAGCTTCACCCCGAGCTTCCAGATACCGCGCATGTGCCGGTGAATGTTCGTGCGGATGAAATAGCCAGGTGACACCGTGTAGACATCGACACCCGAGCCTTGCAGTTCCTCCGCAAGCCGGAAAGACACCGCGGCCAGCGACAATTTCGACCGCGCGTAGGCCTGGAAGCCCTTGTTGTGATTCACTCCGCGCCAGCCTTGCCGGTTGTCGATGTCGTCGAAGTCCAGGGTCTTGACCATCTTGTGCGCATCGGAGCAGATGTTGATGACCCGCGACGGCGCGCTGGCCTTCAGCTTGTCCTGCAGCAGATGGCAGATCAGGAATGGCCCCAGGAAGTTCGTCGCCATGGTCATCTCGAAGCCATTCACGCTTTCGCGCCGAACGCTCTCCGTGATACCAGCATTGTTGATTAGCACGTCGATCCTGTCATAGGCCGCGTTCACGTGCTGGCACATGCGCGAGACTTGCGCGAAGTCCGTCACGTCGCAATCGATGAACTCCACTGCGTGATTGCCCGTCGTGCGAATGATTTCGTCGCGACCGTCTTCACCGTTCGGCACGTCGAAGTCCACGAGAATCAGCCGCGCGCCGAGCTCCGCCAGCCGGCGTGCCGCGATACGACCCATGCCGCTGGCCGTGCCGGTGATCAGCACGGTCTTGCCCCGCATATCGTGGCCAATCTCGTCGATTGTTACTTCGCCCATCAGCCCCCCTGGTCCAGTATTGCCTGATCCATGCCTATGCTGCGCATCTGTTCGTCGATCACTAACCGGGTGATGCTCTCGTAATGGTTCAGATGCGCGAATTCTTCCATGGTTTCGATGGCCGTTTCACGCGCATTGCCCGGCATCCTGGCGAGCAGTGCCTGGGCCTCTTCGTCCCACAGCATGGTGAAAATCTCGGCGTGCTCCCCTGCGGCCTTTTTCTTCTCCGCCGCGCGCTTGCGCTTCAGCCAATAAGGAGAATCCGCCGGCCGCGTGGCCTCGTAGATGGCTCGCGTATCGGGGGTTTCGCCGAGAATGCTGAGGAGCGTTCCGGTCCACTGCATCGGCACGATGACGAACATCTCTTCGGGCTTCAGCCGGTTGTTCATTCGCCCGCCGATGTCGCCGGGCGCGAGCACCACGTTGTCCGAGTACCAGGGCGTCGCAAAGAGTTCGCTGCAGAATGATGTACCGGCCGCGCCGTGGGGCGGCGTGCCGTCCACCACCGAGCGCGCGCCGCCGATAAAATTGGCCCAGTAGGGCGTACACACGACGACGATCCAGTTGACCTCAACGCCAGGCGGCACCCGGTCCAGGGGCGCTGCGCCAATGGCCCGCACGAGCCCCTGGGGCAACACATACTCGCCGCTCTTCGCCGCCGCGGCGCCTTCGTCGGTAATCGCAGGGATGTGCCTGGCCAGGTACTGGCCCGTCCGGGTATCCGGCGTGCCTGCATCGAAACCGGCCGTGTACGCGCCGGTGATGCAGTCGTGGTGCTCGCGATCTACGTGCACGATCTCACCGTCGTCCATGGCGTGGCGAACGATGGCACACGGATCCACCTTGATGGCCTGGTAGGCGGCGGGGACTTCGTCGTGGAACAGGCTGATAGCCACCGGGTGCCCGCGCACCTTGCCGTACATCACGTCGTGCAGCACCTTCAGGTCAGTTGCTGCTGCCATCGCCGTCTCCCTGCTTGCATTGCAGACGACGATAATATACGTAATTACATGTCCGTCGGGCGGCGGGTGCACGAAGAACTATTGCCCCAGGCCACCGACTGCGTACAGGATCTGTTGGCCGGCTTGCCGCCGGCAGAAATCGCCGCGATAACCCAGTTGCTCGGCCGCGCGCTCGACAACGTGGAAGTCGCCGGCGAGCACATCGAGACCAGGCTGGAGATCGGATCGTGAGCGAAGCCGCATTGAAACGCGCGGGCGCATTGACTACCGGACCCTTTGACTCGCTGCGTGATTTCGCCAGTGCGCTGGAATCCCGCGGCAGGTTGTTGCGGGTCGCCGAAATGGACCAGGACCGGTTCGAGGCCACCGGCTTCTGCTATCGCCTGATCGAGGAATACGGGTACGACGATGCCCCGGCATTCCTGGTCGAACGCATCAAGATTGACGGCGAGTGGCAGCAAGGGCCCGTGCTCGGCAACATCTACGGCGGCTGGCTCGGCGAGGCCCTGGCCCTTGGCGTCCAGGATCCGGGCAGCAGTTCACGCGAAATCTACCGGCGGACCTTTGCGCATCTCGACGCGCTGCTCGACGACGACGGGCGCTGGCCGACCATCGACCCGATCGAGGTCGCCCCCGCACAGGCGCCGTGCAAGAACAACATCCATACCGGGGATGCGGTAAACATCCTGCAGTTTCCGTGGATCCAGACCAACCCCGCGGACGCCGGGCGCTACATCACGGCAGCCAGCGTGTTCATCGAAGATCCGGACCTGGGACGCAACGTCGGTACCTACCGCTGCCAGGTCAAAAACGGTAAGCGCATCGGCGTAAATACCGAGATCGGTCAGCACGCGTGGAGCTTCCTGATGCGCGTGAAAAAGCGCGGGGAGAAACGCGTGCCGGCGGCCGTGGTCATGGGCGCAGATCCGCTGATCTTCGCCCTGAGCACATCCAAGATCGCGAGCCTTGGCGAAGACGAACTGCAGATCGCCGGCGGACTGCGCGGCCGGCCCGTGGAACTGGTGAAGTGCGAGACAAGCGACATACACGTGCCGGCCCACGCCGAAATCGTGCTCGAAGGCGAGATCTCGGTAGACCAGATGGAAGCAGAAGGCCCGTATGGCGAAACCTACGGCTACATGGGTCTGAAGAAAGACAGCAACTTCTTCATGGACATCCAGGCCGTGACTTTCCGCAACGACCCGTGGGTAAGCAACTCCTTCGCCGGTATCACCAAGTTGACCATGGGCATTCCGCAGCTGGTTACTAATAACCGCAATTACCGGCGGGTCATCCCGAACCTGGTGGAGTTCTTTCGACCCACGGAAACCAACGGCGTGGTCATGGCAAGCATCCGCAAGCGACTCCCGGGCGACGGCATGCTGGCCGGCCAGCATATTGCTGCCGGCGACATCTTCGGCAAGGTGATCATCGTGGTAGACGCCGACGTGGATGTGCACGACCGCAGCCAGCTCCTGCGAGCGCTGGGCACTCGCTGGCAGCCGCATCCGGCGGCCGCCATCCTGCCGCAGACGCGCGGCATGCCGCTGGACCCGAGTGCGCCGACGCGCTGGCTGACCAGCAAGATCATCATCGACGCCACGCGTCAGCTACCCGGCGAAGGCGGCCCGGAGCAGTGGCCGGAAGTCTCGCGCGTGCTGCTGGAGAAACTCAGCCCGGAGACCTTTGAACTGGTCAACGGGCGCTGGGCAGACTACTTCAGGAACTGGCCCAGCTAGGCGGCGGAATTCCGCGACGGGGCGCAGACGCAGTGCCCTAGCCGGACGGCAGCAGTATTTGCACCAGCGCCGCGTGATCTGCAGCCAGATCATGGGCACCCGCCGCCGACAGTGCAGCCGAGTCCGCCGCGCCGGTCAGTACGCCCACCGCGCGCACGCCGGCCGCCTGGCTGGCACCCATATCCGGCACCGAGTCACCGATGTACGCGGCGTCGGCCGGCGCAACGCCCAGGGCCTCCAGGCACCTCAGCACGCCTTCCGGATGCGGCTTCCTCTCCTCCACGTCAGCGCCCGTCAAGACGATCTCAAAGAATTCGAGCAGCCCGGAACGCTCGAGGGGCGCAAAGGATTCACCCTCCGAACCGGTGTAGATGGCCAGCCTCAGGCCGCCCGCCCGCAGGGCCTCCAGGGTGGCTCGCAGTCCGTCAAACACCGACACGTGCTCGTCCAGCACATCTGGCCAGTGTCGCATCGTGTCCCGGCGCAGCGCGGCGATAGTCTCCGCGGTGCGTTCAGCCGGTTCCTGAATCACGACGTCCCAGAATGACTGCTGCGAGTTCAGGGCCTGGCGCACCATGTCGTGAGTGACCGTGTAACCTAGCGGCGCTGCCGCCCGCCCCGCAGCGATGTGGTAGGCGTCGACACTGTTAACCAGCGTGCCATCGACGTCGAAGATCGCAGCCGCCACCGCACCCCGGCGGCCATTGCGGACCTGCACTTCGTCACCGTCGCGCAGGCGCAGATGCTCGCGCACCGGCAGTGCGGCCACCAATTCCAACTGCGCCGACGGATAGTCTGCAACGTCGGGCAAGACAATCGCTGCCGGAATACTGTCAGCCACCCGCACCGGGTAACAGCTTGCGTCACAGGCGCCCTGCCGCCCCGGAATCCGGATGCCTGGCGTGGCGCTAAGCCGTGCCCAAACCGCCAGCGCAGGATCCGATTCCAGCTGCAGATTCAGCGTGCCAGGGAACGGTTCGATACCGACTGCAGCAACGAATGCTTCGCGCACCCAGTCCAGTGACGTGAAGCCACTGCCCTGACCGACGCCGGTGGCCACGCGGCCGCTGATTTGCCAGTCTTCCATGGCCCTCGATTCTGCCTAGCGAACACGGGTAGTGGCAAACGCCACCGTGGGTAACGGGCATCCGTATGCTCAGCAGCCATGACCAGCAGCGACTTCGGCTTTGAATTCATCTCGGGACTGGTGGCTCGCTGCACCTCGCAGCTGCCGTTCGAGGAACGGACCGGCGCCGACGGCGCACCGCTGCTGCAGCTGACGGCCGCCGAAGACGCGGATCAACCCGCTGGTTTCCTGCGTTTGTGGGCCGGCAGCGAGCGCGTGGACCGGATGATCCACATTCGGCTCGCCGGCGACCCGGCTGATACACAGCTGTTCTTCCTGTTCGGAACTGCCGCCAGCGTCATGCCGCATTTCCATGGCCAGGTCGTGCAGTTCGGCGCGGATCGCTGCGTGTACAACGCCGACCTGCTGCCACGCCTGGATCCCATTGATCACCCGGATTATTTCGACGCGGTGTTTGGCCCCATCACCAAGGCCTACTGGCGAGCCACGCAGAACGCGGACAATGCCTGCGCCAGTGCCCCCGCCAACCCAGCCATTGCTGCATACCTGTCGCCGTGGAGCATCGGCGTGGGTCGGCCGACCGATCGCGCCGAACTCGAGCGGGTCGGCGAACAGATACACGTCTACCTGGACCATTGGCTCGACCTGGTGCACACCCTCGACTACCCGGCCCCGGACCGGGCGGAGATGCGTGAGCGCAACCGGCGCCACATGGAGGGCTTTTTCAGTGAGCGCCTGGATCCGCGGGCCTGGAAAGGCGTGTATCGCCTGGTCGGTATCGAACAGGGCCAGGAAATCCGCCGGCTGCTGGCCAATAGTATCTCTGAAGAATAGTTATTTAGTATCTGTTTTATATAGGTTTATATTATGAAGATTGCGATTGTTGGCGCCGCCTACACCGGGCTTGCAGCGGCCCGCTACCTGCGCAGCCAGGGTCATGAAATCAGCGTGACGACCACCCGGCCGGAACGCGAGGCGGAACTGGCGGGCGTCGCCGACCGCGTGGTCGTGATGAAAGGCAGCGACCGCGACGGGATGCGGAAACTGATTGCCGGGCAGGACGTGGTGTTGCTGACCATGGCCGGCGGGCTGACGGAGAAAGACGGCAAGCCCTATATGGACCCGGAGCTGTACCGCGACTCCTACGTGGGTACCGCAGAGTCCCTGGTGGCCTGCCTGGATGCAGCCCCCGAACTCCAGCAGATTGTCTTCTGCAGCTCTCTCAACGCCTACGGCGATGCCGGCGGCGCCCAGCACGTAGACGAAAATACCCCCGCCAACGCCACGTCGCCGTTCGCCCAGGTCTACATCGACACCGAACAGCTGCTGGCCAGCGCAGCAACAGAAGGCCTGAAGGTCTGCAATTTCCGCACGGGTACCATCTACGGCCCCGGCCGCCTGCACGCGACCGAAGTGGCCCGGATTGCCGGCCAGCAGATCCCGTTCGACGGCGAATCCGACGCGATGATCGTGCACCGCGACGAGGTGGTCCTGGGCCTTGAATTCGCCATTGCGAACCGCCTGAACGGGCTCTACAACCTCTTCAACGACGTGCGGGAATCCAAGGCCGAGTTCTTCGGCAAGGTGGGTGAGAAGGCTGGCCTGGCGCCCATCACCTGGCTGGGACTCAGCAAGGGTCCACGCAACGTCAGCAACGAGAAGATCAAGGCGGCGGGTTTCACGCTGGCGGATCCGTTGAGCGAGCGTGAGGCCGAGGATCTACTCGCATGAGCCAGACCACGGTACTGGTCACGGGCGCGAATCGCGGCATTGGGCTGGAGTTCGCGCGGCAGTACCTGGCTGACGGCTGGCGAGTCATCGCCACCCTTCGCGACCCAGCCAACGCCGGCGATCTGGAAGCGCTAACCGGCGACGGCGAACTGATCATCGAAGGCCTCGACGTTACGGATCACGACCAGGTAGACGCCCTCGCCCACCGCTACCGGGGGCAGACCATCGACGTGCTGCTGAACAACGCCGGCATGATCGGCCCGGTACCCATTCCGCAGCATATCGGGCGCCAGCACTTCGGCACGCTGGACTATGACCTGTGGCAGCAGGTGCTGCGCACAAACACGCTGGCACCGATGAAGATGGCGGAAGCCTTCGTCGATGCCGTCGCGGCCAGCGAGCAGAAAAAGATCGTGTCCCTGTCGAGCACCGTGGGCTCGCTGGTGGAACGCGACACAGCCGCCTTCGCGTATGCCTCCAGCAAGACGGCCCTGAACAAGGCCATGCGGCTGCTGGCGGGCGTGCTGCGCGACCGGGGCATCATCGTTGCCCTCTTTTGTCCCGGCTACGTGCAAACCCGCATGGATTTCGGCACCGCAGACGTGAAGCCGGAAGACAGCGTGGCCGGCCTGCGCCAGCTGATTGCCGATCTGCAGCCGGAACACGGCGGCACGTTCCGGCGTTACAACGGCGAGACCGTCGCCTGGTAGCTCGTCAGGAGCCGCCCGGGGATTTGCCGGCTATCTGATCAGCAGGCCGCCGAGAGGTCCGGCAAGAATCGACACCTTCGCCACCATGCAGACCATGATGTACAGGGTCAGCACCAGGGCCAGCATGCCGCGGATCCCGCCGCTCTTCATGCCGTGGCGCACCTGGCCGGCATTGCGGTTGCGCGCATAGCGAATCACATCGGGAATGATGCTGATACCAAGCATGATCCAGAACGCGAGGTAGGCGTCCCAGGCCCAGGGGGCAGCTTCCAGGCCACCGAAGGACTCCACCACCATCAAACCGGTGACGGGGATAATGAAAGACGTCGGCCCGGTGATGCTCATGGCGAGGATGCGCAGGAAGGCCCGGGCGCGAACCCCGGTCTCGTCCGGTTCCGTCAACCGCAGTTTCAGCGCCCAGACGTTGCTGAAAAACGTGTGGCCAAAAAACAGGAACGCGGAGAACTCGTGGATCACGAGCAATGCCGTGTAGCCCATGACCTGTGGCAGCCGGAACGGGCCGCCGAGCAGCGGCAGGAAGGACACCCCCATCAGCATGGCCCACACCGCGTACCAGAAATACCGCTGCGGATCTGCGTCCGCCTCCGTCCCTGCCAGGGTTGTTTCTGCCGCGTTACTCAAGACCGCCTCCCGCTCGTTGATGGGTCACATCGCGCAACGGCGATCATGCCCCGAACCGGCGCTGCTTGCCTAACGGGAAAGCGCCGCTGACGCGATGTTTACACGAGTGTTTACAGGCACCCGGCAAAACCAGAAAAATCCTCATGAATAATCTCTATATATTTGTTTTAAATGGCTTTTTATCTTCTATTCTATTGAAGAATCAGAACGGTAGACGACTACTCTTTGCCACCCCGCCTGCCCCTTGGGCGGTCAAACTCCGGACCGTGCCTGCGACCCTGACCACTGCGCAGATACAATGCAGCCGCTCGCCCGACCGGGCAGTCTGATTGCAGGAGTCACCCAGGTGCAGGACCTTCGTTCTTTCGTCGCACTGCTCGAACAGCGGGGCGGACTGGTGCGTATTTCACGCGAGGTAGAACCTCGTTTCGAGATGGCGGCCGTGATGCAAAAACTCGACCTGGCGCGGCAGGCCTTTCTGTTCGAGAAGGTCAACGGCGCCAGCTACCGTGTGGTGGGCGGGCTGCTGAATACCCTGCCGCGCTTTGCGCTGGCGCTGGATCAGCCCGACCCCGAAGCCTTCGACGACACCCGCTTCGACGCGCTGCTGGAAGCAGCGAAGACCGCCCCGATCGACCCGGTGGAGACAACGCAGGCGGTCTCCCAGGAGATTGTGATTACGGGCGACGACGTGGATCTAAGCACCCTGCCGATCCCCACCTTCTTCGAACTGGACAGCGGGCCGTTCATGACCGCCGCCATCGGCATCACCCGCGATCCGGACAACGGTGTCTACAACGTGGGCGTCTACCGCACGCTCATCATTGGCAAAAACCGCTGCGTGATCAATGCCAGCAGCATGAGCGACCTGCGCCGGCACTACGCGGCCTGGGAGGCGACCGGGCGGCCAATGCCGATTGCGCTGGCCATCGGCGCGGATCCGGCCATGCTGGTGGCCGCGGCGTGCAAACTGCCCCCGAACGTGCCGGAATTCGGTATCGGGGGCGCGCTGGCAGGCCAGGCGGTCGAGCTGGTCAAATGCAAGACCAACGATTTGCTGGTGCCGGCCAGCGCCGAGTTCATCATCGAAGGCACGGTGGACTTCTCGGAACGGGTCACGAACCTGCTCGGCGAGTTTGCCGGCCAGTACGGTCCGGAAACGGCGCCGGCCACCACGGTGACGGCGATCACCCACCGGCGTGACCCGCTGTTCCATTCGATCATGGCCGGCCGCCATCCGGAGCACAACACGCTGGGCGGCATCGCCGTGTATGGCGTGCAGCGCAGTATCGAGGCCTCGGTGCGAGCGGTATTGCCGGATATCAAGCAGATCCACGTGTACCTGGAGCCGGGCCTTGGCACCCTGGCCCACGTGGTGATCAGTATCGACAAGACAAGCGATGCCGAACCGGAGCAGATCATTCACAAGACCCTGGAAGCCGGCGGCCACATCTTCCCGGTCAGCAAGATTGCCAAGCGGATAATCGTGGTGGACGACGATATCGACGTGCACAGCATGGATGACGTGCAGTGGGCCATCTGGAACCGGGCCGCCGATGCGCGCAAGTTCATGGTGATCCCCGACGTCGAAAGCTGGGAACTCGAACGCGCGGCTAAAGAGGGGCAACTCTCTGCGCGCATCGGGATCGACGCGACGATGGACCTGGAAGATGTCGACAAACTGGTGCGGCCGATAACACCGGGCGCCGATGAGCTGCGCCTCGACGACTACGTCGCGCCGAAGACCGGCAAGAAATCAGCCGCCTGAGGACATGCCGATGATTGCGCCGTACACCGCCGTAGCACTGCAGACGAGCGTGCACAACGTGCCGACGCGCCAGGAGGTGGAGAAGAATCTCCGGCACATCGGCAACATGATCGACCTGGTCATGCACATCTGCTCCCTGGAACTGCCAGTGCGCCTGATCACGCTGGGTGAAGGGGCAATCCAGGGCTTCATCGACGAAATCATCGACATGGAGCAGGCTCAGTACACGGAGGTCATGGCCGCCGACTTACCCGGCTGGGAAACCGAGATGCTCGCCGACAAGGCGAAACAGCACGGCTGTTACATCGTCGCGCAGCTGAAGACGAAGCACGCGAAGTTCCCGGGCCGTTTCTTCAACACGGTGTTCATGATCGACCCGCAGGGTGAAATCGTCTACGAACACCAGAAGAACATCATCCTGTACACCGAGCACTCCACCACGCCCCACGACGTGTACGACGACTGGGTCGCCGAGCACGGTGACAGCCTCGAGACATTTTTCCCGGTGGCGAAGACGGAGATCGGGAATATCGCTGGCAGCGTAGGCGTCGAAGGCGCCTTCCCGGAGGCCTGGCGCGCCTTTGCAATGAACGGCGCGGAAATCCTGTATCACGCGTCGCTGCCCGAGCCGTGGGTCTCGCGCGGCATTTTCCAGCTGCAGAATCGCGCCCGGGCAATGGACAACACCTGCTACATGCTGGCGCCGAACACCGGGTCCCTGATCATCGCGGGTCCGCCGGGCACGCCGGATACCAGCATCGGTGGGGCATTGGGCGGACGCACGGGTATTTACGGGTATCGCGGCGAAGTGCTGGCGGAAAGCACGGTCGTCGATGACTGCTACATCTCGACCCAGATCGACATCGAAGGCCTGCGGCACTACCGGGAGAACTCGCGCTTCCAGAACTGGCTGCCGTACCTGAAGACCGAGATCTTTCAGAGGCTCTACGAACAGCCCATCTGGCCGAAGAACCTGCCGCCGCTACAGCATGCCGACAAGGGCCGCATCGTGGCGGATACGGTGGACAAACTGATCGAGCGCGGCGCCTTCACGCGCAGCAATATCCGGCCGGACAAGAAGTGACGGTATCCAGCGGGCACTGGTATGCGGTGCTCAGCTCCCGGGAGCTCACGAAGTCGCCGGTAGCCAGGCAGCGCTTCGGGCAGGGGCTGGTGTTCTGGCGCGATGTCAGCGAACTTCGCCCCGTTGCGACCCCCTGATGCGGCTGTGGTGCCGCTTCAGCAACTATCTCGTGTTTCACGAGGACCAGGCGGTGCTGGACTCCCAGCTGCCGCGAAGTGCCGATGACGCCGACGCACAGGGGGGCGGCGATAGCTCCGCTTGGAAACCGCCGGTGAATTCTGAAAGTTCCGGGTCAACGAAACCTTGGCAAATCCTAGGGCTTCTGTTCCCGCATCATGATCAGGTCATCGTTGAAGCTGCGGACCTGGCGCATGGCCTCCGTGAACTGCTCCAGCGGCGTGTCGTAGG
>CAZTIB010000169.1:0-16405 GCA_964613615.1 uncultured Chromatiaceae bacterium
GAATCCGGCCAGGTGCGAATGAAGATCAAGCCGTCCGAGCGTGATGGTTCCTGATTCCGGCACCAGCACGCTGCGCGCCGACAGCATCAGCAAGCGATTCAAGCTCCGTCAGGTCGTCGACGACATTTCGCTTGAGATACGCAGTGGCGAGGTGGTAGGACTGCTCGGACCCAACGGTGCCGGGAAGACCACCGCTTTCTACATGATCGTCGGCCTGATCCCCACCGACACCGGACGCATCGAGCTGGACGGTGAGAATCTGACCCACATGCCGATGCACCAGCGCGCCCGCAAGGGCCTCGGTTACCTACCCCAGGAGGCCTCGGTGTTCCGCAAGCTCAGCGTGGAGCGGAACATCATGGCCATACTGCAGACGCGCGCCGGGATGACGCGCGCCGATCGCGAAAGCCAGCTTGAGGACCTGCTCGACGAATTGCACATTAGCCACGTGCGCACGAGCCTCGGAATGAGCCTGTCGGGCGGTGAGCGTCGCCGGGTGGAGATCGCCCGGGCATTGGCCGCAGAACCTCGCTTTGTACTGCTCGATGAACCCTTCGCCGGCGTCGACCCGATTTCGGTGCTGGATATTCAACGCACTATCCGGCACCTGGCAGCGCGCGGCATCGGCGTCCTCATTACGGACCACAATGTGCGCGAGACACTGGGAATCTGCGAGCGAGCCTATATCCTCAGCGAAGGCGCCGTAATCGCCGAGGGTGCCCCCAGCGCCATTCTCGACAATGACCAGGTCCGCAAGGTTTATCTCGGTGAGGATTTCAGGCTCTAGGAAGACTAGTTAGAGTGAGCGCAATGAAGCCGTCGCTGCAGCTGCGGATCAGCCAGCAACTGGTCATGACCCCCCAACTGCAACAGGCTCTGCGCCTGCTGCAGATGCCCGTGCTCGAACTCCACGATCAGCTCGAGCAGGCCCTGGCAGAAAACGTGATGCTCGAGGCGGAAGAGCCGCCCGACGTGGAAGCGCCCGAAGTGGAAGCACCGGCCGCCGCAGACGAAAGCGGCAAGCCGGAGGTCGTGGCCCGGGAAGCCGACGAGATCAGCCTCTGGGATGAACCGACCGCCCGGGACAATCGCAGCGATGTGTGGGCAGACGACGGTCGGCGCCCCGAGATTGCCGATACCAGCGGAGAATCCCTGCGCGAGCACTTGCTCTGGCAGCTGGAAATGGAGCATTTTTCGCCGCGCGAGGTGGCCATGGGCCACGCCATCGTCGACGCGCTGAACGAAGACGGCTACCTGACCGAAGACCTCGAATCCATCCAGACTACACTGGGCGCAGACGCGGGCTTTTCGCTGCCGGAACTGGCAACCACGCTGGCAAAGATCCAGACCCTCGACCCCGCCGGCGTAGCCGCACGGACCCCTGCCGAATGCATTGGAATTCAATTAGGCCAGCTGGCACCAGATACGCCGGGACGTGACCTGGCTTTGCTGATTGCCGCGGATTCATTAGACCTCGTGGCCGACGGCGACTACAGCCAGCTGCGCCGCGACTATGGCGTATCGGAAGAGGCGCTGACCCTCGCGCTGATGCTGATCCGGGCCTGCCACCCCCGGCCCGGCGCGGCCGTGCAGCCGGATTCCACTGAGTATGTGATTCCGGACGTCTATGTACGCAAGCAGGACGGACGCTGGGTCGTGGAACTGAACCGCAGCTTCTCGCCGAAACTGAGGGTCAACCAGGCCTACGCGGAAATGCTGAAGACCGACAGCGGCCACGACACCCTGCGCGCGCAACTGCAGGAGGCACGTTTCCTGGTACGGAGCCTGGAAATCCGCGACGACACGCTGATGAAGGTTGCGCTGAGCATCATCGAGAAGCAGACCGGTTTTCTCGACCATGGGGAGGAGCACATGAAGCCCATGATCCTGAAGAATGTGGCCGAGGCCGTGGGTATGCACGAGTCGACCATCTCGAGGGTGACCGCCAACAAGTACATGCATACCCCGCGAGGCGTGGTAGAGTTTCGCTACTTTTTCTCGAGCCAGCTGGCCACTTCAGACGGTACCGGCGAATCGTCAACGGCCATCAAGGCGCGCATTCGCCGCCTGATTGGGCACGAAAACCCGGCCAAGCCCCTCAGCGATAGCGCCATTGCCAAGACATTGGCCGGCGAAGGCATCAATGTTGCCCGGCGAACGGTGGCAAAATACCGGGAGGCGCTGCGTATCGCTTCGTCAGCGGAACGGAAGCGTTTGAGTGTCCGGTGACCGAACCGGCTGAATAACAAGGAGGACAGCGGCATGCAACTGAATCTCACCGGCCATCACGTTGACGTCACCCCGGCAATGCGAGACTACGTCGAAGAAAAACTGCAAAAGCTGGAACGGCATTTCGATCATGTCACCGGTATTCACTGCATACTCACCGTCGAAAAGCTGCGTCACAAAGCTGAGGCGCGCGTGGCCGTTTCGGGAGGCTCGCTGTTTGCCGATGCGGTGGAGGACGACATGTATGCCGCTGTCGACAGCCTCGTCGACAAACTCGACCGGCAGATCATCCGGCACAAGGAAAAGATTACCGACCACCATGCCCGGCACGCGAACAAGCGTTCGTGAACTATCAACATGCTCAACCCGGAATTCCTGACTGCAGACCGTGTTCGCATTGACGTGGCAGCCAGCAGCCGCAAGGACGCGCTGCAGTCTTTAAGCCTGCTGCTCGCGAGCGGCCCCGGCTCACTGACCGCGGCGGAGATTTTCGCCCTGCTGGATCAGCGTGAACGGCTCGGCAGCACCTGCCTGGGAAACGGTGTTGCCGTTCCCCACGGGCGCGACCCGGCCCTCGACCAACCGGTCGGCGCATTGCTGCGCTTTGTGTCACCCGTGGATTTTGACGCGGGTGAGGACGCCGAGATCTCCGTCGCCGTGGGCTTGATGCTGCCGGAGGCCGAAGGCGGAGAACTGAGTGCGGTCGTCAATGCACTGCGCCGTGACTCCAACCCGCAGGCGCTGCAGAACGCTGCGACACCGGACGCGGCGGTCTTGGCCGTACGCGCCTGTCTGCCATCGGCAGACGACACAGAGCGGGCGGAGTAGCCCGATGCGCCTGGTCATCATCAGCGGGCTGTCCGGCTCCGGCAAGAGCGTGGCCCTGAACCTGCTCGAAGACATGGGCTTCTACTGCATCGACAATGTACCGGCGATGCTCGTGGAAACCATGGTCTCGGAGATCATTGATTCCGGTGATACCGGATACGAAAACCTGGCCATGGGTGTAGACGCGCGCAACCGCAGTGCAGATCTTGAGTCAGTGCCGGCCATGGCACATCGGCTGCGAGACAGCGGGATGCATTGCGAGGTCGTATTCCTGCACGCCGATGATGACATCCTGCTCAAGCGCTACTCGGAGTCCCGGCGCCGCCACCCGCTGCGGCGCGAAGGTGAAAGCCTGAAAGACGCGATCGCGCTCGAGCGGGAACTCCTCGGGCCGATCATTGACGCCGCGGAGCTGGTGCTGGACACCACCCGTACCAGCATCTATGAACTGCGGGATGCGCTGCGCGAGCGCGTCGGGCTACGGCAGGTGCCCAACTTGTCGATTCTCGTGGAATCTTTCGGCTTCAAGCACGGCCTGCCGGCTGACGCAGACTTTGTGTTCGACCTGCGCTGCCTCCCGAACCCGTATTGGGACATCACGCTGCGGCCATTCACTGGCCGTGACCGGCCGGTGGCCGACTTCCTCGATGCGAGCGAAGCGGTGCAGGACATGTACCGCGACATACTCCAGTTTCTCGAAAGCTGGATTCCCCGGTACCTGGATTTTCACCGCAACTACCTGACCATTGCACTGGGCTGCACCGGTGGCCAGCATCGCTCCGTCTATATGGCTGACAAGCTGGCCGCGGCCCTGTCTGCAAGACACGCCGAGGTGCTCACGCGCCATACCGAACTGCCTGCCGCCGAGCAGGCGGGTGAAACCGTCAAGCGAATCGATTAGGTCGGCGGCGGTACTCCAATGGACTTGTCCGGACCGCCTGTCAAAACCGACCTCGGCCTGCTCCGCGAGGCCCTCGAGAGCGGCACCCGGCGCCAGGTCGGCAACCTGGTGCGTTCGCTGCACCCGGCGGAAATCGCCGACCTGCTGGAATCCCTGCCACCCGCCGAGCGCGCCATCGTCTGGGACCTGGTGGAAGACAGCGACGACGGCGACGTCCTGCTCGAACTGAACGACGAGGTGCGCGCGGGCATCATCGCCGGGATGGAAGCAGCCGAACTGGTGGCTGCCACCGAGGGCATGGATCTTGACGACCTGGCCGACTTTGTCGCCGACCTGCCCGAGGCCGTTACCCAGCAGGTAATTCGCTCCCTGTCCGACCAGGACAAGGAACGGCTGCAGTCGGTGCTTGCCTACCCGGAAGACAGCGCCGGCGGCCTGATGAATCCGGACACCATCTCGGTGCGTCC
Source organism: uncultured Chromatiaceae bacterium (assembly GCA_964613615.1). Taxonomy (GTDB): domain Bacteria; phylum Pseudomonadota; class Gammaproteobacteria; order Steroidobacterales; genus J054. Next base: position 4,426 of record CAZTIB010000169.1, read on the forward strand.
GGACGTCAGCGTAGAAGTGGTGCTGCGCTATCTGCGCATGCTGACCGACATCCCGGACAAGACCGACGCTGTCTTTGTCGTCGACCGGGACGGCCGTTACCTCGGCGCACTCTACATGTCACGACTGGTCAGCCGTGATCCGGCAGCCACGGTCATCTCCATCATGGACGCGGCTGTCGAACCGATACCCTGTGAGTTGCCGGCGCCGGAAGTCGCACGAGAGTTCAAAAACCGCGATCTCGTCTCCGCCCCGGTCATCGATGCTGACGGCAAGCTCATTGGGCAGATCACCGTCGATGACGTGGTGGACGTGATCGAGGAGCAGGCGGAGCACGTGGTGCTGAGCATGGCCGGCCTCGATGAAGACGACGACATGTTTGCGCCGGTGGTTGCCAGCGTGCGCCGGCGCGCCGTGTGGCTGGGTATCAACCTGGCCACCGCCTTCCTCGCCTCTGCTGTCGTCGCGCAGTTCGAAGCGACACTGCGCCAGGTGGTGGTGCTTGCCGTGCTGATGCCAGTGGTGGCCAGCATGGGCGGCATTGCCGGCAGCCAGACGCTCACGCTGATGATTCGCGGGCTCGCACTGGGCCGGGTGGAAGATTCGAACGCCCGCTGGGTGATGGTCAAGGAGTGTTCCGTCGGGCTGCTGAACGGGTTGGCGTGGGCCGTCGTGGTCGGTATCGTGACCGTGATCTTTTTCAGTACGTGGGAAGTGGGTCTGATTATCGCGGCGGCCATCACCTTGAACCTGATCGTGGCGGCAATGGCCGGTTTCCTGATTCCGCTAGGGATGCGGCGGCTTAACATCGACCCGGCGCTGGCCGGCTCCGTGGTGCTGACGACGGTCACCGACGTGGTGGGCTTTCTGACTTTTCTCGGTCTCGGGGCGCTGTTCCTGACCTGAGTCAGCCGGCGGCCGGCACCTTGAGCGCGGGCAGGCGATGGGAGTATTCGTCGCTGAGATCCTGCCAACCGGCAATTCCCGTGGGCGAATCAAGCGGTACCCCGTCCATGAAAGCGGTCAGCTCTTCGCGACGCGTCATCGCGTCTTCATAGCCGAGTTCGATCAGCGCGCGGGTGTAACCGGCCTCGAAGAGCAGATAGCTGATTAACTGCCGGCCGCCGTAGTTCAGCGCGCCGAGCCCGCGCATCAGCAACCGTACCGGGCGGGGCAGTTCGTGCATGTAACGCAGCGCAACGTCCCGGACATCGCGGCTGGGCAGAATGATTAGCGCGTCGATAAAGTTAAGCGGCCCACCCTCGCCGTCCATGCGCCGGCCCGGCATCTGGTTGAGCATCAGGTTGATCCGGGTCAGCCGTTCCAGGTCCGATGCGAGCCCGTCCATGATCAAAGTGTCCAGCATGTAACCCGCAATGCGGCCAAAGGTGGGGAAAACCCCCGCGTCGCCGCTGGTGGGGCTGGCGGGCTCCTCATCGCGGCAGCCGATAATCAACAGGCGCTCGGCGCCGAGGCGCACGGCCGGCGACAGCGGCGTGGGCTGGCGCATGGCACCGTCGCCGAAGTACTCCTGGCCGATCTGCACCGGGGGAAAGACCAGCGGCGCAGCCACGCTGGCCATCAGGTGCGACAGGCCAAGTTCGGACGGTTTACCGCAGCGGCGCACACGCGTCCAGGATTCCAACCCGTCGCAGCCCTCGAAAAACGTGATGGAGCGGGCGGAATCGTAGCTCGCGGCCGTTACCGCCAGCGCGTCGAGATAACCCTTGTTGATGGCCTGGCCCACCGCATCGAAGCGAATGTTCCGCGCCAGAAGTTGCTCGAGGGGCTCGTTGTCGAGCAGCGAGCGCGGATTGCGCACACCCAGCCCGCCCAGCACCAGGGCTGCCATCCAGTGCAGGCTGCTCTTGATCATCGTGCCGGTATCGCAGCGAAAGACCTGTTCGGTGCGGAAATTGCCCCAGACCCGCTCCAGGTCCGCTACGCCATGGCGGAGTAATCGCGCCCGGGTAGCCAGCACCACCGCGTTGATGGCCCCGGCAGAGGTACCGCTGATCACGCGAAAGGGATTGGGTGCCCGGCGGGGCATGAGCTCCGCGAGGCCTTTCAGGACGCCCACCTGGTAGGCACATCGCGCCCCTCCGCCCGGCAGGACGAGGCCGATGTTCTGGGCCCAGGTGCGCGGCTTGCTGCTGGAATCGGTCCGCGCCATGCTGACGAAATGTTAACCGGTGTGCCGCCCAGCGGCTACCGACCCAAATCACACTATCAGCCCGCAGGAGCCACCGAACATGCGTAATCCCCTGAGAATTCTGCCCCTGATGCTGCTCGCCGTCGCAGCGGTCCCGGCTATGGCCCAGCCCCAGGCCGGTGAGGCAGCACCGGATTTCCGACTGCAGGACCAAAATGGGGAATGGCACGCCCTCGGCGACTACCGCGGCAAGTGGGTGACGCTGTACTTCTATCCGAAAGACGATACGCCCGGCTGCACCACGGAGGCCTGCGCCTTTCGCGACAACATTTTTGCCTTCGACAAGATTGGCGCGGTGGTGCTCGGCGTCAGCCTCGATGACGTGCAGTCCCATGCCGAATTTGCCGAGAAGTACAGCCTCCCTTTCCCTTTGCTGGCCGACAGCGATTCAGGCACCGCACAGGTTTACGGCGTCCTGTCGAACATGGGCAGCTTTAAAATGGCCAAGCGGGAAACCTTTCTGATCGACCCACAGGGACAGATCGCCAAGCACTACGCGCAGGTCAGCCCGTCGAAACACAGCGAACAGGTGCTGGGAGATCTCGAGACCCTGATGGCGGCGGCCGGCGACTGAAGCCGGCCCGGACCCTCAGACTTTCGTGACTGCCGCGTCTGCAGCCGGCGGCGATTCGTCGCCTGCTTCAATGCCCTGGCGTTCGAAGCGCCGGCCCAGGAAGGCACCCACGAAAGCCCACAGCGACGCGATGCCGGCGCCTACAGCGGCCATCGCGCCCAGTCCCAGGCCGATGCCATCTGTGAGGCCTGCAAAGGCGAGGCTGCTCACGGCATCACCACCACGGTAGACGGCAATGTCGATAACCGGTTTGGCCTTGAAGCGGGTCTCGCGGTCCACCGCGGTGAACAGCATCTCCCGGCCGGGTCGGGTAATGGCATAGTTGCCGGCGCGGCGCGCCACCTGCAGGGCCAGGACCACGGTCAGGATCGGCGCAAAAGCCAGCACCAGCAGGCCGGCGGCAATGAACACCGGCACCAGGGCCAGGGTCACCGGCATGCCGAAACGCGTCACGATGCGGCTGGTGGCAAACAGGCCGATGGCAAAGGTCAGCACATTTACAAACCAGTCGACGGCCCCGAGTATCTGCGTGCGGGTGGCACGGTCGAATTCCGCGAGCAGGTTCTTCTGCTCGAAATACACGAACGAGCCAATGGCCGTGTACAACAGGATGAAGGCACCAATTGCGAGCAGGTAGGGATTAGTAAAAAACATCTTGAAGCCGGCGAAGGGCTTGCCACCGATCCTCGCCGTGCTGAGGTCGGCGGTCACATCGTCGTTGTGCAGTTCGATCACTTTCAGGCGATCAAGGTAGAGGATCATCGGAATCGGAATTACCAGCATGACGGCCGCAATCAGCAATAGCTGGTCGGTGCCCAGCTTGCCGGCGAACAGTGTCGGAATCAGCGGTCCCACCAACGCACCGGCGCTGGCACCGGCAGCAATAAAGGCGAAGAGGCGGCCCGATTGTTCCTTGGTGAACAGGTCCGACATGAAGCTCCAGAACACCGACACGTGGAACAGGCTGAATACGCTGACCCAGATGTAGAAGGTCTTGTCGATGAGCACGCGATCCTGAAGCTGGTTCACGCCCAGGTAGAAAGCAATAAAGCTCGCGGCAAAGAATGCGTAGACGCCGGGCACCAGCACCCGGAATCGCAACCGGGACACGGCGATACCGTAGATTGCCACCACCCCCAGGCTGATGAAAAAGTTCAGGTTCCACAGCAGGCTGACCTCGGTATCCGTCCAGTCGCTGGCCATGGCATCGCGAACGGGGCGCAGGATGTAGTAGGCCGCCATCAGCGTAAACACGAAGGCGAAAGACAGCAGCACCGCGCGCAGCTCGTGGGCCTCGATCTTCGAAGCCTTTTTCATGATGCGCTGAATAAAACTGACATGTGCGGTCATCGTCTGCCTCACGGCGCCGACTGTGTCGGCGCCCGGTATTCATTCAGGGAATCCCCGTGCAGTTAGCCTGCGACGCGTCAGACGGGCAGGTGGGGACGGCGAAATCTGGCGGCCAGCATAACGATCAACGACAATCCGGCCGGCCGGCGCCGCCGGATTTATTCACTGGCCGGTCACGCGCAGGATCTTCATCGCGTTTGTGCCCCCCGAGACACCTTCCAGGTCGCCCTTGGTGATAATGACCAGGTCGCCGATGCGCACATGATCCATCTTCGTCAGGGTTTCGAAGACCTGGGCATAGACACGCTGCGGATCTGTGTGCACCGGGTCGAAGGCCACCGGGTAAACGCCTCGATACAGGGCCACCCGTCGCAGAGTCGCCGGCTGCCGGGTCAGGGCAAAGATCGGAATATCTGAACGGATACGTGACATCCACTGGGAGGTGGAACCGGATTCCGTCAGCGCGATGATGGCTTCCACGTCCAGGTGATTGGCCGTATACATGGCCGACATGGCCACCGCTTCATCGACGCGGCCAAAGCGGTCGTCCATTCGGTGACGGGTCATTGGCGCCGCAGAATGATGGTAGGTCTCAGCACCGATGCAGACTTCGGCCATGGACTCAACGGTCTTCACCGGGTAGTGCCCGACAGCGGTTTCGCCCGACAGCATCACCGCGTCAGTGCCGTCCATCACCGCGTTGGCGACGTCAGATACCTCGGCGCGGGTCGGCGTCTGGCTGCTGATCATCGATTCCATCATCTGCGTTGCGGTGATGGAAACCTTGAGCCGACGCCGGGTCGTACGAATGATGTGTTTCTGCAGCCCGGTGAGCCCGGCGTAGCCGGTTTCCACCGCGAGGTCACCGCGCGCAACCATCACGGCATCGCTGGCATCGACAATGGACTCGAGGTTCTCTACCGCCTCGGTCCTTTCGATCTTGGCCACAAGGCGCGCTTCGCTGCCGGCGTCGCGCAAATACTGGCGTGCTTCGTGCAGATCGGCTGCAGAACGGACGAAGGACACGGCGATCCAGTCGAAGTCCAGGCGCGCCGCGTGCACCAGGTCCTGCCGGTCTTTGTCCGCGAGCGCCGGTGCCGACAAGCCCCCACCCTGCCGATTGATACCCTTGTTGTTGCCCAGCGTGCCGCCCACCTGCACCGTGCAGACCACGCGCGTACCGGCCACCGCACCCACGCTCAGCCGAATCTGGCCGTCATCGAGCAGCAGCGTGTCACCGGGGCACACGTCGCGCGGCAGGCTGGCGTAGGCAACGCCGACGCCGCGTTCATCGCCGGCGTCCTCCGGCAGGCTCGGGTCGAGCACGAACTCCTGACCTTCCTGCAGCGCGACCGGGCCGTCGCGAAACCGCTGGATGCGGATCTTAGGGCCCTGCAGATCACCGAGAATACCGATGTAACGGCCGACTTCAGTGGCCAGCTGACGCACCATTGATACGCGCCGTTCGTGGTCGTCCCAGGTGCCGTGGGAAAAGTTGATACGCACCACATCCACGCCGGCCTCGAGCAGGCGTTTCATGACACCGGCATCGTCGGTAGCCGGGCCGAGGGTGGCGATAATTTTGGTGCGGCGCATCGGGTTCGGAACAGTAGCTGACGGGCGCGGAGAGTAGCCTACTGGCGAGCCGGCGGCCAACGCTTCAGCCGGCGGCGCGCGACTCCAGCATCGCCACGGCGGGCAGGGTCTTGCCCTCCAGGAATTCGAGGAAGGCGCCGCCGCCGGTGGAAATGCAGGACACGCGCTCCGTGAGCCCGTATTTCTCCAGTGCGGCCAGCGTGTCGCCCCCGCCGGCGATGCTGAAGGCCTCGCTGTCGGCCACGGCCTCGGCTACACGCCGGGTCCCGGCACCGAACTGGTCGATCTCGAATACCCCGACCGGGCCGTTCCAGACGATGGTGCCGGCCTGGGCGAGGATTGCCGCGTACTGCTCTGCGGTGCGCGGGCCGATGTCGAGGATCAGCTCATCGTCGTTGACCTCGGCGATGCCCCGCTGGGAGGCCGGTGCAGACGGGCTGACCTCCAGCGCGACCACCACATCTGCCGGCACCGGGATCTGCGCGCGGCCAGGCGCCTCACGCATGAGCGCCTGCGCGTCGGGCACCAGGTCCGGCTCGCACAGGGACTGCCCGACGTTGTGGCCAGCCGCGGCAATAAAGGTGTTGGCAATGCCGCCACCCACGATCAGCTGATCCACCCGCTCGGCGAGCGTCTTCAGCACGGTGAGCTTGGTCGACACCTTGGAACCGCCAACGATGGCAACCACCGGGCGCGCCGGATCCTGCAACGCGCGCCCCAGGGCTTCGAGCTCGGCCACCAGCAGCGGCCCGGCGCAGGCCACCGGCGCGTGCATGCCCACGCCGTGTGTGCTGGCCTGGGCCCGGTGCGCGGTGCCGAAGGCATCCATCACATAGATATCGCACAGCGCCGCCATGCGCCTCGCCAGCGCATCGTCGTTCGCCTTCTCGCCGACGTTGAAACGCACGTTCTCGCACAGGACCACGTCACCCGCAGCCACGTTGACTCCATCGAGCCAGTCCTGCGCCAGCGCCACCGGGCTGCCCAGCAGCTCACTGATGTAATCGGCCACCGGCGCGAGGGAGAAAGCGGGATCGTATTGCCCTTCTTTCGGCCGGCCGAGATGCGACATGACGATTACGGCGGCACCCGCATCGCGCGCCGCGCGGATCGTCGGCAGCGCTGCCCGGATCCGGGTGTCGCTGGTCACCTGCCCGTCTTTCAGCGGGACGTTCAGGTCTTCGCGAATCAGGACCCGCTTGCCACCAAGCTCCTGATCCTGCATGCGCAGTACGTTCACGCTGGCAGCTCTACGCAGCTTACTTCGCGTTCAGCAGAGCAAGCGTGGTGTCGAGCATCCGGTTCGAGAAGCCCCACTCGTTGTCGTACCAGGAGCAGGCCTTGACCAACGTGCCGTCGATGACCTTGGTCATGGTCGCATCGTAAATCGATGACAGCGGGTTGTGATTGAAGTCCACTGACACCAGCGGGCCGTCGTTATAGCCAAGCACACCGGCGAGGGCACCCTCGCTGGCCTGCTTCATGATCTCGTTGATCTCGTCGACGGACGTAGCACGGGCGGCGCTGAAGCTCAGGTCTACCAGTGACACGTTGATGGTTGGCACACGCACCGAAAAGCCGTCGAGTTTGCCGTTCAGTTCCGGCAGCACCAGGCCCACCGCGGCGGCCGCGCCGGTCTTGGTCGGAATCATGGACATCGTCGCCGACCGTGCACGGCGCAGGTCCTTGTGGAACACATCCGTCAGCACCTGGTCATTCGTGTAGGAATGAATCGTGTTCATGACGCCGCATTTCACGCCGATGGCGTCGTGCAGCACCTTGACCAGGGGGGCGAGACAGTTGGTGGTGCAGGATGCGTTGGAAATCACGGTATCACTGGCCTTCAGCACGCCGTGATTCACCCCGTACACCACGGTGGCGTCCACGTCGCTGCCCCCCGGCGCGGAGATGATCACCTTCTTTGCACCGGCGGCGATATGGGGTGCGCACTTTTCCTTGGTACGGAACAGGCCGGTGCACTCCAGCACCACGTCTACGCCCAGGTCGCCCCAGGGCAATTTGGCCGGGTCACGCTCCGCGAATACACGGATCGGGTCGCCGTTCACGATCATGTTGTCGCCGTCGACGCTCACTTCCCCGGAGAAGGGTCCGTGGGCCGTGTCGTAGCGCGTCAGGTGCGCGTTGGTCTCGGAATCGCCGAGGTCGTTCACCGCGACGATCTTGAACTCGCCGGTCCGGCCGCTCTCGTACAGAGCGCGTAACACGCAGCGGCCGATGCGGCCATAACCATTAATCGCAAGCTTTACGGACATGGATCAGTCTCCTGAAAATCTAAGGGCCGGTCGGGTGGCAGTCAGTACCTCGCGGGCAACGACCGCAACCTTTTCCGGCGTAAAACCAAAGTGTTCAAACAATTCTGCGGCAGGGGCCGACTCGCCGAAGCGGTCCAGGCCCACGATGCGGCCCGCAGGCCCCACGAAGCGGTGCCAGAGATGCGGGCTGCCCGCCTCTACCGCCAACCTTTGCTCCACGGCGGCGGGTAACACGGCCTCGCGGTAGTCTGCGGACTGCGCCAGGAACAGCTTCATGCAAGGCATCGACACCACCCGAATCGCGTGGCCGTCGGCCTCCAGCAGCTGCGCCGCCGCCACTGCGAGGGCCACTTCGGAACCACTCGCAATCAGGATCAAATCAGGCCTGCCCGTGCCGCGCAATACGTAAGCACCACGATACACGTCCGCACACTGCTGCCCGTCGCGAGCCTGCGGCGGCACGCCCTGGCGAGTCAGCACCAGGCTACTGGGCCCGTCGCGGCGTTCGATGGCGTCGCGCCAGGCCACGGCCGTTTCATAGCCATCACAGGGCCGCCAGACCCGCATGTTCGGCATCAGCTGCAGGCTGGCCACATGTTCAACGGGCTGGTGGGTGGGCCCGTCTTCGCCGAGGCCAATGGAGTCGTGGGTCAGCACGGCAATCTGGCGGATCCCCATCAGTGCCGCCAGCCGCAGCGCATTGCGCGAGTAGTCGGCGAACACCAGGAAGGTACCGCCGTAGGGAATGTAGCCTCCATGCAGCGCGACGCCATTCAGGATGGCGGTCATGCCGAATTCACGCACGCCGAAGTGCAGATAATTACCCGCGGGCTCCCGTTCGGTCAGCACGACCGAGCCCCCATGCAGCGTGAGGTTGGACCCCGTCAGATCCGCCGACCCGCCGAACAGCTCCGGCAGCGCTGGCGCGAATGCGTTAAGCGCGCGCAACGACGATTTGCGGGTGGCCTCTTTCACCGGGTCCGCGGCGACGGCTGCCAGCGCGGCGTCAGCAAAACTTGGCCAGTCGCCGGGCAGTTCGCCTGCCAGCCGGCGCTGGAGTTCTGCGGCCAGCTCCGGATGCTCGGCGGTATAGCCGGCCATCAGCTCCTGCCACTCGGCCTCACTGGCGGCCCCGGCCGCGGTCCCGTCCCACCCCTCGCGGATGTCCGCCGGCACTTCGAAGGGCGGCCAGCTCCAGCCGAGGGCCTCGCGCGCCGCGGCGATTTCGTCGGCGCCCAGGGGCGCACCGTGCGTGGACTCACTGCCCTGCTTATTGGGCGCGCCTTTGCCGATCACCGTCTTGCAGCAGATCAGCGACGGCCGGTCGGCTGCCCGCGCCGCCTCGATGGCCGCGTGCACCACATCGGGATCGTGCCCGTCCACGTCCGGGACCACGTGCCAGCCGTAGGCGGCAAAGCGTGCCGGGGTGTCGTCGCCGAACCAGCCCGCCACATCGCCGTCGATGGAAATGCCGTTGTCGTCGTACAGGCAGATCAGCTTGCCGAGCTGCAAGGTGCCCGCCAGGGAGCAGGCCTCGTGGGAGACGCCCTCCATCAGGCAGCCGTCGCCGAGGAACGCATAGGTGTAGTGGTCCACCACCGGGAATCCCGGGCGGTTGAAGGTCGCGGCCAGGGTCTTTTCGGCCAGCGCCATGCCCACCGCGTTCGCGAGTCCCTGGCCCAGGGGACCGGTGGTGGTCTCCACGCCGATTTCCGGGTCGTACTCCGGGTGGCCCGGGGTCCGCGAGCCGAGCTGGCGGAAGCGACGCAGCTCGTCCATCGGCAGCGGGTAACCGCTCAGGTGCAGCAAGCTGTAAAGCAGCATGGAGCCGTGCCCGTTCGACAGCACGAAGCGATCGCGATTGGGCCAGCCGGGATTTCGCGGGTTGTGGCAGAGAAAATCCGTCCACAACACTTCGGCGATGTCCGCCATACCCATGGGCATGCCGGGATGGCCCGAGTTGGCCTGCTGAACGGCGTCCATGGCCAGGGCGCGCAGCGCATTGGCGCGCTCGCGGCGGGTCGGGGCGTCAACTGCGCTGTCTGGACTCGTGGCCATGGGCTCGGCGGCTTTGGAAGCCATTTTGCTTATGTGCAAGGGGCGCGCATTTTGGCGTTTTCACCCGGCCCCCGCAACACGGCGGGTTTTGCCAGGGCGCGGCGCGGCTATAATGCGCGTCTTCTACAATTCGATAAGGAAGGCCCACATGAGCAGCCGGACCCTGTTCACCTCGGAATCCGTCTCCGAGGGACACCCCGACAAGATCTGCGATCAGATATCCGATGCAATTCTTGACGCAATCCTGGCGCAGGATCCGACCGCCCGAGTCGCGGCCGAAACCGCGGTGAAGACCGGCTTCGTGATGCTGGCCGGTGAAATCAAGACCCATGCGAAAGACGTGTTCTTTGAACTCGAAGATCTCGTGCGCAACGTGGTGCTCGACATCGGCTACAACGACTCGTCGATGGGCTTCGACGGCGCCAGCTGCGGGGTACTGAATGCCCTGGGCAAGCAATCGGCCGACATCAACCAGGGTGTAGACCGGGCTGACGAACGGGAGCAGGGTGCCGGCGACCAGGGGATGATGTTCGGCTATGCCACGGATGAAACCGACGTGCTGATGCCGGCGCCGATCAGGCTTGCGCACCAGCTGGTGCGGCGGCAGGCGCAGGTGCGCAAGAACGGGGAACTGCCCTGGTTACGGCCGGATGCAAAAAGCCAGGTCACGCTGGTCTATGAAGACGGGCGCCCTGTCGCCATCGACGCCGTGGTCCTGTCCACGCAGCACTCGCCCGACGTCGACAACCAGGCCCTGCACGACGGCGTGATGGACACCATCATCAAGCCGGTGCTGGAGCCCACCGGCTGGCTGGGCCGGCAGACCCGCTACCACATCAATCCCACAGGCCGCTTCGAGATCGGCGGGCCCCTGGGCGACTGCGGCCTCACGGGGCGCAAGATCATCGTCGACACCTATGGCGGCATGGCCCGCCACGGCGGCGGCGCATTCTCCGGCAAAGACCCGTCGAAGGTGGACCGTTCCGCCGCCTACGCGGCCCGCTACGTGGCCAAGAACCTGGTAGAGGCGGGGCTGGCGCAACGCTGCGAGATCCAGGTGTCCTACGCGATTGGCGTCGCCGAGCCCACCTCCATCGCGGTGGAGACCTTCGGCACCGGCAAGCTTGCGGCCGACCAGATGGTGCACCTGGTGCGCGAACACTTCGACCTCACGCCTTTCGGCATTCGCGAAATGCTGGACCTGCAAAAACCCATTTACCGACCCACCGCCGCCTACGGACATTTCGGCCGGGACGACCTGGACCTGAGCTGGGAGCGCACCGACCGGGCCGACGCGCTGCGAGGTGCTGCTGCCGCCTGATCCGCTACGCCGGATCGGACGAACCTATCTGCCTGAGTAATGATGGAGCTATGTATTCATGAGCACAGAACCCGCCGCAGTGCTGCAACCTGATTTCAAGGTCGCAGACTTGTCCCTGGCCGACTTTGGCCGCAAGGAACTCGCCATTGCCGAGACTGAAATGCCCGGCCTGATGGCGGTGCGCAAGGAATATGCGGCGCAGAAGCCCCTCGCCGGCGCCCGGATTGCCGGCTCTCTGCACATGACTATCCAGACGGCGGTGCTCATCGAGACCCTGGTGGAACTCGGCGCCGAAGTCCGCTGGGCGTCGTGCAACATCTTCTCGACCCAGGACCACGCCGCCGCCGCCATCGCCGCGCGCGGCATCCCGGTGTTTGCCTACAAAGGCGAAACGCTGGACGAGTACTGGGAATACACCCACCGCATTCTCGACTGGCCGGACGGCCCGCCGAACCGGATCCTGGACGACGGCGGTGACGCAACCTTGCTGGTGACCCTGGGCGCGAAGGCCGAGCAGGATGCGTCGGTGCTCGACAATCCGGGCAGCGAAGAAGAAGAGGCGCTGTTCAAGTCCATCAAGGAACGACTGAAGAGCCGG
>CAZTIB010000170.1:0-18303 GCA_964613615.1 uncultured Chromatiaceae bacterium
GTCTGTGCCCGTCACAGTCAGCCGGCTTGCCGAGCAGCGCAGCGAACGAGGGAATAGCCCGAAGGGGCCGCGCAGGGATGCGCGGCTCCGGGACCCGGGGCCAGGGATGGCCCCGTGTCCCGGACCCCGACGTGAGTGAGCAGCGCAGGGCACCCGAAGGGCAAGCCGGCGTGACGGGCACAGACACCGGCGCGCCCGCGGTGGAGAGAGGAAAGATTTGAATCGCGGCTAAAGCCGCTCCTACAAAGAATTAATAGCCGGGCCAGAGTCCTTCCGTGATTAGCGAGGGATGCAGGTCGCGCGCTATCCGAATACCTGGTCCCACAGGGCGACGACCCGGGCGGCCTGCTCGGCAATTTCATCGCGTGGCGCCAGGCCAGGCTCGCCGGCCAGTGCCAGGTGGTGCAGGCGCGTGCGGTAATCGCGGTAGGTGTCGGTGAGCAGCCGGGCATCCTCGGCGGGCAGCAACTCATCGCGCGCCAGGGCTTCCAGCTGGCGGATATTGTCGGAATACTCTGTCAGGTCGGCGTGTTTGTCCGCGTCCTTCAGGACGAGGTACTGCACCAGGAATTCGATGTCAGCGATGCCACCGGGGTCCTGCTTCAGGTCGAAGTTCGCTGCGGTGCCTTTGGAAAGTTCCTCCCGCATGCGCCCACGCATAGTCACGACCTCGTCTCGCAGGGTATCTCTGCGCACGTAGCGAGCGAGGGCATCGCGGCGCAGGGTTTCGAAGGCGGCGATGACGGCCGGGTCGCCGGCCACGGCACGGCTGCGCAGCAGGGCCTGGTGCTCCCAGGTCCAGGCGTCTTCTCTTTGGTAACGGTCGAAGGCCGTGAGGCTGGAGACCAGCAGGCCCGAGCGGCCCGACGGCCGGAGTCGTGTGTCCACCTCGTACATATGGCCGGACGCGGTTGTCAGGCTCAGCGCGCTGATCAGGCGCTGCGTCAGGCGCGCAAAGAACACCGCGTTGTCGACAACGCGCTCGCCGGCGGTCTGCTGCGCCGAGCCAGCTGAGTCGTTCAGGAATACCAGGTCGAGATCCGAACCATAGCCGAGCTCGAGCCCGCCGAGCTTGCCGTAGGCCACAATGGCAAAGCGGGCATCCCGCGTCTGACCGTCTTCCACGCAGCGGGGCCTGCCGTGCCGGGCCACCAGTTCCTGCCAGGCCATGTCCAGCGCCGCTTGCAGTAACAGTTCTGCGATGTCCGTCAGCCGATCACTGACTTTCATCAGCGGCAGGGTGCCATTCAAGTCAGACACGGCGACGCGAAACGTAGCCGCCTGCTGGAAATTCACCAGCGCATACATCCGGCGCTCCGGATCATCGTCGCCCGCGGCCTGCAGGCGCGCCTGGAGGTCTGCTGCGAGCTCGTCGCGCGCCGGGGCCGCGGCGAAGATCCGGGGGTCAAGTAACTCGTCCAGCAACAGCGGATGGGCAGCCAGCCTTTGCACCAGGAAATCACCGAGGCCGCACAGGTGCAACAAGCGCTCAAGGGCCGCCGGGTTTTCATTCAACAGCGAGAAATACGCAGAGCGCCGGCCGATGGCTTCGACTACCTGCATTGCGCCGCTCAGAGCGCGGTCGGGACGCACCTGCTGCCCGGCCATGCGCAGCAGATCCGGCATCAGCGCATCGAGCCGCTGCCGCCCCGTTTCGTCCATGCGCCGGTACAGGCCACTGTCGCGCAACGCCTGCACCTGCCGCCAGGCTTCCGTACCGTCTGGAAAGCCGAGCCGTGCCAGCAACGCAGCGCTGTCTGCCTCACCCGGGCCACCGCTCCACGCCACGGCCAGCGCGTCGGTATCGGGGTCGGCCACCTCGGGCTCAGCGCCCCGGAACATGATGTTGTGGAAGTGGCCGGCGACCACATCGCGCTGCTCGTTCAGTGCCGCGACCAGGGACTCCCAGTTGCCGCAGTTCATCGCAAAGGCCAGGCGCGCGCGGTTCAATTCGTCGACGGGCAGATCGTGGGTCTGGCGATCGGCGATGGCTTGCAAGCGATTCTCCGCGCAACGGAGGTAGCGATAAGCGGTCAACAACTCGTCCGCCACGGCAGCCGGCAGGCACTGGTGTTGCACGAGTTTCGGCAGCACGCGTTGCAACTCGCGGTCGCGCAGATCGGCCACAGTCCCGCCGCGCACCAACTGCAAAGACTGCACGATAAACTCGACTTCGCGAATGCCCCCGGGGCCCAGCTTCACGTTGTCGTGGTACTCACGCCGGCGGCCCTCCGCTTCGATCATGGCCTTCATTTCGCGCAATGAAGAGAACACGCCGTAGTCGATGTATCGGCGGTAACAGAAGGGCCGCAAGATCTGCGCGTCCAGCTCGTCGGTCCACGTACAGTCGTTGATCACACGGGCTTTCACGTACGCATAGCGCTCCCAGTCGCGGCCGTGACTGAGCAGGTAGGCCTCGAAGGCCGGCAGGCTGACGGCCAGCGGACCGCTTTCGCCGAAGGGCCGCAGGCGGGTGTCCACCCGGTATACGAAGCCGTCGGCCGTTTGCCTGGCCAGCAGATTCACGATGCGCTGGCCGAGCAGCCGAAAATACTGCTCGTTGCTGACCGTGCGCCGCCCGTCCGTCTCACCGCGGTCGGTGTACAGGAACACCAGGTCGACATCGGATGAAAAGTTAAGCTCTCGCCCGCCCAGCTTGCCCATGCCGAGAATTGCCAGCTCCGCTTCGGTGTGATCACTCAGCCGCGGCGAGCCATGGGTTTCAGCCAGGGATGCCCGGGCCCATGCCAGCGCCGCGCGAATCGCAGCATCCGCAAGGGCCGACAGGTCCTCCAGGGTTGCGGCCACCTCTGCAGTTCCCAGCAGATCTCGCCACGCGATACGCAGAAGTTCGCGGTGCCGCAGCCGCCGCAATTGCCGCATGCAGCCCGCCTCATCGAGCCCCGGCGGTACTGCTGCCGCGAACAGCGCGTTCAATTCGCCGGGCTGCAGAACGCGCTCCAGGCGCCCGTCGGCAACCAGTTCACCGAGAGTATCGGGGTTCCGCGCCATGACGTCGGCCAGGTAGGCGCTGCAAGCGACCACCCTCGATACCGGGGCCTGGAGCCCGGGCTGGCCCCCCAGCTGCTCACCGTGCGCGGCCAGCCATTCGCCGACTGCCGGTTCCAGGGCCAGCGGCACTGCGGGCGCTTCGCTCACCTTATGCATAACCCAATGTTCGTCGAGACGGCGGCAAAAAAGAACCCCGCGTTCGGCTCACGGCAGGAGCCATCAATGATGCGAGCCCTGCTGCGCGTTATGTCGTTCGCAGCGTTTCGCGAAGCACGTCAACGCACGGGCAACAGGTGAGGCTCAGACTTTGGGCGTTGGCTAACGCTACAAACCAGCCGAGACAAACAGTGCCATTGAACAGAATCACGATGTGCCGCCAACTCCTGGCGATCTGTGCGTGCGGCAGCATGTGCACGGGAGCGTGGGCGCAGTGTGAGTCACCTGCTGACCCAAACTGCGACGATGCCTACGTGTATGACCGCGAGGCCGTGCGCAAATCGCTGGATCCGTGGCTCGGATTTGCCTTGGAGTCGGAGCGTACAACTGTCCGCTACCCGGCAACCGGTGAATTGGACCGGTTCAGACCGGGCGGTGGCCTCAGTTTCGAACTGAACGACACCGAGTGGTCCACCGCACCGGGGACGGAACACGATGCTATTGCGGTGGCCGGGTACTCCGAACCGGCCCTGGCCGTGATGTTTGGAAGTGTCGCCCGTCTGCGGGCCGACGGCACCATGGCCCTCGGCCGGGGATCGGAGCGGTCGAACTCACCCGTCGATTCCACGGGCTATTGGGACGATCTGCTGCCGGCCGCGTTCTATTCGTGGGACGACCGGCTGGATGTCGACCTCGGCCTGAGTTACACGGGCAACAGCAGCTGGACGACGTCAGTCGGCTTTTCGGAAAAAATTGGCGAACAGAACAATGACCCTGCGTTCGTTGGCTGGTTCGAGTTTCGTTTCTGACAAAAAAGAAAGCCCCGCACGAGGCGGGGCTTCCATTCGTCGTCGACGCTGACGCAGCTTACATCATGCCTTCCATGCCACCGCCCGGCATCGGCATGGCCGGCTCGTCCTTCGGCAGCTCGCTGACCATAGCCTCTGTGGTCAGCAGCAAACCCGCGACGGACGACGCGTTCTGCAGCGCGGTACGGACAACCTTGGTCGGATCGATAATACCGAACTCCACCATGTCACCGTATTCGCCGGCGGCCGCGTTGTAGCCGTAGTTACCCTTGCCTTCCACAACCTTGTTCAGCACCACGGAACCGTCTTCGCCAGCATTGATGACGATCTGGCGCAGCGGCTCTTCCAGCGCCCGGCGCAGGATGCTGATGCCAACGTTCTGGTCGTCATTATCACCGTTGATCTTTTCCAACGCCTTTTCGGCCCGAACCAGGGCCACACCACCGCCCGCTACTACGCCCTCTTCGACGGCTGCACGCGTGGCGTGCAGGGCGTCTTCGACGCGCGCCTTGATGTCGCTGGCCTCGCCCGCACCATCGATGATG
Organism: uncultured Chromatiaceae bacterium; assembly: GCA_964613615.1. Lineage (GTDB taxonomy): Bacteria > Pseudomonadota > Gammaproteobacteria > Steroidobacterales > J054. The sequence goes on from CAZTIB010000170.1 coordinate 4,523, forward strand.
GTGGTGTTTTCCTTGGTCACCTGGATTTTCTTGGCCTGGCCCAGGTCGCTCATCGTCGCCTTCTCCAGGCTCAGACCCACTTCCTCGGAGATCACCTGGCCGCCCGTGAGCGTGGCGATATCCTGCAGCGTGGCCTTGCGACGGTCGCCGAAGCCCGGGGCCTTCACGGCCGCGACTTTAACGATGCCACGAATGTTGTTCACCACCAGGGTGGCCAGGGCTTCACCTTCTACATCTTCGGCGATGATCAGCAGCGGCCGGCCTTCTTTAGCCACGCTCTCGAGCACGGGCAGCATGTCGCGAATGTTCGACACTTTCTTGTCGTGCAGCAGAATCGCGGGATTCTCCAGCTCGACGCTCTGCGAGTCAGCGGAAGTAATGAAGTACGGCGACAGGTAGCCGCGATCGAACTGCATGCCCTCGACCACGTCCAGCTCGTTATCGAGACCGGAGCCTTCTTCAACCGTAATGACGCCCTGCTTGCCCACTTTGCCCATGGCCTCGGCGATGATTTCGCCGATGGCGGTGTCGGAGTTGGCAGAGATAGTGCCAACCTGCGCAATGGCCTTGTCGTCTTCACATGGCTCCGAAAGCTCACTGAGCTTCTTCACCACGGCCAGCGAGCCCTTGTCGATGCCGCGCTTGAGATCCATCGGATTCATGCCGGCGGCTACCGATTTCAGACCTTCACGGAGAATGGCCTGAGCCAGCACCGTAGCGGTAGTGGTGCCGTCGCCGGCGATATCAGAGGTCTGGGACGCGACTTCCTTGACCATCTGCGCGCCCATGTTCTCGAAATTGTCTTCGAGCTCGATTTCCTTCGCCACGGAGACCCCGTCCTTGGTCACGGTGGGCGCACCAAAGCTCTTGTCGAGCACGACATTCCGGCCTTTAGGGCCGAGGGTGACTTTGACTGCGTTCGCGAGCGTGTTTACGCCCTTGATCATGCGCTGCCGCGCATCATCGCCGAACCGTACGTCCTTAGCTGCCATTGAACTATTCCTCTAAAAAATTTGTCTGTTGAAAGGCTTAGCCTTCGATGACGGCCATTACGTCATCTTCTTTCATGACGAGTAGATCTTCACCTTCGACCTTCACCTCGGTGCCGCTGTACTTGCCAAACAGCACGGTGTCGCCAGCCTGGATGTCCAGGGCCCGAATTTCGCCATTTTCAAGGAGGCGACCATTGCCCACGGCTACCACCTCGCCCTTGATGGGCTTTTCGGTGGCGCTGTCCGGGATCACGATCCCGCCGGGCGAAGTGCGCTCCTCTTCCATGCGCCGGATGATCACTCGATCATGGAGCGGACGGAGTTTCATATTGATAACCTCTTGATTGGAAAGTGTTTTTAAAAAATCTACGCCCAGGGTTGTTAGCACTCGGCGTCGAGGAGTGCTAATGATAGGGGCGGCGGCCGGATTTTCAAGGCGCAAGGCAAAGCTGTGCGCCATTCCCATGACAGGCCCCCGACCCCGGGGCTATATTCTCGGCGGGCCTGGCATTGGGCGAACACGGGCCCAGAGACTAAATGGACGCGGAATTTCTGTTGGTAATTTGCACGTGCCCTGACGATGGCAGCGCCACCGCCGTATCTACGGCCCTGGTGGAGCAGCGCCTCGCGGCCTGCGTGAACCGTATCGGCGGCGTGCGGTCCCGGTACCGCTGGCAGGAGCACGTGGAGACAGATGACGAGGTGCTGCTGTTAATCAAGACCCGCGCGGTGCGCTACGCGGAAGTCGAGGCAACCATCCACCGGCTGCACCCCCATGAAACTCCGGAAGTAATTGCGATTGAGCTGGCCACCGGCGCCTCCGCTTACCTAGACTGGATCAGGGACTCGGTCGAATGAATATGCCTGCTGCAACCCTATGGCCGGTGCTCGCGTTGCTGCTGCTTGCCGGCAGCGGCGCCGGCGCAGCCGAAGACATACTGAAGCCGGAAGAGGCCTTCCGCTACGAGGTGTCGGCGGACGGCGGAACGCTGAACGTGCGCTGGACCATTGCGCCGGCGCACTATCTGTACCGCGAGCGCATGGGCTACGCCAGCAAGACCGCCGGCGTGGAACTGGGCGACGCCGTGCTGCCGGCGGGCAAGCCTTACGACGACGAGTTCTTCGGCCCGATGGAAATTTACCGGGGCGCAGTCACCGCGCGGATACCGCTGGTGTCAGTGCCGGCCGGCACCACGCAGGTCGACCTTGAGATTCGTTCCCAGGGCTGCGCGGACATCGGCCTTTGCTACCCGCCGCAAAAATGGCTTACCACCGTGGCTCTGCCCGCAACCACTGCCGGTGCGGGTGGTTCCCTGTCGAGACTGATGGGCCAGGACGCCCCGGCGGGCACTGATGGCCCAATGGCGCCAGCTGACGCCTTCCAGCCCGCGGTTGAACTCCTGGACCCGTTCCGCATCGCCGTTACCTGGAACATAGCCGACGGTTATTACCTGTATCGCGACAGCCTGACGGTGGGCGGCGATGGCAGCGCCCAACCCGGCCCGCCGGCGATTCCTGCCGGCACACCAAAGTGGGACGAGCATTTCGGTGACGTAGAGGTTTTTTACGACTCAGTGCGGATGGAAGTGCCGCTGGCGCGGGCAACCCCGGACGCCGGCGTGGTAAACCTGAGTCTCGGGTTCCAGGGCTGCAAGGAAGACAGCATCTGCTACCCGCCGGGCGCGACCGACATTCGTCTCGAACTGCCACCCGCCGTCGCCACCACAGCCCTCAGTGACGGCGCCGGCCCCCCGATGGCCGAACAGGACCGGCTGTCGCAACTGATCATCGAAGGCAATCTCACCCTGGTGCTGGCCACCTTCCTGGGGCTGGGCCTGCTGCTGGCGTTTACGCCTTGTGTGCTGCCGATGATCCCGATTCTGTCGGGCATCATCGCCGGGGAAGGTGCCGCCTGCACAACACGCCGCGCGTTCCTGCTGTCGCTGACCTACGTGCTCGGCATGGCTTTCACCTACACCATTGCCGGGGCGGGTTTCGCCGCCGCCGGCGCCCAGGTGCAGGCTGCGCTGATGAAGCCCTGGATCATCGTCAGCGTCGCGGCACTGTTCGTTGCCCTGTCGCTGTCCATGTTCGGCCTGTACGAACTGCAGATGCCGGCGTTCATTCAGAACCGCCTGACACAGGCAAGTAACCAGCAGCGTCGCGGCAGCTTTTTCGGCACTGCGGTCATGGGTGCGCTGTCTGCGCTGGTGGTCACTACCTGTGTCGCGCCACCGCTGGTCGCGTCGCTGACCGTGATCGGCCAGAGCGGCGACATCATGCGCGGCGCCCTGTCGCTGTTCGCCATGAGCATCGGCATGGGGCTGCCACTGCTGGTCATCGGCACGTCGGCCGGCCGGCTCATACCGAAGGCCGGGGCGTGGATGAACAAGGTCAAGGGCGCCTTCGGCTTCATGATGCTCGGCCTCGCCGTGTGGATGCTGGAAAGGCTGCTGCCCGGTGCGATGACCCTGGCCTTGTGGGGACTGCTCGTATTCACCGCCGGTGTCTTCCTCGGTGCGTTTACCACCCTGATGCCGGAAGCCGGGACCAGCCAGAAACTCGGCAAGGCCTTCGGCCTCGTTGCGGCGCTGTACGGCGTTGCGATGCTGGCCGGCGCGCTGGGAGGCGCAAACGACCCGTTGCAGCCGCTGCGCTTCGCCGGCTCGCCAATGGGCGGAGGCAGCAGCGAGGCCCACCTCGAATTTGAGCGCATCAAGTCCGTGACGGACCTGGAGCAGGCCCTGGCCCGGGCCGACGCAGCCAATCAGCCGGTCATGGTGGATTTCTACGCCGACTGGTGTGTGTCGTGCAAAGAAATGGAGCGCTACACGTTCACGGACGGCAACGTGCACGAGGCCCTCGACGGGGCCCTGCTGCTGCAGGCCGACGTCACCGCCAACGACAAACTCGACCAGGAACTGCTGCAGTACTTCGGCATCTTCGGCCCGCCAACCATCGTGTTCTATGACGGAGATGGCGCCGAGCGCCAGGCCTTTCGCGTGGTCGGTTACATGCCGGCCGAGGAATTCGCCTCGCATGCGCGCGAAGCCATCAGCAGCCCGGGATGAGCCGTATTCTCCGCGTCGTCCGGTTCACCGCCGTCATGGGTTGTTGCGCGCTGGCCGGACTGTATGCGGGGCGGTGGTTTTTCGCTGCGCAGGACCCGTCGGCAACTGGTGCAGCTGCCACCGCTGAGGCGGTCCTGGTCGATCAACTACCCGCCTTCAGCCTTGCCGACCTCGACGGCGGCCAGCGGGACATTCGTGAATGGTCTGGTGAACCGCTGCTGATCAATTTCTGGGCGACGTGGTGTGCGCCGTGCCGGAAAGAGATGCCGTTACTGCAGACACTGCACGACGACAGTCCGGGCGGCCTGCGCGTGATCGGTATCGCCGTCGACAGGCCATCGGCGGTGGAGAGCTTCATTGCCGAAGCCGGCGTGACCTACCCGATCCTGGTCGGCCAGGAAGACGCCATTGCGGCCGCGGAAAGCTTCGGGCCAGAGTTCATCGCCCTGCCCTTTTCCGTGCTGGTAGCCGCTGACGGCGCCGTCATCGGCTGGGAACCCGGCGAGCTGGACCCCGCTGAAATTCAGGGCCTCGCCAGCCTTGCGGCCGAGCTGGGGGCCGGGCGGCTCACGTTGGCGCAAGCCCGCAAGCGGTTCCCGGGCAGCTGATCCGGTCTGGATCCAGACGGGGGCAACGGAGCCCCGCGCCAGTCAGGTTTCTCTCCGCCCAAGCCGCGAAATGACTTGGATTTGCGTCGAAAAGAGTATAACTTGCTGCCATCGTGCTCGAGTGACCCCGCCCAATGGCGCAGATCCTGCTGCTGAACGGCCCCAACCTGAACCTGCTGGGAACCCGGGAGCCGGGCATCTACGGCAACACCACGCTGGCTGATATCGAAACCCGCCTGGCGGCCCGGGCAAAAGCCCTGGGCCACCAACTGGATACCCTGCAAAGCAATGCAGAGTCCGACCTGGTAGACCGGGTGCAGTCCGCAGCGGGCAAGGTGGATTTCATCCTGATCAACCCCGGCGCGCTGACCCACACCAGTGTCGCGCTGCGCGACGCGCTGCTCGCCGTCGGTGTGCCGTTTGTCGAGATACACATTAGTAACGTGCATGCACGGGAAGCTTTTCGCCGGGAATCCTATTTTGCCGACATTGCCGTCGGCACGATCAGCGGGCTCGGGCCAAAGGGCTACGAACTCGCTCTTGAAGCCGCGCACGAGCTGCTGCAGACACCCAGCAAAGCCTGAGCCGAGGAGCCGCCAATGGACATCCGCAAGGTCAAGAAGCTGATCGAACTGCTCGACGAATCGGGCATCGCGGAAATCGAAATTACCGAAGGCGAAGAAGCCGTCCGCATCAGCCGCTATCCGACCGGCGGTGTGGCCTATGCGCCGCCCGCCGCCATGATGGTAAGTCCGGCCGCCGCGGAAGCCCCGACAGCTCCGGCTGCGCCCGCGATACCGGAAGTTGCCGGCGCGCCGGCGGAACGCGTGCAGGGCACCGAAGTCCTGGCGCCGATGGTGGGCACCTTCTACTCAGCGCCGTCGCCGGACGCCCAGCCTTACGTGCAGGTAGGCGACGAAGTGCAGGCCGGCGACACCATATGCATTATCGAAGCCATGAAAATGATGAACGCGATCGAAGCAGAAACCACCGGGCGCATTGCCGCGATCCAGGCGGAAAACGGCCAGCCGGTCGAATTCGGCCAGGTCCTGTTCATCATCGACTGACCTCCCACGCGACGGGCCGCCGGCAGATACTGAATGTTTGACAAGATCCTCATTGCCAATCGCGGCGAGATTGCCCTCAGAGTTCTGCGCGCATGCCACGAGCTGGGCATTACCACGGTGGCTGCCCATTCCACTGCGGACGCCAGCCTGAAGCACGTGCTGCTGTCGGAAGAAAGCGTCTGCATCGGGCCACCGGCTTCTGCGGAGAGCTATCTGAACATGCCGTCCATCATCTCGGCGGCCGAAGTCACCGACGCGTCAGCTGTGCATCCCGGCTACGGCTTCCTGTCGGAGAATGCAGACTTCGCCGAGCGCGTCAGCGACAGCGGGTTTGCCTTCATCGGCCCGCCGGCCAAGGTCATTCGCCTGATGGGCGACAAGGTCTCTGCGATCCGCACAATGAAGGCGGCCGGGGTGCCATGCGTGCCCGGCTCCGACGGGCCGTTGGGCGACGATGCCGACGAGAACCTGCGCCTGGCGCGTGACATCGGTTACCCGGTTATCATCAAGGCCGCCGGTGGCGGCGGGGGCCGGGGCATGCGCGTGGTCCGCACCGAAGGCGCGCTGGTCAGCTCCATCACCATGACCCGGACCGAAGCGCGCGCTGCCTTCAGTAACGATATGGTCTACATGGAGAAGTTCCTCGAGCGGCCGCGCCACATCGAGTTCCAGGTGCTGGCTGACGGGCACGGCAATGCCGTCCATCTGTTCGAACGCGACTGTTCCATGCAGCGCCGCCATCAGAAGGTGCTGGAAGAAGCGCCCGCGCCCGGCATTACGCCGGAGCAACGCGAGGGCATTGGCCGACGGTGCGTCGAGGCCTGCCTGGAGATTGGCTATACGAACGCCGGGACTTTTGAGTTCCTGTACCAGGACGGCGAGTTCTACTTTATCGAAATGAACACACGCATCCAGGTGGAGCACCCGGTCACCGAAATGATCACCGGCGTCGACCTGGTGGAGGCTCAATTGCGAATTGCCGCCGGCGAGCCGATGAAAATCCGGCAGGCAGATCTGGCGGTGCGCGGCCATGCCATGGAGTGCCGAATCAACGCTGAAGACCCCAAGAAGTTCACGCCGTCGCCGGGCCGGGTAGAGCTGTGGCATCCGCCGGGTGGGCCGGGCGTCCGCGTGGACAGCCACCTGTACAGCGGCTACGAAGTGCCGCCGTATTACGACTCGATGATCGGCAAGCTGATCACCTATGGCGACCACCGGGAATCGGCCATTGCGCGCATGCGGGTGGCGCTCGACGAAATGGTGATCGAAGGCATCACGACGAACATCCCGCTGCACCAGGAAATTTGCCAGCACGCCGCCTTCCAGCACGGTGGCACCGACATCCATTATCTCGAGAAACGCTTGGGACTCTAGCCCGGCGGCGTTCGTCCATGGACTGGCTGCAGGTGCAGATTGAAGTTGGCCGGCTGGCGCCGGAACCGGTGGAAGCAGCGCTGATGCAACTGGGCGCTCTCGCCGTGGAATATCGCGATGCCGGCGACACGCCGATTCTCGAGCCGGCACCCGGCGCAACACCCCTGTGGGCCGAACTGGTTGTCACCGCGCTGCTGACAGCCGATACCGACCCCGAACGCGTGTGCCTGGCCATTGCGGCGGCGGTTGCGCCGGCTGCGCTGCCACCAATGCGATTTCAATCCTTGCCGGACCAGGACTGGGTGCGCAGTTTCCAGGCGACACTGACACCACGGCGTTTCGGCAGCGGGCTGTGGATCGTGCCACCTGGCATAGAGGCGCCAGCCCCGGCCGACGCCATCGTGCGGCTGGAGCCGGGCCTCGCTTTCGGCAGCGGCAGTCACGAGACCACCGCGCTGTGCCTGGATTGGCTCGACGCGCTGCGCTGCCAGGGCGCGGTGCTGGACTATGGCTGCGGCTCCGGCGTCCTCGCCCTCGCAGCGCTGGCCCTGGGCGCCACCAGGGCGGTAGCGGTTGACATCGACCCGCAGGCCCGCGAGGCCTGCACCGGGAACGCCGGGCGCAACGCTGCGGAACACAGGCTGGAGGTGCTGGATCCCACTGAACTGGACGCGGCACGGCAGTTCGATGCCGTGGTGGCCAACATCCTCAGCGGTCCGCTGGTGGCCCTCGCACCGGAGCTCAGCGCCAGGCTGCAACCTGGCGCGCCCATCGCGCTGAGCGGCATCCTGCACAGTCAGGCCGATGAGGTCCGCGACAGCTATACCCCGTGGGTGGAATTCGGCCCGCCAGCCAGCCGCGGCGACTGGATTCTGCTCTCCGGACGTTCGCGCGGTAGGATCTGAACCCATGTTCACCTGCTGCCCTCAGTGCGAAACGGTTTTTCGGGTCACCGCGAACCAGCTGCGCGCAGCTCGCGGCGACGTCCGCTGCGGGAACTGCGCCCATGTGTTCAATGCGATGGAGTTCCTGGCCGATGAACTACCCCGGCTTGAGGAAGAAGAGTCGCAGCCGGCCATGCCGACGGATGATTCCCTGGAGTTCGATGCGCCCGAGCAGACCTGGGGGGAAATCTTCATCGCAGCGCCCCCGCAGCCTGGCGACATCGCGCTGGACGGGGAACTGGAGGCTATTACCGCAAATCCCAACGAGTGGCGCTCGATGCTCGCGGAACTGGGCGTAGAACCCGGCGACGTCAATCCGGATATGGAAGATGCCGATGAAGGCATCGAGGTGGCGGCCGCATCGCTAATGCCTGAAGACGAGGCAGACACTTTCCTGCAGGCAGCCGAGCCCGCAGACGAGATACCGGAAACCGTTTTTGCGATTAGCGATCCGGAACTCGCCGCAGCTAACGACGGCGATGCAACTATCGACCCGGGGTGGGTCGCAGCAGGGGATATGGCGTCCGACATCGACCAGTCAATGGACGCGGGGCTGCCTGCGGAGCGGGAAACTCTTGCAACAGCCGAGGCGCCGGCCAATACGGAGCTGGACCCGGATTTCCCGCCATGGGATGAACTGGAGCCTGGCGAAGAGCCGGTCGTGCAGCGCGGCGGCGGGGCCGGCTGGGCACTGGCCGCAGTCGTGCTGGCGATCACGCTGCTGGTGCAGCTTGGGCATCAGTCGCGTGACCGACTGGCGGCGCACCCACGCTACGGTGAACTGGTGCGCAATACCTATCAGCGAATCGGCCGGCCCCTTTATCCGGACTGGTCCCTCGATGCGTTCTACGTTCGCCGCAGCGAAGCCCTGGCTGGCGGCTCGGCGCCGAATGCGCTGGACATCAATGCGGCGGTAGAAGTGACGGGCGCGCAATCCGTCGGCCTGCCCCTGGTGCGCGTGACCCTGCGGGATCAGTGGTCGAACACCGTGGGCAGGCGCGTATTCCTGCCCGAGGAGTATCTCGCGTCAGACCTGCCGGATATCGTGCCGCCGGGTACCCGGATTCCGGTGATGTTGAGTCTCGCCGATCCAGGCGCAGCCGCGCGGGGTTACGAGGTCGACCTGTGCCTGCAGCGCCGCCGGACCGGCCTGGAATGCCAGCTGGCCGAGCGCCCCTACCGACCATGAATAAACCCCTGAAGATCGGCGCGCTCGAGTTGAGCGGCCCCGCCGTGCTGGCGCCGATGACCGGCATCACGGACTCGCCCTTTCGCAGCCTCTGCCGCGCCTGGGGCGCAAGCCTGGCGGCCAGCGAGATGACCACCGCGGACGTCCGCCTGTGGCACACCGACAAGAGCCGCCGCCGGCTGGACTTCGGCGCCGATCCGGCACCACACGTCGTGCAGATTGCCGGCAGCGATCCGACCATGATGGCAGAGGCGGCCCGCTACGCCGCGGCCCGAGGCGCAGCAGCCGTGGATATAAACCTTGGTTGCCCGGCAAAGAAAGTGTGCCGCCGCCTGGCCGGTTCGGCGCTGATGCGCGATCCGGACCTGGTGGCCCGAATCCTGGACGCGGTGGTCAATGCAGTGGCGGTGCCGGTGACGCTGAAGATGCGCACAGGCTGGGAACCCGAACATCGTAACGGGGTGCACATTGCGCGCATCGCCGAACAAGCGGGTATTGCCGCGCTGGCCGTGCACGGTCGCACGCGCGCGTGCGCGTATCGTGGCCTTGCGGAATACGAAACCATTCGCCGGATAAAGTCGGCAGTATCGGTCCCGGTTTTTGCAAACGGTGATGTAGACAGTCCGAAGAAAGCTGCACAGGTTCTTGAACAGACTGGTGCTGACGGTGTAATGATTGGCCGCGGCGCGCAGGGCAGACCGTGGTTGTTCCAACAAGTGAACGCCTATCTCGAGAAAAAAATTCTGCTGTCCCCACCCTCGTTACTTGAACGACGTGATATAGTCGTTGACCACCTCGAAGCTATGTATGTTTTCTACGGTGAACGCACAGGGCTAAGGGTGGCAAGAAAGCATCTTGTCTGGTATGCGACAGACGCGAACCGCCCGGAAAAATATCGGAGTCGCGTGGTTAGGGCCGAGTCGACCAGCGAACAGATGCGCATTACCAAAGAGTTTTTTGCCGGCTGCGACCAAACAGGGGGGGACGCAACGCCGGTTGAACTGCCCCCCCGGTATCAGTGCCGTGGCGAAGACGAATTCCAAGACCCACTCAAGCGTCAAGCACAAGCGAAAAACATTCACCCAGCTGGCCAGTCATCGCAAACGGCCGCTGCGTGATTTCACCGGCGAGGTCCTGGAACGGTATTTCAGAGATCTGAACGGCTACAAACCCGCAGAACTCTACGGCCTGGTGCTGGGCGAGGTGGAGCCGCCGCTGTTCAACGCCGTGATGGAGTACACCCACGGCAACCAGACCCAGGCTGCGGCGATTCTCGGTATCAGCCGGGCAACGCTGCGCAAGAAGCTGAAGACTTACGAGTTGCTGGGCTGATCCGGCCAACGCCACGCGTCCTTAGGGCCTTTCATGCGGCAGATCAAAAGGGCACTGCTCAGCGTTTCCGATAAGCGCGGAATCGCCGCTCTCGGCCAGGCTTTAGCGGGGCGGGGCGTGCAGCTGATCTCCACGGGCGGCACCGCCAAAGCGTTGCAGGACGCGGGGCTCAGCGTAACGCCCGTCAGCGAAATCACCGGCTTCCCGGAAATCATGGGCGGTCGCGTGAAGACCCTCCACCCGCGCATCCACGGCGGTCTGCTCGGCCGTCGCGATGTCGACGATGCGGTGATGGCCGAACACGGCATCCCCGCCATCGACCTGGTCGTCGTCAACCTCTATCCCTTCGAATCCACCGTGGCACGCAGCGACTGCACGGACGCTGAAGCCATCGAGAACATCGACATCGGTGGACCGGCGATGATTCGCGCGTCAGCAAAGAACCACGCCTTTGTCGCCGTCATCACGGACCCAGAGGATTACGCTGGCGTGACGAGCGAACTCGAAGCCAACGATGGCGCCTTGTCATCGGCAACCCGTCGGCGACTCGCGACCAAGGCTTTTGCCCACACGTCCGTATACGACGCCGCCATCTGGAACTACCTGCAACGCGACAAGGACGCGGTGGAATTGCCCGCCGAACTCCCCGTGGGCTTACGCCGCAACGCGCTGCTTCGCTACGGGGAGAACCCCCATCAGCGCGCCGCGCTGTACCGGCTGCCGGACAGTCGGCCGGGAACTCTGCTGACAGCGACGCAACACCAGGGCAAGAAGCTTTCGTTCAATAACCTGGCCGACGCCGATGCGGCACTGGAATGCGTGAAGGCCATGCACGGGCTCGCGTGCGTCATCGTGAAACACGCGAATCCCTGCGGCGTGGGTATTGGCGACACGCTCGCCGCAGCCTATGAGAAGGCCTACGCCACGGATCCAACCTCGGCCTTCGGCGGCATCATTGCGCTTAACGACACGGTGGACGGCGAACTTGCGACGACCATCGTCGACCGTCAGTTCCTGGAAGTCATCGTCGCGCCGGATTACACGCCCGACGCACTGGAAGCGTTTGCGACCAAACGCAACATCCGCGTGCTTGCCACCGGACCCTTCACGCCGACAGCACCCTGCCTGCGGCTGCAGCCGATCAACGGTGGCCTGCTGGTCCAGGACGCGGACCTCGCGCCGCTGGGCGACGATGCGCTGCGCGTCGTCACTCGCCGCCAGCCGACGCCGGCAGAGATGGAAGACGCCATGCTCGCCTGGCGCGTCGTACGCTTCGTCAAATCGAACGCCATTGTCTACTGCAGCGGTGGCGCAACCCTCGGCGTGGGTGCGGGCCAGATGAGCCGGGTCATCAGCGCGCGGATCGCCGCCATGAAGGCCGCCGAGGCGGGCCTCGACGTCAAGGGTGCGGCCATGGCGTCTGACGCCTTCTTTCCCTTTCGCGACGGTATCGACGCAGCCGCGGAAACAGGCATCGGCGTGGTAATTCAGCCCGGCGGTTCAATGCGTGACGAAGAGGTGATTGCCGCGGCTGACGAACACGGCATGGCCATGATCTTCACCGGCATGCGGCACTTCCGGCACTGACTCCGCGCGAATTGTGGGATGGATGGCCCGATGAAAGTCCTGGTAGCCGGCGGCGGTGGGCGCGAACACGCGCTGGCGTGGAAACTGGCGCAATCCCCCAGGGTCAGCGAAGTCCTCGTCGCCCCGGGCAATGCCGGCACCGCACTGGAGCCCGGGGTCCGCAACGTGGCGGCCAATGCGGAAGACCCGCAGGAGCTGCTCGCCTTGGCCGAACGCGAAGACGTTGGACTCACGGTCATCGGACCGGAAGCGCCGCTGGTGGCCGGTGTGGTAGACATTTTTGCGCAGAAAGGTCGACGATGTTTCGGGCCCACGGCGGGCGCAGCTCAACTCGAGGGTTCGAAGGCCTTTACCAAGGACTTTCTCGTGCGGCACGGCATCCCGGCAGGCGCATCGGCAACCTTCAGCAGCACCGCGGCGGCGCGGACCTACCTGAGCCGGGTGGGTACGCCCATCGTGGTGAAGGCCGACGGCCTGGCGGCCGGCAAGGGCGTTATCGTCGCCCACGACATGGCGACAGCGGAAGCCGCCGTGCGCAGCATGCTGGACGAGGGCCGCTTCGGCAGCGCGGGCCAGCGCGTCGTGATCGAGGAATTCCTCGCCGGCGAAGAGGCGAGCTTCATCGCGATGGTAGACGGCGAGACCATCCTGCCGCTGGCGAATTCGCAGGACCACAAGGCCCGCGACAACGGCGACGTCGGGCCCAATACCGGCGGCATGGGAGCTTATTCGCCCGCACCGGTTGTCACGCCGGAGATCGAAGCGCGAATCATGCACGAAGTCATGGCGCCGGCCGTCGCCGGCATGACGGCGGACGGCCACCCGTACGTGGGGTTTCTTTACGCCGGCATCATGGTCATGGCCGACGGCACGCCGAAGGTACTCGAATTCAACTGTCGTTTCGGCGACCCGGAAACCCAGCCGGTACTGTTCCGGCTGCAGTCGGACCTGGTCGACCTGGTGGACGCCGCGCTGGACGGTCGCCTCGACCAGGTCACGACCGAGTGGGATCCGCGCGTGTCACTGGGCGTGGTGATGGCCGCGGGCGGCTACCCCGACAGCTACCGCAAGGGCGACGAAATCCACGGCTTGCCCGCCAACCCGCCGACGCACCAGAAAGTGTTCCACGCCGGCACCCGCCTGGACGACGGCCGGGTGCTAACCAACGGCGGCCGGGTGCTGTGCGCAGTGGCGCTGGGCAAAGACACCGCCGAAGCCCAGCGCGAAGCCTACGACCTGGTCCGCCAGATCGAGTGGAAAGACGCCTACTACCGCACCGATATCGGGTACCGGGCGATCGACCGTTAAAGTCCGGGTCATTCGTTGGACGGAAAGACCACCCCGGCTTGGCGCTAGCATCTCGCCACCGCGTGCGTGCCGGTGTCTGTGCCCGTCACGCCGGCTTGCCCTTCGGGTGCCCTGCGCTGCTCACTCACGTCGGGGTCCGGGACACGGGGCCATCCCTCGCCCCGGGTCCCGGAGCCGCGCATCCCTGCGCGGCCCCTTCGGGCTATTCCCTCGTTCGCTGCGCTGCTCGGCAAGCCGGCTGACTGTGACGGGCACAGACACCGGCCCACCCGCTTGCGCTGGCGGCAGGTTCTCCCACGGCCAGCATGC
>CAZTIB010000171.1:0-4043 GCA_964613615.1 uncultured Chromatiaceae bacterium
GAAAAAAGTATCCCGGCGCCGCCGCGGACCCGCTATTGGGGCATGTACTTACGGCCTGGCGGGGTCGGGGCGAACTGGGGAGTCACTGTGCGTGGCAAGGCCACCGTTTATCGACACCGTGTCCGTGTTGCTATCTTCGCCGCGCCGTTGGGGAGATTCTGCTGGCTCCGTTAACCGGGCTCGCGTGTCCGCTTTACAGGCTGCTGCGCTGCTTAAGGTAGTCTGCGATCGTCCCCAGCTCAGCCTCGTCCACGTAGGCAAAGCCGGGCATGGGCCGCCCGGATACACTCGCCGGGTCGTTGGGCAGGCGCCCGACTTTCAGGAATTCCACCAGCTCTGCTGAGGGCGTGGATGCGACATAAGGCGACACCACCAGGTTCACGCCTAGGCCGTCAATGCCCTGGCCGTCGACACCGTGGCAGGCGATGCAGTAGGTCCAGAAAGCGGCATTCCGCCCATCGGCAGGCGCGGCTGTAGCTAACTCGGTGTTGTCTGCCATCGACACCGCGATGGCACCTGCCGCAACGACCAAGGTGCCCAGGTGCCGACGCAGATTCATTTTGACCCCTGCCAGCTGCTGCACGCGTGCAGGTCGATGACCATTGCCACTTGGTAACCTACCGTCAGTTCTACTTCACGGCGGAGATCGTGCCCGACTGCCAGCCATAGTCGGCCAGGATGAAATCCTTAAGCGCTGCGGTAACGCGCGTGTAAACACTGTCACCGGCGGTTTCCGCCACCTTGTCGGCGAATGTGGGCACCCAGCGCACGAGGTGTCGCTCGGCAAAATCCACCTGCGCCAGCTGGTACGGCTCGGGGTCGTCTTCTGTCGCCGCTTCGCCGTAGCAGAGAAAGTGCATGAATTCGAGCTCAACGGACAGGTGATCCGGGGCCCACGCAAAGCGCTCGGCCAGCGCGTAACCGAAGAAGTCATAGAAGCGCACCAGGTCTTCGCGCGTACCGGCGCGCTGGCCGGTCTGAATATCTTCGCGAATGGGCACCGGCGGTCCGTCGCTGCCCACCTCGAACAGGCTGCTGTACTGGCGCTTCAGCACGTCCAGCTCCGTGTCGATGAATTCGGCGGTCAGTGCGTCCAGGGCCTGGCCGTGGGGTACCGCATTCCACGCGCCACGTTTTTCGCGCAACCCGGGTCGCGGATCCATGTCGTGGGGTGACGCGGTGAGTTCCGACCAGGCCGCGTAGCACGCGCAGCGCGCCGGGGCCATGGTATCTGTGTCACGGCCGTGCACCTTGCGGGACGGCTGGGGCTTTGCGGCTGCCGGATCGACGCTCATGCGTCCAGCGCCGCGACCTTTTCAGGCTCGGCCTTCCCGAAGTTGCGGGTGAAATCCTTAGAATTTCCTGTTCTTTGCATTGCCAAGCTCGGCGGCGACAGGCGTTGCCAGACTTTTTCTATCTAAATATTGCCACATGGTCCTCGATAAACCGCCTGAGCGAAATCGGGTCGCGACCGATCAGCTCTTTAAACGTATCGGTCGTATGATCGAGACCGATCTCGGCAATCTCCTGGAATAATGCGCAGACGGCGTCCAGGTGCCATGGCACCAGTATCCCGCTCAGTTTCTCGCGAAACTGTTCCATCGGCAGCGGGACGTACTCGACCTTCTCACCGAGCACTGCCGAGAACCGGTCGGCCACATCATAAAATGACAGCACTTCCGGGCCGGTGATTTCATAACTCTGCCCGGCATGCCCCTCACCCGTCAGTACCTCGGCGCAAACCGCTCCGATATCACGACCATCCGCCATGCCGGTCGTGCCATCGCCCATCGGCAGGAAAAACTTGCGCATTTCTTTGATCGTGCCGGCGCTCGCGAGCAGGTTCTGCATGAAAAAGTTTGGCTTGACCATGGTCCAGTCCAGACCCGAAGCCCGAATGTATTCTTCCGCTGCCCAGTGGGCGCGAGGAATCGGCGTCTTGGCATCAGCAACCGCTTCCATCGAGGATATCTTCACCAGGTGTTTGACACCGGCCGCGACCGCCAGATCGGTGAACTGCTTTTCGTTCGCCTCCTGGTGCTCGCCGTTCGGCAACAGAAGGAATGCCTTCTCAGCGCCTTCCATTCCCTGCTTGACGGTGCCCGCGTCGGCGATGTCACCGACCACCAGCTCCACGCCGGCAGCTTTCAGATCCGCTGCCTTGGCTTCGTCCCGGACCAAAGCCCGCAAACTGGCGCCTTTTTCCACCAGTCGTTTCGCGGTTTCTCCGCCGATCTTGCCAGTGGCGCCCGTCATAAAAATCATTCTTGTGCTCCAGAATCTGCCCGCCACCCGCCAAACGGGCGCGCGTCATTGATAAAGGGGCCGGCATTATAGGTGCTGGCCCGGCCGAAAACTATCTGGCCAGCCGGTTTCAGAACCACAACGTCCGCAGGCAACGAAGCTGCCGGGCTCCTGCCGCCGATGATGACTTGTGAAACCACTTGACAGGCTCACCCCCATTCAAGACGCTATTTGCATGCACTTGACGGTGGCCAGATGAATGAAACGGCTGACCGGCGCCCGCCGAGGGGGCGGTGGCTGATATGGATCGTGTTGTTGTCCTGGTCCGTTCCGGGGCCAGCATATGTTGCCGATGACGGTTGGAAACTTGCCTCCCGAAAAAACGCCGATCCCCTGGTTTATACCAAAGCCATCGAAGGGCAGCCGATCAAGGCAGTAAAGGCGGTCACGACCCTCGACGTGCCCATCAAGACCTTATTGACGGTATTGGCCGACGCGGAATTGGTCCCCGAATGGATACCGGTCATCGGCAATGCAGAACTGTTGCAGGACACGGACCCTAACGGTGTGTCCATCACGTATATGGTTACAAAATTCCCCTGGCCCATCAAGGACAGGGATGCCGTGATCAGGACGGTCACCGAGTACGAACGAAACTCCAACACAGTCACCATGGAGTCTTCAGGTTTGCCTGGATACGTGGAGGAGAAGCGCGGCACCATCAGGACCCCCACCACCTACACGAAATGGACAATTCATCCAGTGGAAGACGGGAAGCTGCACGTGGAAATCATTACGCATTCCGATCCGCGGGGCTTCTTTCCCAGGTGGCTTATGAACATGATCGTGAAGCGCACTCCGAAAACCATGTTTTCCCGGCTGGTAAAAACTATAGGCGTGGAAGAAGAACGAAACAGGCCTTTCGACGAAATTCACGTATTCGGGAAAAAAGTCGGTTTGTGACTCCGCCGGCCGGGTCGGAATTCGGCTCGAATAAAGAGGCCGAACCGCTTTCCCCAGGAACTCGGTTCGACCCCATATCCGCTAAGAAAAACCCGGCGCGATGGCCGGGTCTTCCTTGCGATTGTTGCCAGCCTAGGCAGCCTTGCGTTTCACCCAGCCCAGCAGCCCAAGGGCCGAGCCGAAGAGCCACACAGCGGCGGGAACCGGAACAACTTCGATGCGGACGTTGTCATAGAAGACCTGCGCAATGCTCGAGTTATCTGCTCCGGTCGTGGCCGTCAGCTGCAGCGTGATGCCACCACTCACATCCGGTCCGGCGGTCGTGTTGAACACGAAAGATGTCCATACAGCCGGATCTCCGTTCAGGGCCAGCGGCCCGCCGCCGAGGATCTCCGATTTGGACGTGCCGCCGCCGTCGAGCTCTGAGAAGAGCTCGGCGAATGCGACTCCCCCAGCGTTTAACTCACCGCGCGCGTCGAAGGTGATGGTAATCGGGTCGCCCGGATTGGCCACCCCAATGCCGACGTTAGCGTTCTTGATCAGGCTGGCGCTGGCGGGATTGGTATTGAAGAGTTCCGCCGCGAACACGCCCTCGGTGGGGTCAAAGCCGCCAACCGTCTGGGTGCCGCTTGGAAACTGCGTCCACCCGTCAAAGTCGCCTGTTTCGAAACCACCGTTCACCGCAACGTTCACGGCCTGGGCCGCGCCTGCGCACAGCAGGATCGCCGCTCCCGCCACTAATGGCATACAAATACGTTTAAACATTCTTCCCTCCAGACTTACTTAGCTCGTTGGTGGCTGTGCCGAGGCCAGCCGTTGATTTTCAAAGCAGATAT